>AP022133.1:3600000-3932343 GCA_014169315.1 Enterobacter cloacae | reverse complement strand
CCAGAGCGCGTGGTGTTCACCAAAGAGAACATCAACCAATACGATTTCTGACGGGGGAGTAAATGGCTGATTTAGACGACATCAAAGACGGCAAAGATTTTGGCATCGGCACACCGCAGCAAAACGTGCCGTACACCCTGAAGGGCTGCGGCTCGCTGGACTGGGGCATGCAGTCCAGACTTTCGCGCATCTTCAACCCGAAAAGCAACCGCACGGTGATGCTGGCCTTTGACCACGGTTACTTTCAGGGGCCGACTACCGGCCTTGAGCGTATTGATCTCTCGATTGCCCCGCTGTTTGGCGAAACCGATGTGCTGATGTGTACCCGTGGCATTCTGCGAAGCACTGTGCCGGCTGCCACCAACAAACCGGTGGTGCTGCGCGCGTCCGGCGGTAACTCGATCTTAGGCGAACTGTCCAACGAGTGCGTGGCGGTGGCGATGGAAGATGCTCTGCGTCTGAACGTCTGTGCGGTGGCGGCGCAGGTGTACATCGGCAGTGAGTTCGAGCATCAGTCGATCAACAACATCATCAAGCTGGTGGACGCCGGGGCACGTTACGGTATGCCGACGCTGGCGGTCACAGGCGTGGGTAAAGAGATGGCGCGCGACGCACGGTATTTCTCGCTCGCCAGCCGTATCGCCGCCGAAATGGGGGCGCAGTTCGTCAAAACCTATTATGTGGACGAGGGCTTTGAAAAAGTCACCGCCAGCTGTCCGGTGCCGATTGTGATCGCCGGAGGCAAAAAACTACCGGAGCATGAGGCGCTGGAGATGTGTTTCCGTGCGATTGATCAAGGGGCATCTGGCGTGGATATGGGGCGCAATATCTTCCAGTCCAGCGCGCCACTCGCCATGCTAAAAGCGGTGAAAAAAGTGGTTCACGAGAACATGAGCGCGCGGGAAGCGTTCCAGTTCTGGCAGGAAGAAAAACAGGGAGAAGCAAAATGAATGTGACGTTAGTGGAGATCAACATCAAACCCGAACGGGTGGACGAGTTTCTGGAGGTGTTTCGCGCCAATCATGAAGGGGCGATCCAGGAGCCGGGAAACCTGCGTTTCGACGTGTTGCAGGACCCGCGCGTGAAAACCCGGTTCTTTATCTACGAAGCCTATAAAGACGAAGAGGCGGTGCTGGCACACAAGAAAACGCCGCACTATCTGGCGTGCGTGGATAAGCTTGAGCAGTTGATGTCGGAGCCGCGCAAAAAACGCAGTTTTGTGGGACTGTTGCCGGAGTAACGTTTTGCCCGGTGGCGCTGCGCTTACCGGGCCTACGGGCACGAGGTTATGTTGATTTTGTAGGCCGGGTAAGCGCAAGTGCCACCCGGCATTTTCAGGCCAGCTCCAGATCCGCGAGTATCATTTGCCGTCCTTCAGTGGCGTTAGCGGAAAGGCGCTTAACCCGTGAAACATCGTTTTGTCCTCTTACAGTTCCAGCAGTTGCACCTGAGCCGTTGCCCCTGACATCAGCCGTTGCAGGTTGTTGACCAGCTCGGCACCTGCTTCTTCCAGCACTGCCAGTGGCATTGACGGCAGGCTTTCGAGAATAAACCACATGGATTGCGCCCGGCTGTCCAGACGCGTGCGTACCCCTTGTCGCCAGTTCCAGCGTCGGCAGGTGACGCCGATGTCGTCGCGCCAGATAACCTCCCCGGCGTCAGGGTATTCCACCATTGGCTGGCCTTCTTTCAGGGTATCAAAGGGCTCATTACCCTCAGCCAGGGTCAGGTACGGTGTGCCGGAATAGGCCGCGAGATTTTCTCCACCAACCGGAATGGCATAGCGGATGCTGATCGCGTTGTAGATATCCACCACCGGATCGAGCGGCTGCAATGAACCGTCTTTCAGCACCCGCTTGCGCAAAGCCGCGGCGGAGCAGGGGGTGCGTTTCGGTTTTGCACCGAAGGCCTTAAACACATTATCCCAGTCAGAGAGGTGCGCTTCAGCCCAGGGCACATCATCATTGAGCACTTGCTGGCAGGCCTGCGCCAGCGCCGCGCGGGCAACCTCTGGGTGGGTAATCGGCGCAGCTTCAACCAGAATACTCAACGCCCGAAAGCCAGGAACAAGCCTGGCAAGACGCGAGTCTATTGACGGCGTAACGAGAGACATAAATAATCCTGTATTGACTGTTTTATATCATGGTAGTGACTAATGACTGGTAAAGTCAATATATTGACCGATTCGGGTGCAGATATCGCCCAGGTAAGCCTGGCTGTGGCGAACCGTATTCGTAACTGGCGCAAAGAGAAAAAACTCTCGCTGGATGAGCTTTCCCGCCGCGCCAGCGTCAGCAAAGGCATGCTGGTGGAGATCGAAAAAGGGGCGGCGAATCCCAGCATTGCCATTCTTTGCAAACTTGCCGCTGCGCTTGGCGTCTCGGTGGCGGATATCGTCAACGTCTCCAGTGAGCCACTGGTGCACATTATTGAAGAAGAGGCGATCCCGGTTCTGTGGCAGGGCGCACAGGGTGGGCGCGCCAGACTGTTGGCAGGAACCGCGGGCCCGGACATGATTGAACTGTGGCAGTGGGAGATGCATCCCGGCGAGTGTTTTACCTCACCGGGGCACCCGGCGGGGACGTTTGAGCTGCTGCATGTTAACGAGGGCGTGTTGACCCTGACGGTGGATGATAAAATCACGCAGGTTAACGCTGGTGCGTCTGCGGTTGCGAAAACAGAGGCGGCGCATGGTTACGCTAATGAGGGAGAAAACCTTCTGCGGTTTACTATGACGGTGGCGGAGTTCCACCGCTAAGAAACTCCCCCTCGCATGGAGGGGGAGTGAATATTACGCTTCTTCCACGCTCACCCTCAGTGCTGCCAGCGCTTTACGCGCCGCTTTCAGCACCTGCTCACACTGCTCAATCGTCAGCGTCAGCGGTGGCTCAATACGAATGGTTTTTGAGTTGTTGAGCGTACCGGCGACCAGCACCCGCTGGCGGAACATCTCGCTCGCAAAGCTGTAGCCGATTTCGTTATCGACAAACTCAATCGCCATCAACATCCCTCTGCCGCGTGCGTCCTGGACCAGATCCGGGTATTCACGGCCCAACTGGCGGAAGCCATCCAGCAGCATGTCGCCTTTCTGCTCCGCCTGCGCAGGCAGGTTTTGCTCCAGCAGCACGTTGATGGTCGCCAGCGCAGCCGCACAGGCCAGCGGGTTACCGCCGAAGGTGGTGGTGTGCAGGAACGGGTTGTCAAACAGCACCGAGAACACCTCTTCGGTGGCGATCGTTGCGCCAATCGGCATCACGCCGCCGCCGAGCGCTTTCGCCAGGCACAGAATGTCTGGCTGGACGTTCTCATGCTCGCAGGCAAACATCTTGCCGGTGCGTCCCATCCCGGTCTGTACTTCATCCAGGATCAGCAGTACGCCAAACTCATCGCACAGCTGACGCACGGCAGGGAGATAGCCATGTGGCGGCAGGATCACGCCACCTTCACCCTGAATTGGCTCCAGCAGCACCGCCGCTACGTCGTCGCCGGTCTTACGGCATTCGCTCAGCATGGTACGCAGGGCGCTGATGTCGCCAAACGGCACGTGGCGGAAGCCCGGCAGCAGCGGCATAAACGGTTTGCGGAAAGCGGATTTGGCGGTAGCCGACAGTGCGCCCAACGATTTACCGTGGAACGCGCCGCTGGTGGCGATAAAGGTGAATTTCCCGCGCGGCGACTGGTACGCTTTGGCGAGTTTAATCGCCGCTTCGACCGATTCCGTGCCGCTGTTGCTAAAGAAGCTGTATTTCAGTTTGCCGGGCGTTAACGCCGCCAGCGTTTTCGCGAGCATGGCGCGAAGCGGGTCGAGCAGTTCCTGGCTATGAAGAGGTTGTTTCGCAAGTTGATTCTGTACGGCGGAAACCACAACTGGATTACGGTGCCCCACGTTGAAGATACCAAAACCACCCAGGCAATCGATAAATTCCTGTCCCTGGGTGTCGACAAGCGTATTCAGACTCCCCGCTTGCCACTCTACGGCTCCGTAATCCCCGCCGGCGGTAACAGATTTGCGATATTCCAAAAACCCTGGATTGACATGCTCTTTAAAGTAATCGATGACCTCTCGGTTAAGTTGTTTCATCTCCTCATGATCAAGCGTTCGCTTCTCAATGAGATTCAGTGCGTGCGCGGTACAGGCAAGAGCCGAGGCGCTGGAAGGTAACCTGTTCAAAATGTGCTCCCGGGGATCGCGTATCACATGATACTGGTTTAAGTATTGCAGGGATTACGCCACCTCATCTGACTTAACGAAAATCGGGATAAACGCCAGGTTAAAATTATGTTACGCAATATTTAATCATGCCGATGTAACCGAAACGGGATTAAGCGACAGAGGGAAGGGAGAAAGGTTTTGCGCCAGATTTCGTCAATTGCACTGGGGTGGTGCAAGGCATGCTTCTTAAGTGGGCGTAAACAGGTCATGCTTCATAGGTAATTTCTCTGTGAAAGTATTTGAAATCAATAGATTAAGAAAGCGTACAAAAAGTGCGGTTTAACTGAAATTTGCGACCTTCATCATATTTAACAACTAAAGATAAATTCGTTATCGCCGAAAAAACAATAAACCACAAAATTAACATTCGAATAACCTGCAAGGGATGCCCACAATGTCCTCTCCTTCTTATGTCACCCAGAATGAATATCCTCTGGATGATGACACCACCTTAATGTCCACCACCGACATCCACAGCTACATTACCCATGCCAACGACACCTTTGTGCAGGTGAGTGGCTATTCACTCAAGGAACTGCTCGGGCAGCCGCATAATCTGGTGCGTCATCCCGATATGCCAAAAGCGGCCTTTGCCGATATGTGGTACACGCTACAGAAGGGCGAACCCTGGAGTGGGATTGTCAAAAACTGCCGTAAAAATGGCGATCACTACTGGGTGCGTGCGAACGCTGTGCCGATGGTACGCCACGGGCAGGTAACGGGTTATATGTCGATTCGCACGAAAGCGACGGCAGACGAGATTGCAACCGTAGAGCCGCTGTATAAAGCGCTGAATGAGGGGCGCTGTAAAAAACGCATTCATAAAGGGCTGGTGATCCGTAAAGGCTGGCTCGGTAAGTTACCGGCGATGCCGCTGCGCTGGCGGGTACGCAGCGTGATGGCGGTGCTCTTTGCGGCGCTCGCTGCCACGCTGGTGGCAGATGCTGCAGGCTGGGCACCGCTCGCGGCTTGTGCCGTGGTGATGTTGCTGGGCACTTTGCTGTTCGAACAGCAAATTGTCCGCCCGATAGAAAACGTGGCGCGTCAGGCGCTGAAGGTGGCGACGGGAGAGCGTAACAGCGTGCAGCACCTGAACCGCAGCGATGAGCTGGGGCTCACCCTGCGTGCGGTCGGGCAGTTAGGGCTGATGTGCCGCTGGTTAATCAATGATGTGTCAAGCCAGGTGGTGAGCGTGCGCGATGGCAGCGACAGGCTGGCGCAGGGCAACGAAGATCTTAACGACCGCACGCGTCAGACCGTCGCTAACGTGCAGCAGACCGTTGCGACGATGAACCAGATGGCCGCCTCGGTACAAAGTAACTCTGAAACTGCCGCCGAAGTAGACAAGCTCTCAATGGCCGCCAGCAGCGCGGCGACAAAGGGCGGGAATGCGATGCAAACCGTGGTGAAAACGATGGATGATATCGCCGACAGCACGCAGCGGATTGGTTCGATTACTTCGCTGATCAACGACATTGCTTTCCAGACCAACATTCTGGCGCTGAATGCAGCGGTTGAGGCGGCAAGGGCTGGTGAGCAGGGTAAAGGCTTTGCGGTGGTGGCAGGTGAAGTTCGCCATCTTGCCAGCCGTAGCGCCAGTGCGGCCAACGATATTCGTAAGCTGATTGATGCCAGCGCCAACAAGGTCCAGTCTGGCTCCGATCAGGTGTACGCGGCAGGCCGTACAATGGACGATATCGTTGAGCAGGTGAAAAACGTCACGCAGCTTATCGCGCAGATTAGTCACGCGACGTCCGAGCAGGCAACCGGGTTGTCGGAATTAACCCGTGCAGTGGCCGAGCTGGACAGTATCACGCAGAAAAATGCTGACCTGGTGGAGGAAAGCGCGCAGATCTCCGCGATGGTGAAGCACCGTGCCGGGCGTCTTGAGGATGCGGTAACCGTACTTTATTGAGTCAGTAATGTTCCAGAAAAGCCGCTTGTTCCATTCGGAATAAGCGGCTTTATTATTTTGTGTGGTTGTAATTATTCTTAATGTTTATTGTTAATGAAGTATTAAATAACTAAAGAAATTAACTGAGTTATTTATTCCCGCCTAAGTCAGTTTTCCATGATGCAATTTCAGAAACACCCTGTCTGATGGTCACATAACGATCGATGCGCGTAAATTAATAGCCTTAACTTATCAATAAGAATGATTGTGAAATAAAAAAACGATCAAAGTCATAAAGTTAGGTTGTTAGTTACCGATAACGGAGATCGTCTTAGAAATAATCACATCGATGGAGTAAATATGTTCTTATCTAACGTAAAAATCGGCACGAAATTATTTCTGGCGTTTGGGTTCTTTATTGTCCTGATGGTGGTGAGTGCAAGTTTATCCCTGTTCAGTTTGCACAGGGCAAACACCGGGATGCAATCCATCATTACCAGCGATTATCCGACTACGGTAAAAGCGAACCAGTTAATTGACAACTTCCAGGAATTTATTGGCACTCAGCAGCTCATGTTACTGGACGAGCAGGGTGCGTACACCGCGCAGTCACAGCAGCGTCTGAAAGAGATCAGCGAGCACATTACGGTCATCCTGGGCGAACTGAACAACGCACTGCACGATGAAAAATCACAGCAGGTTCTGGCGGATATTCGTGGGGTGCGTCAGCAGTATCTTGATTCGCGCTACCGCATTTTGCAGGCGGTGCAGAACAACGATCGTGCAGGGGCCATCAGAGAGATGATGACCAATACCCTCAACCTGCAACAGGCCTATAAAGCGAAAGTGCAGGCGCTGATTGAGATTCAAAACAACGAGATGCAAAGCGCAGGTACGCAGGTGGACGGTGATTTCAGAACCAGCCGCCTGTTGCTGATCCTTATCACCCTCTTCAGCGTGGTGGCTGGCAGCCTGATTGGCTGGTTTATTGTGCGCGCGATTACCCGTCCGCTGGACCAGGCCGTGAATTTTGCACAGGCCATTGCCGATGGCGATCTGACCGGCAGCATGACGTCGCACGGTAAAGATGAAACGGGCCTTCTGCTGCATGCGCTGATGGAGATGAAAACTCGCCTTCTGGAGATTGTGCAACAGGTGCAAACCGGCTCGGAGAACATCTCAAGTGCCGCCGCACAGATTGTTGCGGGTAACCAGGATCTGGCTGCGCGCACGGAAGAGCAGGCAAGTTCTGTGGAACAGACCGCCGCTTCAATGGAACAGATCACCGCGACGGTGAAAAACACGGCATCCCATACCGGGGAAGCGACGCATCTCTCGGCAGATGCCGCCACTGTGGTGAAGAACAACGGTGAGATGATGAAGCAGGTGACCAGCAAAATGCGCCTGATTAATGAGACATCGAACCGAATGTCCGACATTATCGACCTGATCGATGCCATCGCCTTCCAGACCAACATTCTGGCGCTTAACGCGGCGGTAGAAGCAGCGCGTGCAGGTGAGCACGGCCGTGGTTTTGCGGTCGTGGCGGGTGAAGTTCGCCAGCTGGCGCAGAAGAGCGCCTCATCTGCCAGTGAAATCCGCCAGCTGATTGAGAACTCGACCAGCCAGACGCAGGACGGGATGAACCTGGTGGAGAAAGCCAGTGGCCTGATTAACGGAATGGTCGGTAACGTGGAAGAGATGGACGTTATCCTGCGTGAGATCCGCCAGGCGAGCCATGAGCAGACGGAAGGTATCTCGCAGATTAACAGCGCAATTGGCCTGATTGATGCTACCACTCAGCAGAACTCCGCCCTGGTGGAGGAGTCTGTTGCAGCGGCGGCATCACTGAACGAGCAGGCTCTGCACCTGAAAGAGCTGGTACGTGTCTTCCGCGTGAGCGAACGCGCGCTGGCTTAATCCAGCTGGGAGATCTCCAGCGCCGCACGGTCGATCACGCCGATGATCTGCTTAAGCTGCGCGTCGCTGAGCTCTCCCTGATTGACCTTCAGGTCCAGCACCGCTTTGAAGTTATCCAGTGCCCGCTTCATCTGCGGGTTTTTACGCAACTGAAAGCCGACGCAGCGTGCTTTGATACGCACCTGAATGTGTTCCAGCTGTTCGTGGTTTTCATCCAGCCAGCGCTGCCCGGCGACGGTAATCGCAATTTTCTTGCGGCCGTTTTCTTCTTCCGTAATGGTGATAAATGTCTGATCCTGCAAGAAATCCAGGGTCGGGTAGATCACGCCAGGACTCGGGGTGTAATTCCCCTGAGTCATGTTCTCAATCTCTTTGATTAACTCGTAACCGTGGCTCGCATTACGGGTCAGGATATCCAGAATCACCAGACGCAGTTCGCCGTGGCCAAAAAAGCGCTGTCGGCGTCCGCCACCTTCGTGTTCGTGTCGCATGTTATTTCTCTTTAAATGATATATCTAAACTATATCTAAGATATATTTAGATGCAATCTAAAAATTCTTGCATTCTGTCTGGATAGCAATCATTATCATTTAAAATCTATTTCGATATATCGTATTCACCCGAAAAAGGTACACAAATGATATCAACCCGCTACCCACAACGTGTTCGTAATGACCTGCGCTTTCGCGAGCTGAATGTGCTCCGCGTTGAGCGCGTAAGTCCTGGTTTCCAGCGTATTGTTTTAGGTGGAGAAGCGCTGGAAGGCTTTAGCTCTCGCGGTTTTGACGACCACGTCAAAGTCTTTTTCCCGGCCCCAGGCACAACCTTTGTTCCACCCGTTGTCACCGATGACGGTATTGACTGGGGTGACGGCGTACGTCCGCAGACGCGCGACTATACGCCGCTGTACGACGAGGTGAATCAGGAGCTGGTGCTGGATTTCTTCGTTCATGATGGTGGGATCGCCAGCCACTGGGCCGTAGAGGCAAACGTGGGTGACAGGCTGACTATCGGGGGGCCGCGCGGTTCGCTGGTGGTACCGGAAGATTACGCCTGGCAGCTGTATGTGTGCGACGAGTCCGGCATGCCCGCGCTACGCCGCCGTTTAGAAAGCATGGCAAAACAGACTGTGCGCCCGGAAATTCATGCGGTGGTGACTGTCGGCGACGGATCTTACAAGGACTATCTGGCGCATCTGAGCGACGTTAATATCACCTGGATTGTCGGCCACAGCGAGCAGGCGGTGTCTGACCATCTGGCGACGCTGACTGTGCCCGGGGAAGATTACTTTATCTGGCTTACCGGAGAAGGGAAGGTTGTGAAAAACCTGAGTCGTCGGTTTGAGAGCGATGCTATCGACCTGCAATTAGTGCGTGCCAGCGCATACTGGCACGCCAAATAATCAGGCTGCTGAATCCAGCTGCGCTTCGTTCACCTGGTGTTCGAGCGAGGCGCGGACGTCGTACAGCGCTTTCTCCTGCTGAGCAAAATAGGCTTCCATATTGCTCAGCGATGAAACCAGCAGCCAGGATTCCTCTTTCTCAAGTTCTGCCAGCTCATTCACCAGGATGTCGATTTGCTCGCGAACCTGCGCCATTTTTTTGCGGATACGCTCCAGATCGTTCAGCCTGTCGCTCGCCATCAGTGGCTCAAAGCCCTGCTGCAGACGTGCCACCAGTGAGCGGATAGCTTTCACATCTCCGCGCTGTTTCGCCTGGTTGAGCTGCACCATCATCGTGTTGGCTTCTTCTTTCAGATCGTCCGCAACCAGGTCCGGGTGGCACAGTTTGCTCGCCTGACGCCAGAGGCGTTTCAGCTCGTTCTGATCGTCTTCCGAAAGGTTCTTTCCTTTACGCAGACGAATTTCGGCGTCGTGGTGCTGCTCGCGGTATTTCTCGTACTCTTCGTTGGCATCGTCACGCGCCTGGCGTGCCGGCTCTTCTTCGCGCGTGAGCCCGCTTTCCAGCTCCAGCGCTTCGGCCAGCAGGTTGGCGATCAGATTGCTTTGTTGTTGCAGGTGCTTGCGTGCCTCAGCGGCTTGCACGGAGTCGGCAGGCAGGTCGCGCCAGCGTTGGGTGAGCGTTGCCAGTACTTCCACCGCCTGCGCCATATAGAGCTGGCAGCGACGGTAATCCTCTTCCCGGCGACGTGCCTCTGCCTGCTGACGACGCAGGTTTAGCTCGGCAAGCTGCTTACGCAGGGCGAGGATCTGCTGCATCAGCGGCCCGAGGCGGGAGAAATAGAGATCGTTGAACTCATCAAGCTGTTGTACCCGCGCATTGCGGCGGTCAATCAGATCGCGCAGACGCTCTTCCAGTGCTTTAAGCTCCAGTTTGCTGGCCGCCACCTGTGGGTCACGCCATTGTGTAATGGCGCGCTGGCTCTGTAGCCAGGCGGTGATGGCCGCAATGGCGGCGGTATAGTTTTTCTGCTCAAGCGCCACGACGATTGCCTGTAGCTCATCGTCAAACGCTTCATTTTTCAGCCGTGTCAGCTGGCTCTGGATGATGTCGTCATCTTCCAGTTCAATGGCATTTTTAATGATTTCTAGCCGTTTGATCGGTGTGCTCATGATGCCTTTCGCTTTGGCGCTTAAGTATTTGAGTTAAGGTTAGTTGTTGTAAAAGCTACAGGAAATAATACACACGGATGATGATCGGCGCGATGGGGGATTTCTTTAGTTTTTAGGGTTTATGAAGATAAGATAAGTTTGTCGCGATCCTTCTGGAAGGAGGTGTGTGGAACGACTATCGGGAGACTTACACACTCGTGAGCAGCGATCTTGTATAAAGCGAGAACTTCATTTTTTCTGGTCCTGGACTTTTGACGCCAATCTAACCACTCAACGGATGATGAAAAGGCAAATTGCGACGAAAGCAGATGCTGGGGTGAGTGCTGCGCTGATCGAGAGACTAAGCCAATTGTGGTGTGTAGCGGTTTCTATCGCCATTTTACCGCCACTCCAGATTCAAAGTATAAAAAAGCCACTCTGTCGAGTGGCTTAATCATATGATTTTAAATCTAAAATTTGGTGGCCCCTGCTGGACTTGAACCAGCGACCAAGCGATTATGAGTCATAAAATCGGCATGCTTCTAATCGTTCGCTATTGACGCTTATTGTATTTTTAATTGTCTATAATCAATCAGTTATGATGTTGTTTTTGTTTCTGATTGGTTGTCTCGTCTCCTCATTGTACTATCGTTACCTGACCCATTACCTGACCCAAAATGGGCATCGGGTCAGGTAACGCTTATTTTCAGAAAGGTAAACTCATGGCCGCTAATCTTACCGAGACTGCTATACGTGGATTGAAGACTAAAAGCACGGCGTACTACGTGTGGAGCAACAGTGCTCAACGTGGTACTGGCAGGCTTGGCGTCAAGGTTCAGCCTTCAGGCAGCAAAGTTTTTTATTTCCGTTATTACGTTGAGAAAGGGAAGAAAGAGAAGTTCATCCAGTTGGGCATCTGGCCTGAGATGAAACTGGTGACGGCCAATGAGCTGGCGAAAAAGTATGGTGCCTGGCTTGTTGAAGGAAAAGAGCCCCAGCAAGAGCTTGAGCAACAGCGCCTGGCCGAACAGCACATCATGCAGATCCATCGTTCTCAAGGATCGTTTGAAGAACTGGTGCATGGTTACGTTAATAAGATGAAGCTCGACAATAAGCGGACCTGGGCCGATGTACTGAAGCGTCTTGAAAAAGAGTGCTATTCAGTCATTCCTCGCGAGACCAAAGCGAAAGATGTCACGCCCTTACAGATCAAAACGATCTTGTCAGGCATTATCCAGCGTGATGCGGTGGTCCATGCAAACCGAATTCGTTCCTATCTGATGGCGGCATTCAACTATGGGCTTAAAGCCGATAACGATCCGATGAATACCAGCGTGGGTATCACGTTTGGTCTTGAAGTTAACCCGGTCTCGGCCATACCGAAACAGTCTTCGGCGGAAAAAGTGGGTGATACATGGTTAACGCTGGAAGAGTTGCGTGTTGTCATGGAACAGTTCGTCGAGGCCACCAACGTTGGGCCGCTGATGCAGCATCTGATTCGCTTCTGTGTTTATGCTGGTGGACAGCGTCCGTTTGAAATGATTGCCAGCCAGTGGAGTGCTATTGATTGGCAACAAAAGACGTTGCTGGTCATAGCCGATGTATCGAAAAACAAGCGTGAGCATCTGATCCCGCTGACTGAATCGGCACTACAGGAATTAGCCTCAGTTAAAGAGCTGACTAAGGAAAGTAACAGTCCCTTTATTTTTCCGTTATCAACGAACGGTGAGCGCCCAGTGCGCACGGATAGTCTGGCGCGTTCCATCATGTATTTTCGGGCCTTTAATCCTGAGTTTAAAGTTTTCACGGCGCGAGATTTACGTCGTACCTGTAAAACGCTGATGGGGGAGGCGGGGATCAGCAAAGAGATCCGCGACCGTATTCAGAATCACGCTTTGAACGATGTCAGCTCGAAACACTATGACCGTTATGATTACTTGACTGAAAAACGCAGGGCGCTTGAGATTTGGGAGGATCGGGTCAACAACTATCAACGGCAGCAGGAAAACAACGTTGTGAACTTGTTTGGACGGAGGTAAGGACTTGTCAAGATATGAGCTTAATTCAGCAGAAGAGCGATATCAGCCAGGCTCAAACGACCTAGTGCTTGCCAATAAGCTGGGGATCATTGATGAGCAGGAAATGGAGGCGCTGGAGTCTGGCTTGCTGCTGATGCTGTATGAGCAGCTATTTATCGAGGGCCAGCCGCCTGAGGTGCTAGCTTTTGATCACATCAGCACGTGGCATCGCCAATGGTTGGGGAATGTATATGACTGGGCAGGGAGGCTGCGTAACACTAACCTGACTAAGGACGGCTTTCAGTTTGCCGCTGCCGACAGGATTCCGCTGCTGCTTGATGGTTTCGAGAAGCAGTTTCTTTCCCGGTCTGGTGAACTGAAATCCTTGGCTCGTCCGGAGCTGGTTCGTTATCTGGCTGAATGCCATGTGGAATTTATTTTGATCCACCCATTCAGAGAAGGTAACGGGCGTCTGTCGAGATTGCTTTGCGATGTGTTGTCGGTTCTGGCGGGAAAGGGCTTACTGGACTACAGCCTGTGGGATGAGCATAAGGCGTTTTACTTCAAGGCAATACAGGCAGGCGTATCAGGGAACTACAGCCCTATGATGCAGCTGGTGAGCGATATCTTGCCAGACTAGCGGGCGAGGCCAACGGCTTTCGCCAGTGCCTGATTGCGTTTAAGCTGCTGCTCAATTTTGTGCACAGGAGCACCGGTTTCTATCGCGGTCGAGCTGGCAACGGCGCGGTAGATTTGTTCTTTAGTAACGAAGGATGACATTGGTTGTTTGTGCATGGGCTGTTCCTTAATGGATCCAATTTGATTATAGTAGTACTGACTGAATTGGGCAATAGGTCTCACTGTGTAATGTATTAAAACACTATCAAAACCATAGAGGCAGTGAATTTTTTATTCTGAGGGTAAATGATCATTGTGGAAACTGGAAATAAGTTTGTTACTGTAGAAAGTATTGTAGTTCAGTGTGGCACTGAATTGGATAAAGTCATAGATCTTTGGTGTGATGATAAGCTCCCTCTTTATGTACATTTTGAAGGATGTTTATGTCAGTTATCATGTACTATTCATAATGTGGATGATTCCGCATTAAAGACGAATGACGACTATATTTATACAGGTATTAGTACACCTAATAGCTTAATGGATAACATTGAGCAATACGGAGGGTTTATTGAAGATAGGAAAAATGAAATAATTAATGAACTTGATTCTTATCAAAAAAACAAATCTAATTTGACTAATGTTAGACAGTTTCGAAGGAAAAAGGGTGCCGAGATTTGCTATATTCCCATCGGTGATGATCAGCTTTATTACGATGGTTACGCGTACGGGTATTGGCAGGTTAAACCAGGTGCAACCACAAAGTTTGTAAAAAGTGATTATAAAGTATTCAATGCAAATCCTTTTTTCTCAGATGACGATAACTCATCTTTTTTGAAAGTCATTGGACATGATGAAAACGATTTTTTGACATTTAAAGAAGTGATTGAAGTTAGCATTAATAACCTATACATGAATGTTGATGATATCGAAAAATTAGCATGTATATTGACTGTTTCACCTAGCCTTGAAAAGGTAGAAAGTGGAAGCCGTTATTCAAAAATAGAACATTTGGCTTTGTACATATTGCTGAATGAATATTGTTTGGATAATGAAGGGAATGTTAACTTTACAACGATGGCTGATATCTTAACCAGTCTCAATAAAAATAAGTATGGTGGGAAATATAAATTTAATTCTGAGACCGTTCGTCGATGGCTAAAAAATGTTTCTATATGACCGGGGATTTTAAGTGGATATGATCGTTATGATTTGGAGGGGCTTTGTTGAATAAATCATTTTTGAGAGCGGCAAAGTCCTTGTTCCTATATCTCAGGCAATCCCCACATTGACCGGCATAGGCAGTATCGTCATTTTATTCACCCCCTTCACCCGCGCCATTGCAGTTTCCGCCAACGAACGCAGGTGTTAGCCTACTTTCTATTTTCATTCCTTATTGTTCCCCGTTAATCGCTGGTACGCCACCACTTGATTCCTCTCCAGAGACCAGTACACCGCCCCGCTAAGCAACGGTATCATCGGCCTGATTTTCTTCCTCTTTAGACAGTCGTGACAGTAGTTCACATCGTAAGCACCGTCTGCCGCTGCTGACTTTATCTTTCGCTTTGTCTGGCTCATCAGGCGTGGTAATGCTCGGTATGTGTCAAGCAAGTTGCGGTCACTTATCTCTAATACTCGGCCCCTTATTAAGGCCTTAATAGCGAGGCCGTTCCTTTCACATCCTCGTAAACTGAGACATGCTGCTTTCACTGAAACGAAGGAGGCAACATGAAATCAACATTCAACTATCCAACACCACAAGAACGTTTACAGGTCCTGCGTAACTATGGCGAACCCCATGATCGCCTCGTACGTGAAAAAGAACGTCAGTGCATCACATCGATATCTCGTTCAACGGCTTGGAAACTGGAGCAAGTCGGTCAGTTTCCGTTGCGTAAGTCTATTGGGTTGAAGTCCTGTGGCTGGTTGTTAAGCGATCTGCTTTGCTGGATTAACGAACGTTAGGATCCAGAGGTTTTGTGCATTTATTTTTTTGTTTTTTTCTGAATGCTCCGTGTTCATCCTGCTATTTCTGCAATTAATAGCGGAATGGCAACTTGAGCGAAACGTTTTTAACGTGAATTTTATTAGAGGTATTGCATGTTTAACGCTCGTCCTTTTCCTATTGATTCGTTTCCTCAGATTATCAGAAATGCGGTTTATGAAGTGGAACAGCACACGCAGGCTCCTCAGGCTTTGATTGCCGCATCGGTACTGGGGGTTATTTCGCTTGCATGCCAGAACCGTATTGATGTGTGCCGACTGAATAATCTGCGCAGTCCGGTATCGCTTTTCTTACTGACGCTGGCGGAATCTGGTGAACGCAAAAGTACTGTGGACAAACTACTGATGAAGCCATTATATCAACTGGAAGAAGAATGGTTTGAAAAATATACTCATGACTTGGTTGTCTGGAGGAATGAAGAAACGGTTTTTAACATTGAAAAGAAAGCCTTGATGTCAAAACTGAAGTCAGATATTCGCAAAAATAAAGATCACTCGGCAACGAATGAACGTCTGAAAGAGTTTCTGGAGTTGCAACGTAAAGCACCTGTGAGATTCAAGCAGATATTTAACGACGCCACACCTGCGGCTATTAAGGATTACCTCTGTGGTTACTGGCGCTCTATCGGTATTATGTCTGATGAAGCTGGTACTATTTTTAATGGTTATACGCTGAACGAACTCCCCTTTATCAACAAAATGTGGGATGGTGCAACATTTTCCGTGGAAAGGAAAAGCGAACCGGAAAAATTAATCAAAAATGCCAGACTAACATTAGGATTGATGGTTCAGCCTGAGGTGTTTAAAGGTTATCTGCAACGTAAAGGTGATGCAGCTAAAGGTATCGGATTCTTCGCCCGGTGCTTGATATGTCAGCCTGATTCAAAACAAGGTTCCAGAATTATCTCCAGTCCCGTTATTTCAAGCGAACATTTGCCGGTATTCCATCAACGACTGATGGAGATAGTTAAAGAAAATATTTCAAGATATAATCAAAATAATCGTCTTTGTCTGCGTTTCTCTGTAGAAGCGGAAAGTCGCTGGATAGAATTTTATAACAAGGTGGAGTCAGATATGGGCTTACTTGGCACCTTAACAGACTTTAAAGACTATGCATCTAAGGTCGCAGAAAATACGGCAAGAGTAGCCGCTCTTCTGCATTTTTTTAATGGCAATGATGGCGATATACCTCTTTCTGCAGTCGAAGATGCTGTGAAGATAACTACCTGGTATGTGAATGAGTACATCCACATATTTTCTAAACCTCAAGAATTCACGCTGGCAATCTCGGAGGCTGATGAGCTTTATTGGTGGATAAAAAACCATTGTAATCGCCTTGTTGTACCTTATATTACTAAAAATACCATCCTCCAATATGGCCCTAACAAATTCAGGAATCGTAGTAAAGCAAATGAATTACTCAGTACATTATTCTCTCAAAATAAAATCCTTGTGGGAAAAAAGGGGAAAACCACATTAATAGCTATCGCTGGTTTGAACGCCTCAACTTCATTCTGATTAATTGTATTTAATTCAAGAGTAAAAATGAATAATGAGCCCAGTTCAGTTAATGGTTTGTTGTCATGATAGGTAATATATATTAAATCCATCACTTACTTCAATATCATCAAACAGGATACTATATGACATACAACAGTGAGTTCGGATCACATGTATCTCTATATCGGGATAGAATCAAACAGGTTATTGATAATTCACTCAATGAACATCCTAATACAATGATTATACGTGTTGATTTACATGATCCACTAGATACAGAGAGTCTGGACAACCCATTCTTTCAACCAAAAATAGACTCTGGCGCTATATCTCGTTTCACCAGTGCGTTAAAAGCAAAGCTTGGGCACGATAAACATATCAAAACTCAACGGAAAGAATGGCCCGATACCCGACATTCCACCTTACGTTACGCATGGGTCAGAGAATATACTAAAAATGGAAAGCGGCATTACCATTTAATATTATGCTTCAATCAGGATGCTTATTATCATCTGGGAGATTACGACTTGAATCGTAACACGTTACGCACAATGATAACAACAGCCTGGTACAGTGCACTTAGTATCCCGATAGATGACTCTGGGAAGCTAGTTAATTACCCATCAAATGGAAAGTATCTCCTAAATCGTAAAAGGAACAATTTCGAGCAAACTTACAACGATTTGATGAATAGGGTGAATTACATGACCAAAGTAAGAACTAAAATATTCGGTGATGGAGATCGTAACTTCGGCTGTAGCCGGGGGTGAGTTATTTTTGAATAATTAGCCTTTCTATCTATTAGAAAGGCCAGTTATTTTTATGCAAATACGATGGCGTGTCTATTATCATTTATTGTTCATTTAACGACGCTAAGACTAGCTCCAACCATAGTTGTCCATCTTGAAGTCTAGTGTGATCATCTACAGGAATAACTGTTAGCAAGTGATTAAATGCGTGGGAAATACGTAATTTGTTACGCAGTCGTCGTTTCTGTTCTTCAACTGTTCCATCTACGCTTCTTGAAATAAGGATTAACTTCCGCCCTTGATTTTCAACCAACTCGCGAAAAAGTCCATTAATATGACTATCATCCTTATTAAATCCAAAGCCTACAACAACAATAGCGTCAGATTCAGCATAAGCATCGAATAGACTAACGTACCGTCTTGACATGGTTACCGACGTTAAAGGCTTAAGACCACTTTGTGTCAGCATGAAGGGAACATGGATCTGGCTTTGATCTACATCATCTGGATTTTCACAAGTGATAACCGCATTTTTATAGGGATTATAATAGTCATGCACACTACCATTCAGGTGGATAATTTGCGGCAATTCTATATTCATACCACGGAAAACCTCTGCTAGAAGGCTATTATAATTGGCTGTTCCAATGGCTGAAATTGTTAAGTCACCAGTGAATGTAGCTAAGTCATGATAATAGCCATGATCGGGAAGATCTTCGACAGATGGTGCTTGGGCACTGATATAATCACGGGCTATCTTAAGAAAAATAACCATACGCGTGAATTTAGCCCATTCGGTGGATGGCGAGAAGAGGTAGCGAAAATGGTCATCTATTAATTTCTGGTAATCGAGTACAGTCGTAAACAGATTCTCTAATACTTTTTGGGCTATCGCGCAGAAAAGTGTAAGAGCGGTTGCATCTTCATCAATATTGAAGTTTCTATTTTCTTCCAGCAATAATTCTAGAGCTGTTGAGCCTATGCGATTAAACTCTAGGCGGAACATGCCGGTAATATCATCGAAGATTGGTAAATCATCCGGCGCAGCTTCAAACAACTCTTGGTTCAAGCGTTGCACGAGGGCTTGACCGTGTGCGCCGACTAATAATTGCAAAAATGATGTGACATATCTTTTTAAATCATCGTTGTTATCTGATTGTCGTACTACATCTAACATGGCCGAGTAGTATTCTGACTCAAATAATCTAACATCTCTTGCCAATAACTCGTTAAGACGAATGTCGTGTGTGTACAAACGTTCACCAATAACATTGCCTGTCAACTCTAAAAATAAATTTTCTAGTGTGCCTCTATCAATTCCTAGTGCCAATATCGCATCATCGCATTCTTGATCAAAACGGTTTAGACGCCGAATTATTTCCTCACGTTTATATTCGATAGATGATTCAATAATACTAGTAAATTCGTTACGTCCAAAAGCATAAATACTCTTATCAGCATATCCCTGAGGTAGCCAATCATTGGCATAAGGAGAGCGTGAGTCCACTAATCTCAGTTGCTGTCGAAGCTCAGTTTTATACTGGCTCGGGTCTTGCCGAAAAAGGTCAATGGCAAATTTGCCGCCACTTGGCAATCCATACCCTATTTCTGCCCCAGCGCCAAAAAAGAATCCTAAATTCATAGTTATCACCTATTTATTCAATTTTATTAGTGCGATTGTAAAACAGTATATAAATGGATTTTATATAACTACGGCCTTTCTATTTATAAAAAGACCATTTTCTTAATTTTCTATAAGTTACTGATAGTCATCAGCAAGTCCGCTACTAAATAACAGTTCTGCATTTTCAGCATTAGCAATTGCATCCTGTACATCCAGTCGTTTCAAATCCAAAACCCGTAATTTACCCTTCACTTCCGCAACGGATTCGATTCTCCTGTAAGCATTGGAATGATGTTTGGCATACAACGCCAACCCTTTCAATTTGGGCAAAGCATCAGCCAGATGGAGACCATGTGGATCAACCATATCTACAACCATTTTGCCATCGTGATTGGCAAAAAACAGGAAATCGGGACGAACAATTTTGTATTGTTCGGCTTCAACATAGGCGATGCCTAGTGAAGACTGTCCTGTGTACTGTGGATTACGATACCAGAAAGCAAATCCTTCACGTCTGGTTTCGATCTCAAAAACCGTGGTTTCCCACTGGTTCAACTGAGCTGGATAGTTCCCACTTTCGTCACACAATAAATGGTGTTTCCAGACTGGAAGGTCAGTTTCCTTCTCACCTTCACGCGCTCTGGTCATTTCAAACTTGTTCTCCGGCCTGACCAGATCCACATCCTGTGGTTCGGTACTCATTTCGACGATTTGACGGTAAGCCTCTTTACGCTCATCTTTCAACGACTTGATCTGCAGTGTATACTCCATCAGCCAAGTCTTCGCCAGTTTATCGGCCTCGGCATCGAAGTAATCCTGCACCTCCATCACTAGCCCTAGGCCAGCAACGGTTACACGAGCTTCCATGATTGCTTCTAGGTACTCCTCTGCATCCTCTTCTCGATCCGCGACCTTATCGGCCAGATATTCCACATAGGTACGTGAAACATCCGGGCTGAAGATTCGGGCTGCACGCCGGTAGGCGTCATCAATCACCGCTACGTCCGCCTCCTCCCAGAATTCGTTGAAGGTCATTGCTTTGTTCTTCAGGCTGGCAACCACCGCTTTACCATCTACAACGAGCACGGCATTGCGCTTGTTTTTAATTTTTTCAGCATTTTCTGTCTGGAACCTGTCCAGGACAGCGTGCAAAGCAGCATGGGCTTTCCCAACTGCCCCATCAAGAATGCCGTCATCAACCAGTTCCTGTGCCAGTGCGGTCAGACGTCTGGCGGGTCTGGCTCCTTTCTGTGGTCGGGTTTGCGAAGGTAGCGCTTCAAATACTTCCCATACGGCAGATGAAGCCGCCGGGTTAGGTTTCATCTCCACAGGGTTAACCAGGATGCGTCCGCTCGGAGGAGATGTATCATCGCCCCTGAACAAGGTATTGACGACATCTCTTACGGTATTGGTATTAAACTTAGGCAACAGGCATTCTACTGAGTTTAAGCGCTCATTACCCGGAATACGTCTTGCCAGTGGAGTTCGCACCATACGCCCCAGCAATTGTGTAATATGTGTCCTGTCGCTGGCCGCGCGGAAGGAAACCATCACTTCGGCACGCGGGCAATCCCAACCAGTGCTGATGGCATCCTTAGCAATCAGTACACGCAGCCAGGTGGATTCCTGCACCCGCTGCGGTTCAATATAAGGTACCTGATGTTGGCCGAAACGTTGTGTGGTGTGTTCACCGAAAACATGAGCAACACTGTCAATGGGCAATTCAGGATAACGCGAGAATAACGTATCCAGCCAGCGTCCGACCTCGTTCGGATCTGGCATATTGGGTACCTGGAATACCATCAGAGGCACTACTTCGCGCACGGTTTCCTGCTGTCTTGCATACTCTGCCCAGGCATCGGTCGCTTCCCTGAGTTTGTCGGCAGCACGGCGTACCCACACTGTATCGAAGTCACCAGCTTCTTCCGGCACACCCAGAATGATATCGTCCTTGATAAGTCCCGATTCCTGCACTTTAGCGGGGTCAACCACTACGTTCGGCAGTTTGACATGGTGACCAGCATTCACGATGGCTTTGTCGAAACGTTCAACTGTTGCGGAGATCCCCCATACTACTGGAATACCCTTTACCCCAGCCGAACCATTGATGAGCCGTTGCACAATGGTACTTTTAGCTGCTTCGCTGGATGTCGTTGACGAACCCATCCCCCTGTGCGCTTCATCCAGCACCAAGTAAAGTGTCAGATCCGGATCTTCGATGGTGTTCTGGATGGTATCCCACAACGTATAAGCCTGCGCATCAGGGGCTGCTTCGAAAAGCCCGCCTTTATCATCGAACCCGCGCACCAATAGGCTATTCTTGCCAAACTTCTGCGTGTTAAGGAAATAGATTTTCCCGGCCTGAAACTTGCGCCGACTGAAAGGGTGTTCAACGACTACCATATCGTTATAGTTGATACGGTCACTGGCCTCCATCAGGCGAAAACGGGTTTGTTCGTTCAGTGCAGGATCGTCACTGAACCAGATCACGACCGCACCGGGATCGGCATCGAAATTAAATTCGTCGTCGCCATGAAATAATGCTTCAAACGCAGCGGCAGCCATGACAGTCTTACCCGCACCGGTCACAGCCGTTAAAGAGAAGGCGCTCTTTTCATTCTCGTTATGCCAGTAACGGCGAGCCTTTCTGAGATTTACCAGCGAATCACGCACAGCATCGCGCTGGTAGTCCTTGAGAGTGAACTTCATTCTATTTATTCCCCACTGGTGAAGCTGAAATTGGTCAGGTACGATTCGTACAGACGCACAGGCTCAACGCCTTTTGGTAAACGTCTGGTGACAGCTTGGAAGTGACGATCATCGTCGGTGACGATGAAGGCCACGCGCACGTCACTGGCATGGCTAATGGCTTCAATGAAGGGGGTGGCCTGATCCATAGCCGACAGCAGGCCATAAGCATCAGTCACCGCCCATCCTTTAGCAGGCAGTTTGTCAATACGTTTGCCGCATGCGCCAGCGCGTAGCCACAGTAACGGCGCAATGTGAACAAAGGCCAAATTGTGGCTAACCGATTTCTCAGCTTCGTAGGTCAGGGTGAAAAATTCGGCGTTTTCCTCGAAGCCTTCAGACATGGGGAACTCATCGATAAATTTATAATTGCCCTTAATAGGTTGTCCTTTCGGCGTTTTACCTGTGATGGCAGCCTGTACACGTGGCTTGGTTATGTAGTCACAAATGCCCCAATTTTCCCAGTCAGGATCTCCGGGGCGAAAGCCCTGTTGTCGCAATTTTTTCTGTTCGTCGGCAGCGACTTCGTTATTAGTGACAGAGATGCACTGACGATAACCACCATCTTGCTTGTTTAGGCGCATGACTGCGTGGGCTGTTGTACCTGAACCACTAAAGAAATCGAGAATGATTGCTTTGGGCTTGTTAGCAACAAAAAAGCGAAGAGCGTCCTCAACAGCATAAAGCGATTTAGGGAATGGAAAAGTCCTCGACGGTAACAAGGATCGAAGAAGGGCGGTGCCATACTCTGAGGCATTATGAGATGCAATTTTCCACTGTGAGGGGGCAACTCGTCGAGTATCGCGGCGACCTGTTGCTATTAGTGAGCCATCCTCAGCACGACCATGTATTTCGAAAAGTTCAGACAATACGGCTGCATACGCACCGTCAGGAAGATAATTCACGACAAAACCATAGGAAGTGGCTCGTCCTAGTCTAACCCTACCTTGCTCAATGCGGTTTCGTAATTCTGCAGGCCCAACTTGCCATACACCTTCTGAACCATCTGAACGTAGAGGCCAAATAGTCGTCAGTCCGGGTCTGTCTTGTGGGAGTTCTGCTCCTAACGGAATGCTCTCGCCAATCTCAACAATTCGTTTTCCATCGGGAGTAGCATATATTGGGAAAAAAAGCCCAGGCCGCTCCGCACGGGAAGCGTGTGAACCACGTCGCATCATTGAGGTCCATTCTGGTGTCGATGGTGCTTTCCCTTCTTCACTATCCTCTACTGTACTTGAAGCAGAACTAGCCCAATCAGCACCAAGCTGAAGGCGTGCAGGTGATGAAGCTCCAAACATCACAAAATAGAGATATTCATCAGTACGTCGAAATCCGTTTCCACGAGAAGCTCCCTTTGGATTTATAACTGATGAAACCATCTGCACGTTAGCTTCCGGAAATATTTGTTCCAGCAACATTCCCAGCCGCAGATATTCCTTTTCATCAATAGTGACGATCAACACCGAATCCGCTGGATTTAACAATTCTTTAGCTACTAGCAAGCGACGTTCCATCATCGCCAACCATTTGCTGTGTCGATAGATGTCGTCACCTTCGACGTAGTCATTATTGTACTTCCAGTCTTTTGCCCCTGTGTTATACGGCGGGTCGATATAGATGGCATCCACTTTGCCCCTGTGTGTATAGGTTAATGCCTTTAACACATGGTAGTTCTCGCCATTGATAACTGAGTGGAAAGGTTTGTCTCCGCCGCGTTGCACTTTTCCTGTACTAACCAGACCCGGCCAGATCGTGTCACGAAATTCAGCTATAACTACAAGGTCGTCAAGCGCTACAGTCTGAGTTTCGACATCAGCCGCGCCCAGCAATTCGAGATCAGCGACCTTCTTCGACTTATGAATGGCTTTAACTTGCCACAGCCGTTGATCACCTTTCTTAGTTGACCCACGCTCTGGCAGCACGCGAACCTTGTCTCCCTTGCGAATAGGCCGCAATGGCAACTCAACAACTTCAGGGCTATGTCTTTCAAAATTAAGTCCAAAGGGTAGACGTGACGACAGAATCTTGATTTCTCGATCCAAATCAGCACCTAATTGCGGGTCTTTGGCCTTCGCTTTGGCAATTAAATCAGTCAGCCTGGACATATATTCCTTTCTTCTTATCAATTCTGAGCATGGTAGGTTCTGAACTTTAAGCTTTCAAGAGAGCCTAATGTGTTGATGTATTGACGGAATCAGAACGCTGAAAAATTGGCGCTAATATTAACACTAATCAACGACTTCATCGATCCTAAACCGAGTGCTACAGCCTATTATCGGTATGTCTGAAACGCGGTTCCCACTACCCAGCTACATCAGATAATCCAAATAATTTCAGATATATATCATCTTACAGAACATTACTATCTATACGGCGAACCGACAGGTTCGCCGTTATTGTTTTATTTTCTGCCTGGAAAAATCATGAATAAACAAGAAGGTATCAACATTATCAGCGAGGCGATGACAGTGCTACCTGCACAACTGTTTGACACAATCCTGAAACACATTTACTTGCTTATCGACTATGAACCTGTGATCGGCATTATGGGTAAAACCGGGGCGGGAAAGAGTAGCCTTTGCAACGCTTTGTTTGTCGACGAAGTATCGCCAGTCAGCCATGTCGCGGCCTGCACCCGTGAACCTTTGCAATTTCGCCTGCAGGTTGGAGAGCGCTTTATGACCATCGTGGACTTGCCCGGCGTGGGGGAAAGCAGTGCCCGCGATGCTGAGTATGCTTCGCTGTACCAGCAACAGCTTCCCCAGCTCGATCTGGTGCTGTGGCTGATTAAGGCTGATGACCGGGCTCTGGCTGTGGATGAGCACTTTTACCGTCAGGTTATTGGTGAGGTATACCGGCATAAGGTGCTGTTCGTTATCAGTCAGTCGGACAAGGCCGAACCCACCACCGGTAATGGTCAGTTGTCCACCGCGCAGAAGCAGAATATCAGCCGCAAAATCTGCCTGCTGCATGAGCTGTTCCAGCCCGTACATCCGGTGTGTGCTGTGTCGGTCCGTCTACAATGGGGGCTTAGGGTGATGGCCGAGCGGATGATTAAGTGCCTGCCACGTGAGGCCACCAGCCCGGTGGTGTCGCAACTCCAGCCTTCCTTTCGCACGACGGTAGTCCGGGAACAGGCTCGAAGCGATTTTGGTGAAACCGTCGGTGCTCTACTCGATAGCATCAGTGCCTTTCCTCTGATACCCACACCTGTGCGGGCCGTCATTCAGGCCGTGCGCACCACCGTGGTCTCTGTGGCCCGCGCCGTCTGGGATTTCTTCTTCTGAGTATTTAATCCATCCCTGTTATTTCCCTGACCCTGTCGCCGATGCGACGGGGATCCCCTTTATTTGTTTTCCCGTTATGAGGAGTCTGCTTATGACCCGTCTGGCTTCGCGCTTTGGCGCTGCAAACATTATTCGTCGTGACCGTCCGTTAACCAGCGAGGAGCTGTTTCGCGTGGTGCCCAGTGTGTTCAGCGAGGACAAACATGAATCCCGTAGTGAACGCTACACCTATATACCCACCATCTCCTTGCTGGACAGCCTGCAGCGAGAAGGCTTCCAGCCATTCTTTGCCTGTCAGACCCGTGTGCGTGATCCGGAGCGTCGCGAACACACCAAGCATATGCTGCGTCTACGGCGTGAGGGACAGATAACCGGTAAGCAGGTGCCGGAAATAATCCTGCTCAACTCTCACGATGGCAGCAGTTCGTACCAGATGCTGCCGGGACTATTTCGTGCGGTTTGTCAGAACGGCCTTGTCTGTGGCGAGTCGTTTGGCGAGGTACGGGTGCCGCACAAGGGGGACGTGGTGAGTCAGGTGATTGAAGGCGCGTATGAGGTACTGGGGATTTTTGACCGGGTGGAGGAGAAACGGGATGCCATGCAGTCGTTGCTGTTGCCGCCTCCGGCACAGCAGGCACTGGCAAAAGCCGCTCTCACATACCGCTTTGGTGAAGACCACCAGCCGGTGACTGAGTCGCAAATACTCTCCCCACGCCGCTGGCAGGATGAGAGCAATGACCTGTGGACCACGTACCAGCGGATTCAGGAAAACCTGATTAAGGGCGGACTCAGCGGGCGTAATGTTAAAGGCGAACGAACGCATACCCGTGCCGTGCGTGGCATTGACGGGGACGTGAAGCTTAACCGTGCGCTGTGGGTGATGGCTGAAACACTGCTCACACAGCTGCAGTAGACGTTTTATGTTGCCACATTGTTATTATCGGACACCACCTGTCCGAATTGCTACGTGCTCGTGTGCCTCAATCTCCCGGTAATAGCCTGTAACCCCCGTTACATCTGGCTTTTGCAGAAATAAAAAATAGTTTCTGCGTTGTCCATACCCTGTCCGCCCCCCTGTTTAAAGTAATCACATCATTTTCAGTCAGTTAACTTTCCTGGAGAACCTCTCATGACACAGGCAGAACGCCGCCATGACCGGCTGGCTGTCAGGCTGTCACTGATAATCAGCCGTCTGGTGGCGGGTGAAACGTTGAGTGTGCGCAAACTGGCCGCTGAGTTTGGCGTGTCAGTGCGCACGCTGCGGCGTGATTTTCGTGAGCGACTGATGTATCTGGATCTGGAGTATCAGTCCGGATACTGCCGCTTACGCACTGCTGGCAGTGAAATGCAGATGGTGCCCGACGTGCTTATCTTTGCCCACCGCAGCGGGCTGGCCGGACTTTTTCCCGGCCTTGACCGCCGTCTGGTGAACGCACTGCTGATGTGCGATGAGTCTCCCTGCGTAATAGTACCAGCCAATCCGCTTCCTTCGCCTTCAGGAGCATTGTCTTTCTGGAGACTGATTCAGGCCATTACCGGGCGCAGGCGGGTGACGCTGATTGCGGAGGGGCGACGCTGTGAGCGCCTGGCTTCCTGCCGGTTACTCATCCACCAGCAGACCTGGTATCTGGTGGCTGAACACGAAGGGCATATCGCCGTATTCACACTTGATGAAATCCATCTGATTCAGCCTTTGCAGGAGACTTTTCGCCGCAATGACAGTCTGTGTCGCCTGGTTGAAGACCCGGTCTTCATTCAGGCCTTCCCCCATTTTCGCTTTATCCAGCAGTCACTGCTTACGTTTGTTCCGGCTGACAGCCCACCGGAATAGCGCAGGTGTTGTAATCAACCCGGCAACAGGGAGGAGCCCAGTGCCCGTTATTGCCATTATCGCCATTGTTATCATCGTCATCATTCTGAACAAAACCGGAGTGTCCGACAGCCTCACGGCCCTGACACTTGCCACCGTTGCCGCACTACTGACGGGAGGTGGCGCAGCCGGTGCTGCCAGTGTCGCGCTGACGCCGTTCGTCGGCGTGCCGGTGGGTATTTTTGTGGGGATTTATGTCTTTGCCAAAGTGGTTCGTCTGATTTCAGGAAAAAAATAATGAAACGTAAAACACTGCCTCTGCTGGCACTGGTTGCCACCACTCTGTTTCTGAGCGCCTGCGATGACAGAAGTGATGAACTGAAGACCATCAGCAAATTCAAGGATCTCACCCCGCCGCGCTTCAGCGATGTGGTCAGTCGTCAGGATGATGTCAGCGAAGAATGGTCACAGGTTGGTTTCTCATCCGGTCTTACCCTGCAGGTCTTACGTACCCGCCAGTCACCTGATGGATGCGAGGGTGGCAGTTACTACTACCTCGCGGATATGCAGGAAAAAACCGTCCAGCCACTGATGAATGCGCTGTGTATTGCCGATAACATCAAACTGGAATACCAGGAGGTGACGGACCCGTATACCAAAGAAAGATACTTTGAGTACGCCCATGACGGCAAACTGATGGGTCGACTGCTGATACCCTCAAACCCTGAGAACCAGGAATAAAAACAACGATAAAGGAGACAGAAATGACAATACGTTCACTAAGCCGGTTTGTACTGGCATGTTCACTGTTTACCAGCTTTACAGCCTCTGCGGTTCCCGGACTCTGGCAGCAGGGCTATGGCCAGGGCAATACGGAATACAGCGTGACTGATACCAGCGGGAAGATGTTTACCATCAACTGTACTGGAAATCCTGACCAGAATGGTTTCTACCAGCATTCAGTTTTTCTGACCCAGACGGATAATAGAATGGTCAGTTCGCACGATGACGGCACCTCTATCACAGTAGTTATGAATCACCAGCAGTACGCTATTCCGTCCAGTCTGGGCTGGCGAAACGGGGATAATGCCTGGTATGACTTCATCAGCGATATCCGCAAAGCCCGTCAGTTTGAGGTCTACGTCAATGACCGGAAAGCGGGAACCTTCAGTATTGACCCGACGAATGCCACGAAGGTCCTGCCCACGCCCGGAGACTGCGGTAACGACTGAAAGCCGTTCCTCCTTACGCAAATCAACCCCGACAGCCATCAGGCTGCCGGGGTTTTCTTTTATCAGTAGCCTGAAAATGTCCCAATCAGTTTTACTGCCACCGGGACCCTTCACCCGGATACAAGCAGAAGCGGTCACTACCACGTACAGCGATATCACTATCGAAGACGACCAGGGCAGTCACTTCCGCCTGGTGGTTCGCGACGCCGAAGGCCGGATGGTCTGGCGGGCATGGAACTTTGAACCGTATGCCGGTGAAGGTCTTAACCGCTATATCCGCAGGTCAGGCATCCGCACTGACACTTTTACCCGCTGACCCCGAATCATTTACCAGCAACATTTCACTTTCCCGAACCCACTTTATTACCCCATACGCCAGCCATCGCTGCTGGCATTTTTTATTGACGGAGACATACCCATGACTACAGCGACACAAAACAACCTCGCATCTGCTAACGAACCCGAATTTGAACTGACCGTAACGCAGGTACCTGACGAACAGCGTATCTGCTTCTGGCCGCAGCACTTTGGCACCATTCCACAATGGTTAACCCTGGAGCCGCATATTTTCGCCTGGATGGGCCGATTCTGTACGGATTACTGCGGTGGTATCTGGTCGTTCTACACCCTCAGCAATGGCGGCGCATTTATGTCCCCCGAGCCTGACAACGATGAGACATGGCGTCTGTTTAACTGCCTGAACGGTAACGATGCCCAAATGAGTGCAGAAGCAGCAGGTATTGCTGTCTGCCTGATTGCGTATAGCCACCATGCCTGCCGTACAGAATGTGACGCGATGACCGCACACTATTACCGCCTGCGGGAGTATGCCATGCAACATCCAGAGGCTCACGCCATTCTGCGTATTATCGACTGACCGAAGGAGCAACAGATGAAACAGCTTTCCTTTTTACCCGGCGAGATGACGCCACAGGACCGGCGTCTCATTCAGCGGGCGCTCAGGGCTCTGGACCGCCACCTGCATGAGCCCGGCGTAGCCTTCACCTCTACCCACGCCGTACGTGAATGGCTGCGACTGCATATGGCCGCGCTTGAGCGGGAAGAGTTCCGGGTGTTGTATCTGGACAACCAGAATCAGTTGATTGCCCATGAAACGCTCTTCACCGGCACGATTAACCGCACCGAGGTGCATCCCCGGGAGGTGGTCAAACGTGCTCTGCACTTCAACGCGGCGGCGGTGATACTGGCGCATAACCATCCTTCCGGTGAGACAACACCCAGCCAGGCTGACAAAGCCCTCACGCAGCGACTGGTGCAGGTGCTTCAGCTGGTGGATATCCGCGTCCCTGACCACCTGATTGTTGGCGGCAGGCAAATCTATTCGTTCGCAGAACACGGTCTGTTGTGAGGTATGACATGAAAATTATCAGTAAACGCCGGGCAATGACGATATACCGCCAGCATCCTGAGTCCCGGATCTTTCGCTACAGCAGCGGAAAATATCAGTGGCACGGCAGCGTCTGTCATTACACCGGCAGGGACGTTCCGGATATCACCGGAGTCCTCGCGGTATACGCCGAACGCCGCCAGGACCGCAACGGGCCTTATGCCTGCCTGATGAGTATTACCCTGAACTTACAATAAAAGGAGAGCCCCCATGACCCACATCATCTGGGGCCTGCAGCGGGCTATCACGCCGCGCCTGGGAGCCCGTCTGGTACAGGAGGGCAACCGGCTGCACTACCTGGCTGACCGGGCCAGCATCACCGGTATGTTCAGTGACGCCGAATGCCGGAAGCTGGATGACACATTCCCACACTTTATCCGCCAGATGGAATCGATGCTGACCACCGGTGAACTCAGCCCCCAACATGCCCACTGCGTCACCCTGTACCACAACGGTTTTACCTCTGAAGCCGACACCCTTGGCAGTTGCGGCTACGTATACATCGCCATTTATCCCACTCAGCGTTAATTACCTTCACGAGAGCAAACATGAAAACTTTACCTGCAACAACTCAGCGGGCAGCGAAGCCCTGCCTGTCACCCGTGGCTGTCTGGCAAATGTTACTGGCGCGTTTGCTGGAACAGCACTACGGTCTGACAATAAACGACACCCCATTCAGCGATGAAGTTGTTATACAGCAACATATCGATGCCGGTATCACCCTGTCAGATGCCGTGAATTTTCTGGTAGAAAAATACGAGCTGGTTCGTATCGACAGGAAGGGATTTAGCTGGCAGGAACAATCCCCTTACCTTCGGGCTGTCGATATTCTGCGAGCGCGGCAGGTAACTGGCTTGTTGCGGCAAAGCCGTAAAAATTCGGTACGGTGAATATTACAGGCCGTGCTACTGACTTTCATCACTATCCGGGAGGGCTTGCAACGAGATGAAGAGGGCCGGGTAGCAATTCCTTACCTGACCCATTACCTGACCCAAATTGCATCCAAAGAAAAAGGAGTCAGACGATTTATCATCTAACTCCTTGTTTTATTTGGTGGCCCCTGTTGGGTTTGAACCAACGACCAAGCGATTATGAGTCGCCTGCTCTAACCACTGAGCTAAGGGGCCGTGGCGGTGAATTATAAAGTAACTCCCCGCAGCAATCCAGCCATTCACACCCGCTTGCTGTTTTTATAAACAACGCATTATCAATCCTTTATACTTCTCCGACGATGTATCGATCGGGAGTAAACATGATCAACGATATTCTTGTCCCTGGGCTGCGGGTGGTGTTCTGTGGCATCAACCCTGGCAAGTCCTCGGCGCATACCGGTTTTCACTTCGCCCATCCGGGAAACCGCTTCTGGAAGGTTATCCATCAGGCGGGGTTTACCGACAGGTTACTGAAGCCGGAAGAGGAACAGCATCTGCTGGATACGCGCTGCGGGATCACCATGCTGGTCGAGCGGCCAACGGTGCAGGCGAGTGAGGTGAACCTGCATGAGTTGCGCAGCGGCGGGCGGGAGCTGATTAAGAAAATGGAAGATTACCAGCCAGCAGCGCTGGCGATTCTGGGGAAGCAGGCGTACGAACAAGCATTTGGTCAGCGCGGGACGAAGTGGGGCAAACAGAGTACCTCCATTGGCGTGACGCAGGTATGGGTGCTGCCGAACCCGAGCGGGCTGAACAGGGCAACGCTGGATAATCTGGTCGAGGCGTATCGCGAACTGGATGAGACGCTGGCGGTGCGGGGGCTTTAGGGTCCTCTGTGGCCTGATGCCCTCACCCTCTCCCACAGGGAGAGGGAATAAACAAAAAAAAAGCTCCCGATTGGGAGCTTTTTCAGTACCGGAGCGATTAATCGTCCAGGAAGCTACGCAGCACTTCAGAGCGGCTTGGATGGCGCAGTTTACGCAGCGCCTTCGCTTCGATCTGACGGATACGTTCGCGGGTAACGTCGAACTGTTTACCCACTTCTTCCAGCGTGTGGTCGGTGTTCATGTCGATACCGAAACGCATACGCAGAACTTTTGCTTCACGAGCGGTCAGGCCAGCCAGAACGTCGTGCGTTGCAGCACGCAGGCTCTCGGTGGTCGCAGAGTCCAGCGGCAGCTCGAGGGTGGTATCCTCGATGAAATCACCCAGATGCGAATCTTCATCATCACCGATTGGCGTTTCCATGGAGATTGGCTCTTTGGCGATCTTCAGCACTTTACGGATCTTGTCTTCCGGCATCAGCATGCGTTCAGCCAGCTCTTCCGGCGTCGGCTCGCGACCCATCTCTTGCAGCATCTGGCGGGAGATACGGTTGAGCTTGTTAATGGTCTCAATCATATGCACCGGAATACGGATGGTGCGCGCCTGGTCTGCGATAGAACGGGTGATCGCCTGACGGATCCACCAGGTTGCGTAGGTGGAGAACTTGTAACCACGACGGTATTCAAACTTATCTACCGCTTTCATCAGACCGATGTTGCCTTCCTGAATCAGATCCAGGAACTGCAGACCACGGTTGGTGTATTTTTTGGCGATAGAGATAACCAGACGCAAGTTCGCTTCAACCATCTCTTTCTTCGCACGGCGGGCTTTCGCTTCACCGATGGACATACGACGGTTGATGTCTTTTACCTGCTCGATGGTCAGGCCCGTTTCTTCTTCAATTTGCTGCAGTTTCTGCAGGCCGCGCTGAACATCTTCTGTCACGTCGTGCAGTTTTTCAGACCACGGCTTGTTCATCGCGATAGCTGCGTTGAACCAGGTTTCGCTGGTTTCGTTGCCGGTGAAGAGGGTGATGAAGTTCTTCTTCGGCATTTTGCACTGTTCAACGCACAGCTTCATGATGATGCGTTCCTGGGTACGTACGCGATCCATCATGACGCGCATGCTGTTCACCAGGTAATCGAACTGTTTTGGCACCAGGCGGAACTGTTTGAACACTTCAGACAGTTTCAGGATCTCTTCCTGAGCGGCTGCGTGGCTGCGGCCTTTCGCTTTGATGGTGTCACGGGTCACTTCGTACTGGGTACGCAGCTCACCAAACTTCTCACGTGCCAGTTCAGGGTCGATGCTGTTGTCGTCGTCGCTGCTGTCGTCGTCGCCGTCTTCTTCATCTTCGTCTTCGTCGTCATCCATCTCTTCCTGAGACAGTTCAGAGCCGACGTGAGTGGCGGTCGGAGCCATATCTTCTTCAGCATTCGGGTCGACAAAACCGGTGATCAGATCGGACAGACGCGCTTCTTCAGCTTCAACGCGATCGTACTGCTCCAGCAGATAGGTGATCGCTTCCGGGTATTCGGCAACAGAGCACTGAACCTGGTTGATCCCGTCTTCAATGCGTTTTGCAATGTCGATTTCGCCTTCGCGGGTCAACAGTTCAACGGTACCCATTTCGCGCATGTACATGCGAACCGGGTCAGTAGTACGCCCGATTTCAGATTCCACGCTGGACAGTACCTGTGCAGCAGCTTCTTCTGCATCTTCATCAGTGTTGTTGGAGGTTTCAGCCAGCAACAGATCATCGGCATCAGGTGCTTCTTCCATCACCTGAATGCCCATGTCATTGATCATTTGGATGATGTCTTCGATCTGATCTGAGTCGACGATATCTTCCGGCAGATGGTCATTGACCTCGGCATAGGTCAGATAGCCTTGCTCCTTACCGCGTTGGACAAGAAGTTTCAGCTGTGACTGCGGGTTTTGCTCCATAAGACGGTATCCACACTTAATTCGTTTGATTGGTGTCAGCGATGGTTTGCCAACCTTTAAAGCGAGGGCGTACTTATATTTGTGCCGCTGCCTCTCAGTGCGGCTGCCGGGGGCTTCCCGATCGATATTCGGCACTTAAGCCGTTGAATACTTTTGTCTTTAACTTATTTCTTCGCCAGTTCCTGGTTTAACATCCAGAGCTCCCGGCGTTCTTCGCTGCTTAAACCGTGTGTGCGCTCGCGAGCAATCAACTCTTCCTGGCGCAGTTCAAGCATCGAATCAAACATATGGTTGAGTGAGTCGGTGAACGTTTTTTCCGCAATATCTTTATCTGCTATATCGTCCCACATCGACAATTTTTCAAGGGTTGCGGCCTCTTTTGTGCCGCGATAATGCTCTAAAAGTTGTCCGGTGGTCAGACCTGGCTGTGACAGACAAGTGTTGACCAATTCTGAAAATAAACCAAGTCCAGGCAACTTTTCGTGGTTCAAACCCGCCAGCGATGGCACTTGCGGAGCAAGTTCGGGGTTTTGTACCAGTAACCCTATCAGTATACGCATGGTTGTGCGTTTTAGCTGAGGTACGGGGCGAACCGCGCCGTTTTCAGCCTGTTTTGGCATTAAACGTTCAAGCTGGCTGTCATCGAGGATACCGAGCTTGTTGCCTAACTCCTGACGCAGATAGATGCGCAGCGTTTCACCGGGCACCTGACTGATTAACGGCAGTGCCAGCGTACTCAGCTGCGCGCGCCCGTCAGGGGTACTCAAATCCACCTGCGGCATCAGGCTGTTAAACAAAAACGTGGAGAGCGGCTGTGCCTGCTCCATCCGCGCTTCAAATGCCGCCTTGCCCTCTTTACGCACCAGCGTATCCGGGTCTTCACCGTCGGGCAGGAACATAAAGCGTAACTGACGCCCGTCGGTCATATAAGGGAGTGCCGTCTCCAGCGCACGCCAGGCGGCATCACGTCCTGCACGGTCACCGTCGTAACAGCAGATGACGTTGTTGGTCACCCTGAACAGCAACTGAATATGATCGGCGGTAGTGGACGTGCCTAAAGACGCAACGGCATAGTTAATGTCGTACTGCGCCAGGGCGACGACGTCCATATAGCCTTCGACGACCAGAAGACGCGGAGGTTCCGCATTATCTTGCTGCGCCTCATAAAGACCGTAAAGCTGGCGGCCTTTATGGAAAATATCGGTTTCCGGGGAGTTCAGGTACTTCGGCAGGGCATCACCCAGCACGCGACCACCAAAACCTATTACCCGGCCACGCTTGTCGCGGATCGGGAACATGACCCGTTCACGGAAGCGGTCGTAGCTTCGTCCCTGGTCGTTGGTGACCAGCATGCCTGCGTCGATCAGCGATTTACGATCTTCGCTATTGCCGCCAAAACGCTTTAACACGTTGTCCCAGCCGGGCGGGGCGTAACCAATAGCGAAACGCGCAATGACATCGTCGCTCAGTCCGCGCTTGTTCAGATACTGACGCGCAGGCTCAGCAGCAGCGTGCTTTAGAGACTGTTGGTAAAACGAATTCAGGCCATCCAGCAGTTGATAAAGCGTTTGCCGTTGATGGCGCTCTATCTGGCTTGGCCCACTGCCTGCTTCATACGGCACTTCAAGGTTGTGCATCGCCGCCAGTTCTTCGACGGTTTCAACAAACTCGAGCTTGTCGTAGTTCATTAAAAAATCGACGGCATTACCGTGTGCGCCACAGCCGAAGCAATGGTAGAACTGCTTCTCACCGTTTACGGTGAAAGAGGGGGTTTTTTCATTATGGAACGGACAGCACGCATGGTAGTTCTTGCCCTGCTTTTTTAGCTTTACCCGCGCGTCGATGAGATCGACGATGTCGGTTCTGGCAAGCAGATCATTGATAAATACGCGTGGGATTCTTCCGGCCATATGCCCCAAAAATTACACTTCATCCTTCAAACTGTCTCTGCGTTGGCTACGTTCGCTCATCCCTGTCACTTACCTAAGTAAGCTCCGGGGATTCACTCACTTGCCGCCTTGATACAGTGTGAATGATTTTGTATAAATGCTGATTTATAAACGAAAACAAGCCGCGCATTCCTTCCGGAAGCACGGCCTTACGACTATTACTCTGTCTGCTCACTGAGGGCTCTGGCCCTCAATGGATTAGTACAGACGAGTACGGCGTGCGTTTTCGCGAGCCAGTTTCTTCGCGTGACGTTTCACTGCAGAAGCTTTAGCGCGCTTACGTTCGGTCGTTGGTTTTTCATAGAACTCACGACGACGAACTTCAGCCAGAACACCTGCTTTCTCGCATGAACGTTTGAAGCGACGCAGTGCTACGTCGAACGGCTCGTTTTCACGTACTTTAATTACCGGCATGTAACTCTCACCTTTAATAAATTCGGTTTGCCGCTGGCATCAGCGCCAGCTTATTTCAAAATGGTGCGGAATTTTACTGCAAATGCTGCTGCTTTGTAAAGCACCGATGCGATTTTGAAATGGGACTTTTATAAGGAGGAGGAGTATACACGAGCCGATGTCCTGGGGCGAACAAAGTTTTACATCAACCCGCATTGGCCCTACACTGCGCGGTATTGAAACGAGGTAAAACAAGTCATGCGTGTACTGGGTATTGAAACGTCCTGCGATGAAACCGGCATCGCCATTTACGACGACGAAAAAGGGCTTATTGCCAACCAGCTGTATAGTCAGGTGAAATTGCATGCTGACTACGGTGGCGTTGTGCCTGAACTGGCTTCCCGTGACCATGTGCGTAAAACGGTTCCCCTGATTCAGGCGGCGCTGAAAGAAGCCGGGTTGTGTTCAGATGATATTGATGCGGTGGCGTATACCGCGGGCCCGGGCCTGGTCGGTGCGCTGCTGGTTGGTGCAACGGTTGGTCGTTCGCTGGCGTTTGCGTGGGATGTTCCGGCTATTCCGGTTCACCATATGGAAGGGCATCTTCTGGCACCGATGCTGGAAGAGAATCCGCCTGAGTTCCCGTTTGTGGCGCTGCTGGTTTCCGGCGGTCATACCCAGCTGATTAGCGTGACGGGCATTGGTAAATATGAACTGCTGGGTGAGTCAATCGACGACGCAGCCGGTGAAGCGTTCGACAAAACTGCCAAGCTGCTGGGGCTGGACTACCCAGGTGGCCCGATGCTGTCAAAAATGGCCGCGCAGGGCACGGAAGGGCGCTTTGTTTTCCCGCGCCCGATGACCGACCGCCCAGGGCTGGATTTTAGCTTCTCTGGCCTGAAAACCTTCGCGGCGAATACGATCCGCAATAACGACGATAGCGAGCAGACGCGTGCTGATATCGCCCGTGCGTTTGAAGATGCGGTGGTGGATACGCTGATGATCAAGTGCAAGCGTGCGCTGGATCAGACGGGCTTTAAGCGTCTGGTGATGGCCGGTGGCGTGAGTGCTAACCGCACGCTGCGTGCGAAACTGGCGGAGATGATGCAGAAGCGTCGCGGAGAAGTGTTCTATGCCCGCCCGGAATTTTGTACCGATAACGGGGCGATGATCGCCTACGCCGGGATGGTGCGCCTGAACGCCGGTGCAACCTCCGATCTGAGTGTGTCCGTGCGTCCGCGCTGGCCACTGGCGGAGCTGCCGGAGGCGTAACCCCCTCACTCTAACCCTCTCCCCACAGGGGAGAGGGACATTTACGACTACACCCGCAGCATTCCTCTTTCTTCCAGAAACGCAATAATCGTCGCCAGACCATCGCCCGCCTTCAGGTTGGTAAATGTCCACGGACGCTCACCGCGCATGCGGTTGGTGTCGCGTTCCATCACCTCCAGCGAAGCACCGACGTACGGCGCGAGGTCGGTTTTGTTGATCACCAGAAAATCCGATTTGGTGATCCCCGGCCCGCCTTTACGTGGGATTTTTTCTCCCTCAGCCACGTCAATCACGTAAATGGTCAGATCCGCCAGCTCCGGGCTGAAAGTCGCACTCAGGTTGTCGCCGCCGCTTTCAACGAAGATCAGATCCAGATTGCCAAACTTCTCGCTGAGCGCTTCGACTGCCGCGAGGTTCATCGATGCATCTTCACGGATGGCGGTATGCGGACAACCACCGGTCTCCACACCCACGATGCGCTCTGGTTCCAGCGCGCCCGCTTCGGTCAGGATCCGCTGATCCTCTTTGGTGTAGATATCATTGGTTACTACTGCGAGATGGTACGTGTCGCGCATTGCCTTGCAGAGTGCTTCCAGCAGGGCGGTTTTGCCCGACCCCACCGGGCCACCCACGCCAACGCGCAGGGGATGTTTGTCATCAGCCATGTTGACTCCTCAGGAACGGAATAATCGTGAATATTGTGTTTCGTGTCGCGCAGAGGCGATGGCCGAAAGTGGCGTGGCTGCGCCCAGCTCGTCATCGCTGCGTGACAGCGCCGCATCAAGCCCTTCAGCGAAATGGTCGCTCAGGGTAATAATCAGCTGTTGTGCGGCCTGTTGTCCGAACGGCACCAGCTTGACGCCTGCCATCACTGCGCTTTCAATCCAGCTATAGCCCAGGCTCAGTGCCAGCTCGCGAGCGCCAATGCCCCAGCGTACGCCGAGCCACGCCATGCCGCAGAGCTGGCTTTGCATAAACAACGGCTGCCACGCTGCCGGATAGTCCGGCTCCCAGCTTTTGACCAGGCGGGTAAATGCAGCACCGCGATTACGTTCTTCTTCGCGCAGTTCACGCGTTTCCCGGCAGGCGAGAAGGTATGCCGCCCAGCGTTTTGCTGCCGTCAGATCCTGCTGCTCGCAGGCCCGGTACAGACGCATAAACAGCGGCAGATCGACGCAGAAAAAGCTCTGCTCCATCTGCTGAATTTGCCAGTGTCTGAATGCCTCGACACTGGCTACCCAACCCGCTTCAACAGCCCACTCCAGCCCCTGCGACCAGGTAAACGACCCGACCGGCAGGCTGCTGCTGGAAAGCTGCATCAGGCGTAACCACTGGCGGCTGTGCTCCATTAGCTCATCAGCACCAGCAGGGCGGAGACAATCAGCCCGCCGCCGAAGGTTTTACGCAGACCGTCGTGACGGCGCAGCAGTAACCCTGCGGCGAAACTGGCGCATAGTACCGTGGCGCTGGCAAACATAAACCCGGTGGTGAAGAGCCAGAAGTTGTGACCAGACATCTCCACGCCGTGTGCCCAGCCGTGGAACATCGCCAGCGCAGGCACGACCAGCAGCAGACGGTTTTCGGTTTTAAACATCATCACGCCACACACCGCCAGCGAAGCGATAATCAGCATCTCCATGCCGCTAAAACCGCCGAAAAGGCTGCCCGCAATGGCACCTGCCAGCATCATGCCGAGGGTGGTAAAAGGCAGTAACAGCTTGCGTCCGCTCAGGGCGGAAAGCACGCCTGCACCGGTCAGCATCAGCAGGTGATCAAGGCCGGTCAGCGGGTGGAAAAAACCGGCCTGAAAGCTGTCGGCTCCATGTCCTGGGTGGGCGAGCGCCGGAAGGGAGAAGGCCAGCAATAACAGAGGTAAATATTTGCGCATGATGGGATCCTTAGTGTGAATGAGCGTGCGAATGGCTGTGGCTGTGGGCATCGCTGGTGTATGCACCCGCTTCCGGTTCAAACGGCAGCGTGGCGTATGTGACCTCCAGCCCGAACTGACGCAGCATGTCGTCGAGGACGTGATCGTGGTGATAGCGCAACTCACCGGGCATGATCTGCAGCGGGACGTGGCGGTTACCCAGGTGATAGCAGGCGCGGGCGAGCAGGAAGGGATCTGAGCATTGCACGACTGATACCGACTCTGGTGCGGCGATCACTTCAATGACCTCGCTACCATCTTCGGTGGTGAGCAGGTCTCCGCCGCGCAGCAGCAAACCGCGTGGCAGCATCAGCCCGGCATCGCGGCCATCGTTCAGCGCGACACGGGCACGGCTTTTCACCCGCACATCAATGGGGAGTGTGACGCTGGCGGTGATGCGGTGGGCGTGGTCAAGGCGTTGGGTCAGGTAGATCATCGTTCCTCCTCAAAACAGGAAATAGCGCTGGGCCATCGGCAGGATCTCTGCCGGCTCGCTGGTAATCAATTCACCGTCGACACGGACCTCATAGGTTTGCGAATCAACGGTGATGTTGGGCTGCAAACTGTTGTGGATCATGTCGGCCTTTTTCACCGTCCGGCAGCCTTTCACCACTGCGGTCGCGCTTTGCAGATTGAGCTGCTGCGGGATGCCATGGGTTGCGGCTGCCTGCGAGACAAACGTCAGGCGGGTGGCATGCCGTGTCGCACCCAGTGCGCCAAACATCGGGCGGTAATGCACCGGCTGCGGCGTGGGGATAGATGCGTTGATATCGCCCATCGGCGCACAGGCGATCATTCCGCCTTTCACAATGGTGGCGGGTTTTACGCCAAAGAATACGGGTGACCAGACCACCAGATCCGCCAGTTTTCCGGCTTCAATGGAACCGACTTCATGGGCGATACCGTGGGTCAGGGCCGGGTTGATGGTGTATTTTGCGACGTAGCGCTTCACGCGGAAGTTATCGTTATCGCCAGTTTCTTCCGGCAGCGCGCCACGCTGGACTTTCATGCGGTGTGCCACCTGCCAGGTGCGGATTATCACTTCGCCTACGCGTCCCATTGCCTGGGAGTCGGACGAGGTGAGCGAGAACGCGCCAATATCGTGCAGTACATCTTCGGCGGCGATGGTTTCCCGACGAATACGGGATTCGGCAAAAGCCACGTCTTCGGCGATATCCGGGTCGAGGTGGTGGCAAACCATCAGCATGTCGAGATGCTCGTCGATGGTGTTCACCGTGTAGGGCAGCGTCGGGTTGGTGGAGGAGGGCAGAATATTGGGATGCGCACAGGCGGTGATGATGTCCGGCGCATGTCCGCCACCCGCCCCTTCAGTGTGGAACGTGTGGATGGTGCGCCCGCCAATGGCCGCCAGCGTGTCTTCAACAAAACCGGACTCGTTCAGCGTGTCGCTGTGCAGCGCCACCTGAATATCCATCTCTTCCGCCACCTCCAGCGAACAGTTGATCGCCGCAGGCGTTGCGCCCCAGTCCTCGTGGATCTTCAGCCCGATTGCGCCAGCTGTAATTTGCTCGCGCAGGGCATCAGGGTTTGAGCCGTTACCTTTGCCGAGCAAACCGATATTCACCGGCAGCGTGTCGGCGGCCTGCAGCATGCGGGCGATATACCACGGCCCCGGCGTGCAGGTGGTGGCGTGAGTGCCTGCCGCAGGCCCGGTACCGCCGCCGATCATGGTGGTGACGCCGGAGACGAGCGCCTCTTCCGCCTGCTGCGGGCAGATCCAGTGGATGTGGGTGTCGATCCCGCCCGCGGTAACGATCTTCCCTTCGGCGGCGATCACCTCCGTCGCGGCACCAATCGGGATCGTCACGCCGGGCTGAATGTCCGGGTTACCGGCTTTGCCGACGGCGAAGATCCTGCCGTTCTTCACGCCGATATCGGCTTTTACGATCCCCCAGTGATCGACAATCAGCGCGTTGGTGAGCACCAGATCCACACAGTCATCAGCTGTCATCTGCCCCTGGCCCATACCGTCACGGATCACTTTCCCACCGCCGAATTTGACCTCTTCGCCGTAGACCGTGAGATCGTTTTCGACTTCGATCCACAGTTCACTGTCGGCCAGGCGCACTTTATCCCCGGTGGTTGGGCCGAACATGTCGGCGTAGGCCTGGCGTGAAATATCAGCCATTTTTCACCTCCCCCATGACTTCAGCGCGAAAACCGAAAATGCATTGCGCACCCGCAACCCGAACCAGTGTGACCTCGCGCTTCTGGCCGGGCTCGAAACGTACGGCAGTCCCCGCCGGGATGTTCAGCCGGTAGCCTTTGGTGGCTTCTCTGTCGAATTTCAGCGCCGGATTGACCTCATAAAAGTGGTAGTGCGATCCCACCTGGATCGGCCTGTCACCGTGGTTTTCGACGATCGCGCTCCGGGTTTCCCGTCCGACATTAAGCGCAATATTTCCGGGCTGGATCTGGTATTCACCTGGGATCATCGTCAGCTCCTTATACGATCGGGTTGTGAACGGTGACGAGCTTTGATCCGTCCGGGAAGGTGGCTTCCACCTGAATGTCGGGGATCATCTCCGGTACGCCCTCCATCACCTGTGTGCGCGTCAGGACGTGGCGACCCGCTTCCATTAACGAGGCGACGGTTTCACCATCGCGTGCGCCTTCCATAATAAAGGCGCTGATCAGCGCGACGGATTCCGGGTAATTGAGCTTTACCCCGCGCGCAAGGCGGCGTTCGGCAACCAGCGCAGCGGTAAATAACAACAGCTTGTCTTTTTCTCTGGGGGTCAGTTCCATAACGTTTCTCTTATGTCTGCCAGATACGGGGCGAACAGGCGGTTTTGGGGGTTAAGAGCGGGCGAAGCGACTGCCAGATATCGCGCATCACCCGCTGACAAATCAGGTTATCGTGGGAGAGAAACCGCACCGACAGCAGACCTTCGGTGAGTGTCGCGCCGGCAAAGGTATGCAGCGGCGCAAGCCGTTCGCGTACCACCTCAAGGTGATTTTCCGTGGCGGGATAGAACAACAGTGTGCCCACCCACGGCTGCCCGGCAACGGGGGCGAGATTGCCGTCGCTGAGATGTTGACGTTCAATTAAGCGCGGCTCACCGTCGACCCACACCTCAAGGCGGCTTTCGAGCGTACCGTGGCTGAAGGTTTCGTTAATCACCGGGCGACCCAGACAGTACAATTCCCAGGCCAACAGCGTGCTGGACGCCTCCAGGTGAAAAACGGAGCGTAAGGCTGCGTTCGCGCCGGGAAAGAGAATAGTGTCCTGCGGCAGCCACTCCAGCGTTGCCTCTTTGCCGAGGTAAAAGTGCTGGTTCAGACATGCCTGTGGGCCATTGCTGCGGTAAAACTTACTGGCACCGGGCATGGTGATAAGCGTATGGCTTTTGGCTTCCAGGTGAACGGAGATATCCAGCGTATCACCGCCGACAATCCCGCCGGGTGGGTGCAGGAGATAAAGATGGCAGGTATCACCTTCGGGATAAAACGGACGCTGGACGGTAAGAGGCCCGACGTGGTGAGCGGAGTGCAGGAGGGTTTTCTCAGGGGTATGACAAAATTGCAGGGTAAGCGATGCCTGCCAGCCTTTGTAAGAGTTATCAGTGACCTGAGTTGCTAACATGCTGCATCCATCTGCGCGCGTACGGGTTACGTTTCAGTATGCCCTGGCAGAAATGAAGGCTGTCATATGAGTCGCTTATGGATAAAATGCGAGGGAAAGACCGGCCCGCGCAAGGTCAGCGCAGCCGGGCATTGTGAGGGCGTGTGGGTTATTCAGGCTCTTTTTTCTTTCTCTTGAGCTTCGTCCAGATTTTGGTTTCCTGACGACGCCACAGGCGCTGAATATTATCGTGGTGACGCAGCAGGATCAGGCAGGAGAGCATCGACACCGGGAAGGTAAACTGGGGTTTGAACCACCAGACGTAAAACGGCGCAATCAGCGCGCTGACAATCGCGCCCAGCGAAGAATAGCCGCTCAGTAAAATGGTTAACAGCCAGGTGCCTGCCATAACGCCGGTGAGATCCCAGCCGATAGGTGCAATGGCACCAAATGCGGTGGCGACGCCTTTGCCGCCTTTAAAGCCGAAGAATACGGGCCAGATATGGCCAACACAGGCGGCGATAGCAATCAGCCCCAGCCAGAACGGCGTGACGCCCAGCGCATATGCGCCCCAGACGGGTAGCATCCCTTTCAGTACATCAAAAACCAAAACCGCTACGGCTGCTCCCTTGCCGCCAATTCGTAGTACATTGGTCGCTCCGGGGTTCCCGGAACCGTTTTCGCGTGGGTCAGGTAACCCGGCGATACGGCAGACCAGAATGGCGCTGGAGATTGAGCCGCAAAGGTAAGCGAGGAAGATCATTCCAGGCGCGATTGCACTCATAACGCTGTTCCGTTTTGAAAATGTATCTGTATTTTCAGCATCTGTGGATAATACGCATAATTCGCCGGAAGTGGTATCCGGTTTAGCCAAAAAGCAGGCAGGTCGTGATGGATATAGTATTTATAGAGCAACTTTCGGTAATCACCACTATTGGTGTTTACGACTGGGAACAGACCATTGAACAGAAGCTCGTGTTCGATATCGAAATGGGCTGGGATAACCGCACGTCAGCGAAAAGCGATGACGTGAATGATTGTCTGAGCTATGCCGATATCAGCGAAACGGTGGTTAACCACGTTGAAGGACAGCGTTTTGCCCTGGTGGAGCGCGTGGCTGAGGAGGTGGCAGAGCTGCTGCTGAGCCGGTTCAACTCACCGTGGGTGCGTATCAAGCTGAGCAAACCGGGGGCCGTGGCGCGTGCGACTAACGTCGGCGTTATCATTGAGCGTGGCAAAAATCTGAAAGGGAATATCCAACGTCATAATAGCTAAACCATTTTCGGCTATATTGGTCTTAAGGCTTGTATCTTTCACGGTTGCCTTAGTGGTACACCGTTTTTTTTATATCTTTTTAGGGGTTTATAGATGAGCGATATACACTCGCTGCTGGTGGCGGCAATACTGGGTGTGGTCGAAGGATTGACGGAGTTTTTACCTGTCTCCAGCACGGGCCATATGATTATCGTTGGCCATCTTCTGGGCTTTGAAGGTGATACGGCAAAGACGTTTGAAGTCGTTATTCAGTTGGGGTCTATTCTGGCCGTGGTTGTGATGTTCTGGCGTCGTCTGTTTGGCCTGATTGGTATCCACTTTGGTCGTCCGCCAGAGCATGAAGGTTTGGGTAAAGGTCGCTTGTCGCTGATCCATATCCTGCTGGGGATGATCCCGGCGGTGGTGCTGGGGCTGGTTTTCCACGACACCATCAAATCGCTGTTTAACCCGATTAACGTGATGTATGCGCTGGTTGTCGGCGGCTTCCTGCTGATTGCGGCAGAAGTGCTGAAACCTAAAGTCCCTCGCGCAGAAGGCCTGGACGATATGACCTACCGTCAGGCATTCATCATTGGTTGCTTCCAGTGTCTGGCCCTGTGGCCGGGCTTCTCGCGCTCAGGAGCTACGATTTCTGGCGGGATGTTGATGGGCGTGAGCCGCTATGCCGCGTCGGAGTTTTCCTTCCTGCTGGCCGTGCCGATGATGATGGGCGCAACCGCACTCGACGTCTATAAAAGCATTGGCTTCCTGACGACGGGTGATATTCCGATGTTCGCCGTGGGCTTCATCACCGCGTTTATTGTGGCGCTGATTGCCATTAAAACCTTCCTGCAGTTGATCAAGCGTATCTCGTTTATTCCGTTTGCGATCTATCGCTTTATCGTGGCGGCTGCCGTTTACGTGGTCTTCTTCTGACCGGTTGCCCTCAGTCTTTTGGCTGAGGGCAACGCTGTTCTTTCCAGTCCGCTACTGCCTGAATCCGCCGTTTTGTCAGCTCTTCCCGAATCTCCGGCCCTTTGAACCCGGCTTCCACGACGTCTTTGGTTGGCACCGCTTTGGCGACGTTCCACGCCTCGCGCAGCAAACGACCTTGCGGATAATCACAGGCTTCAAACCCGGTTCGCCCACGAACGTCAGCCTCGCTGGTGAGCGCGATCTGCTCCACGCGCTGCGGTTTACGCCAGGCGTCGATGTTGTCGAACAATTTCACGATGGTGGCCGGTTTCAGGATCGGGAAGGTGTGGATCAGGTCATGGAATTCTGCCACCAGTTTTGCCAGGTCGCGGATCTCGTTAGGTACGCGCAGACGCTGGCAAAGACCTTCTACCAGCTTCACGCCAGCCGGGCCGTGACCGTGATGGCGCGGCCAGAATGCTTTTGGCGTTAACCCTTTGCCGAGATCGTGGCACAGGGTGGCAAAACGAACATCAACCTCCGGGCTGAGCATCGCGGCCATACTCAACGTCATCAGGGTATGAACGCCAGTATCAATTTCCGGGTGCCACTTTGCCGGAGCCGGGACGCCAAACAGATTATCGATTTCCGGGAAAAGAACCTTCAGTGCGCCACAGTCGCGAAGCACCTGGAAAAAGACCTGCGGGTTGCGGGTGGTCAGGGCATTTTCCGTCTCTTTCCAGACGCGTTCTGGCGTCAGGTGTTCCAGCTCGCCCGCATTGGTCATCGCAGTCATTAGCGCCATTGTTTCATCGGCGATGCGGAAGCTCAGATGGGCATAGCGTGCAGCAAAACGCGCCACGCGCAGCACGCGTAGCGGATCTTCAGAAAACGCCGGGGAGACGTGACGTAAAATGCGGTTACGCAAATCGTCCTGGCCGCCATAAGCGTCGATAATATGGCCCTGATTGTCCTGCGCCAGCGCGTTAATGGTGAGATCGCGGCGCAGGAGATCTTGCTCCAGCGTGACGTCCGGTGCGGCATAACAGGTGAAGCCGGTATAGCCTGAGCCGGATTTCCGTTCGGTACGCGCCAGGGCGTACTCTTCACGGCTTTGCGGGTGCAGAAACACGGGAAAATCGCGACCTACCTGCTGGTAACCCGCGTCGAGCATCTCTGCGGGCGTGGCTCCAACCACAACCCAGTCCTTATCTTTGACCGGCAGACCTAACAACGCATCACGTACCGCACCACCGACCAGATAACTCTTCACGCCCGACACTCCTGTTTTCTCTTTTCCAGGATAATACGTAAGTCTGGCAAAGAAGACGAATTAGTTCATCCAGCGGTCTTTACGCTTACGGCTTGGGATCAGGTGTGGCAGAACCAGGCCCAGCACCAGGCCGACGCCCAGCACGCCGCCGCCATACATAAACCACTGCATGATGATGGTGCGCTGTTTGTCATCGAGCTGCAGGTTGGCAGCATTCACTTTCTTCTGCGCGACGATCAGCTCGTTCTTCAGTTTCTGGTTTTCGTCTTTCAGGTTGCTAATCACGCTGTCGCTCTGTGACACTTTTTGCTGCATTTCTGCGGTGCGCTGGTTCCAGGTGCCGTCAATGTTATTGAGCTTGTCGGTCAGGGTTTTCACCTGATTTTCCAAATCCGGCACGCGGGTACGCAGGCTTGGCACATTGCTCAGCTCTTTCAGTGGGATCCAGGACGTACGACCACTGCTGTCGCGAACCTGCCCGTAATTGGTGTCCGCATTGGTCTGTAATAGCACCACTTCCTCGCCGGCATTAACCGTACCCACGAGGCGATAATTATCTCCAGGGCCGCTGCGTACCCAGGTGTTCAGTTCATCAGAAACGTAACGTTTCTCTTCAGCGTGTACCGCAGTTGCGGCGCTAAAAGCGAGTAAAGTAAGTCCAATCAGGCGTAATTTAAGCATCATTAGTCGTTATTTTCATGAATAGTGGAACGATAGTAGTGGCAACAGTGTCTCTACGCAAAGCATTCGTCAGCAATCAGAATCATCTGTGTCACGGTGTCAAACATTTACGCCCGTCAAATTGCTCATTGCGTGGCAATTTGGCGCAAAATACTATGTACTGACAAACAAATGGCGAGGAAGTTCGCCCTCATTGACGCGTCTGTGACGCCTGCATAAGTACAAGGCTATGGCTCAAGAAATCGAATTAAAGTTTATCGTCGAAAAAGACAGCGTTGACGCGCTTCGTCAACATTTGCACACGCTTTCCGGCGAGCACCATGAACCGGTACAACTGCTGAACATCTATTATGAAACACCAGACAACTGGCTGCGCCGTCATGATATGGGGCTGCGCATCCGTGGCGCGAACGGGCGCTACGAGATGACGATGAAAATTGCCGGTCGCGTGGTGGGCGGTTTACATCAGCGCCCGGAATACAATATCGACATCAGTAAGCCAGAACTTGAACTGGACCGTTTCCCGGCAGAAGTCTGGCCTGAGGGCCTGCTGCCGGAAGCGTTATCCGGGCAGGTGCAGCCGCTGTTCAGCACCGATTTCTGGCGCGAAAAATGGCTGGTCAATGAAGGCAAAAGTCGCATTGAGATTGCCCTGGATCTGGGTGACGTGAAGGCAGGTGAATACCAGGAACCCCTTTGCGAGCTGGAGCTTGAGCTGGTGGACGGTGATGTGAACGACGTGCTGAAGCTGGCACACAAGCTGGTGAACCAGTCCGGTTTGCGTCAGGGTAGCCTGAGCAAAGCCGCGCGTGGCTACCACCTGGCGGCCGGAGATGCGCCACGTTTACTGAAAGAGACGACCATTTTACACGTCGCCCCGAAAGCCAGTGTTGAACAGGGTATGGAAGCGGCGCTGGAGCTGGCGCTCACTCAGTGGCAATACCATGAAGAACTGTGGGCGCGAAATGTGAAAAATGCAAAGTCTCACGTGCTGGCGGCTATCGGGCTGGTGCGTCATACCCTGGCGCTTTTCGGCGGCATTGTCCCGCGTAAAGCGAGCGCTCACTTACGTGATCTGCTGACGCAAACCGAGACGTTGATGCTTTCTGACGTGTCGGCGCAAACGGCTATCTACAGCCCGCAAACCGCTGCGGCAAAACTGTCGCTGACTGAGTTTCTGGTGACGCGCGGCTGGCGCAGTTTCCTGGATGCAAAAGCGCAGACCAAAATTGCGGAAAACTTCAAACGTTTTGCGGATACCCATCTTTCACGCCATGCCGCCGAGTTGAAGACCACTTTTGCGTATCCACTGGGCGACCAGTATGGCGATCAGCTTCCCCGTCTGGCGCGTAATATCGACAGCATGTTGCTGCTTTCCGGGGCTTATGACAGCGCAAAAACGCAGGCCTGGCTGGAAAACTGGCAGGGGCTGAAACATGCCATCGAAACCCGTCAGCATATTGAGATTGAGCATTTCCGCAACGTGGCTATTTCGCAGGAGCCGTTCTGGCTGCACAGCGGAAAACGTTAACTCTGGCAAGGAACCCCTATAATGCCGCTTTCTTCGCAGTTACAGCAGCAGTGGCAGACCGTTTGCGAACGTCTGCCTGAGTCATTATCGGCGTCATCGTTAAGCGAGCAGGCCAGAAGCATGCTCACTTTTAGTGATTTTGTGCAGGAAAGTCTCACCGCCAACCCTGACTGGCTGGCGGAGCTTGAGAACTCACCGCCGCAGGCGGAAGAGTGGCGGCATTATGCCAGCTGGTTGCAAACCGCGCTTGCAGATGTGGCGGAGGAAGCTGCGCTGATGCGCGTTTTGCGCCAGTTCCGTCGTCGGGTGATGGTGCGTATTGCCTGGGCTCAGGCGCTGGAGCGGGTCAGCGAAGAAAGCACGCTTCTGCAGTTGAGCGAGCTGGCGCAGACGTTGATCGTCGCCGCGCGGGACTGGCTTTACGCGGCCTGTTGTAAAGAGTGGGGGACGCCGTGCAACGAAGAGGGGGTTCCTCAGCCGCTGTTGATCCTGGGGATGGGCAAGCTGGGCGGCTGCGAGCTGAATTTCTCCTCTGATATCGACCTGATTTTTGCCTGGCCGGAGAACGGCTCCACGCGTGGTGGTCGTCGTGAACTGGACAATGCCCAGTTCTTTACCCGTCTCGGCCAGCGTCTTATTAAGGCGCTGGATCAGCCGACACAGGACGGTTTTGTCTATCGTGTGGACATGCGTTTACGTCCGTTTGGCGATAGCGGCCCGCTGGTGCTGAGCTTTGCCGCGCTGGAAGATTATTACCAGGAGCAGGGACGCGACTGGGAGCGCTATGCGATGGTCAAAGCGCGGATCATGGGCGACGGTGACGATGCTTACGCCAATGAGCTGCGCGCCATGCTGCGTCCGTTCGTGTTCCGTCGCTACATCGATTTCAGTGTGATCCAGTCCCTGCGTAACATGAAGGGGATGATTGCCCGTGAGGTGCGCCGTCGTGGTCTGAAAGATAACATCAAGCTTGGTGCGGGCGGCATCCGTGAAATTGAATTTATCGTGCAGGTCTTCCAGCTGATCCGTGGAGGACGCGAACCGTCTTTGCAGTCCCGTTCCTTGCTCCCGACGCTCTCTGCCATTGAGCAACTGCACCTGCTACCGGCAGGCGACGCGCAAACCCTGCGCGAGGCTTATCTCTTCCTGCGTCGTCTGGAAAACCTGCTGCAAAGCATCAACGATGAACAAACCCAGACTCTGCCGGGCGATGACCTGAATCGGGCGCGTCTGGCCTGGGGGATGCGTGTGGGTGACTGGACGGCATTGACCGAACGGCTGGATGCCCACATGGCGGGCGTGCGCCGTATCTTTAACGAGCTGATTGGCGACGACGAAAGTGAATCGCAGGATGATACGCTGTCTGAACACTGGCGCGAGCTGTGGCAGGACGCACTTCAGGAAGATGACACCACGCCAGTGCTGGCGCACCTGAGCGATGACGACCGCCACCGGGTGTTGTCGCTGATCGCCGATTTCCGTCTCGAACTGAACAAGCGCGCCATTGGCCCGCGTGGCCGCCAGGTGCTGGATCACCTGATGCCGTATCTGCTGAGCGAGGTCTGCTCGCGGGCGGATGCGCCGGTACCGCTGTCGCGCATGATGCCGCTGTTGAGCGGCATCATCACGCGTACGACCTATCTTGAGCTACTGAGCGAGTTTCCCGGCGCACTGAAGCACCTGATTACGCTCTGCGCCGCCTCGCCGATGGTCGCCAACAAGCTGGCGCGTTATCCGCTGCTGCTGGACGAACTGCTTGATCCGAATACGCTTTATCAGCCGACGGCGACGGATGCCTACCGTGACGAATTGCGTCAGTATCTGCTGCGCGTGCCGGAAGAGGACGAAGAACAACAGCTGGAAGCGCTGCGTCAGTTTAAACAGGCGCAAATGCTGCGCGTGGCGGCGGCAGATATCGCTGGTACGTTGCCGGTGATGAAAGTGAGCGATCACTTAACATGGCTTGCCGAAGCGATCATCGACGCGGTGGTGCATCAGGCGTGGGTGCAGATGGTGGCGCGTTACGGCCAGCCGAAACACCTGGCCGATCGCGAAGGCCGTGGCTTTGCGGTTGTCGGTTACGGCAAGCTCGGCGGCTGGGAGCTGGGGTATAGCTCTGATCTTGACCTTATTTTCCTGCACGATTGCCCGGTGGACGTGATGACCGATGGCGAACGTGAAATAGACGGGCGTCAGTTCTACCTGCGTCTGGCCCAGCGCATTATGCACCTGTTCAGCACCCGCACGTCATCGGGCATTTTGTACGAAGTGGATGCGCGTTTGCGTCCGTCCGGCGCGGCAGGAATGTTGGTTACTTCAACGGACTCGTTTGCGGATTACCAGAAAAATGAGGCCTGGACGTGGGAGCATCAGGCGCTGGTGCGCGCCCGCGTGGTGTATGGCGACCCGCTGCTGAAAACCCAGTTTGATGCGATCCGCCGGGACGTGATGACCATCGTACGTGACGGCAGTACGCTGCAAACCGAAGTGCGTGAGATGCGTGAGAAGATGCGTGCGCATTTGGGGAATAAGCATCGCGATCGCTTTGATATTAAAGCCGATGAGGGTGGTATTACGGATATTGAGTTCATCACCCAGTATCTGGTGCTGCGTCATGCACACGAGAAGCCGAAGCTCATTCGCTGGTCTGATAACGTGCGCATTCTGGAGCTGCTCGCACAAAACGACATTATGGATGAGCAGGAAGCGCAGTCCTTAACGCGCGCCTACACCACGCTGCGTGATGAGTTGCATCATCTGGCCTTACAGGAACAGCCGGGCCATGTGGCGCTTGACTGCTTTGCCGATGAGCGCGCTCAGGTGACGACAAGCTGGCAGAAGTGGCTGGTGGAACCGTGCGTAACAAAACAAGTGTGATATTATCGCGCGCAAATTGTGAATCTTTCTGGAGTCAGGAATGAAAGTAACACTGCCAGAGTTTGAACGTGCTGGAGTTATGGTTGTCGGTGATGTGATGCTGGATCGCTACTGGTATGGGCCGACCAGCCGCATCTCCCCGGAAGCACCGGTACCGGTGGTTAAGGTCGACACCATTGAAGAGCGTCCTGGCGGCGCGGCAAACGTGGCGATGAACATTGCCTCTCTGGGCGCACATTCGCGTCTGGTGGGCCTGACCGGCATCGATGATGCGGCGCGTGCGCTGAGCAAGTCGCTGGCGGACGTGAACGTGAAGTGCGACTTCGTTTCTGTTCCGACACACCCGACGATCACCAAGCTGCGCGTGCTGTCGCGTAACCAGCAACTGATCCGCCTCGACTTTGAAGAAGGGTTTGAAGGCGTTGATCCTGAGCCGCTGCACGAGCGTATCAATCAGGCTCTGGGCGGTATCGGTGCGCTGGTGCTGTCCGACTATGCCAAAGGCGCGCTGGCGAGCGTGCAGACGATGATCCAGCTGGCGCGTAAAGCCAATGTACCGGTGCTGATCGACCCGAAAGGCACGGACTTTGAGCGCTATCGTGGTGCAACGCTGCTGACGCCAAACCTCTCTGAGTTTGAAGCGGTGGCGGGTAAGTGTAAAACCGAGCAAGAGCTGGTTGAACGCGGCATGAAAATCATCGCTGATTTCGAACTTTCTGCACTGCTGGTGACCCGTTCCGAGCAGGGGATGACGCTGTTGCAGCCGGGCAAAGCCCCACTGCATATGCCAACCCAGGCGCAGGAAGTCTACGACGTGACCGGTGCCGGTGATACGGTGATTGGCGTGCTGGCGGCAACGCTGGCGGCAGGCAACTCTCTTGAAGAAGCGTGTTACTTCGCCAACGCCGCTGCAGGTGTGGTGGTCGGTAAACTTGGTACTTCAACCGTTTCGCCTATCGAGCTGGAAAACGCGGTGCGCGGTCGTGCGGATACCGGGTTTGGCGTGATGAGCGAAGACGAGCTGAAAGCGGCCGTTGCTGCTGCGCGCAAGCGTGGTGAGAAAGTGGTGATGACCAACGGTGTGTTCGACATTTTGCACGCGGGCCACGTCTCTTATCTGGCGAATGCGCGCAAGCTGGGCGATCGCCTGATTGTGGCGGTGAACAGCGATGCGTCAACGAAACGCCTGAAAGGCGAAACGCGCCCGGTGAACCCGCTGGAGCAGCGTATGATTGTGCTCGGTGCGCTGGAAGCCGTGGACTGGGTCGTGTCGTTTGAAGAAGATACTCCACAGCGTTTGATAGCCGGTATCTTGCCAGACCTGCTGGTGAAAGGTGGCGATTACAAACCAGAGCAAATTGCCGGTAGCGAAGAGGTCTGGGCTAACGGCGGTGAAGTGATGGTGCTCAACTTTGAGGACGGGTGTTCTACCACCAACATCATTAAGAAGATCCAGAAAGACAGTCAGTAATCTGTGCGGGCTGATGCCCTCACCCCAACCCTCTCCCAGTGGGAGAGGGAGCAAACACTAAAAACGGCAACCTCGGTTACCGTTTTGCATTTACCTTACTCCTGGTCATCCACCGGCGGGATCGCTGGTGCCGGTTTCACGTCTTCCGGTGCATTGCGGTTTTCCAGCTCGGTCAGACGCTGTTCCAGCAGCGCCAGTTTTTCGCGGGTGCGCAGCAGAACCTGCGTTTGCACATCAAATTCTTCACGGCTGACTAAATCAAGGCGAACCAGCTGTGCCTGCAGCGTCTGGCGGATTTTCTTCTCAACGTCATCACCAAATTCACGAATGCCTTTCGGCATGGATTCATGAACCTGACGCGCAATTTGCTCAATTTTTTTTGGGTCAATCATTGTGGCTTCCCTTGATCAAAAGGTGTTAGTGCCCATTGTAGCGCGTCATGGCGTGGGTTAAACAAAATTGTTTGATGCTTATGCATTGCCCAGGGTAATCAATAGCGTTATAGTTATCTCGCTTATTCTCAGGGCGGGGCGAAATTCCCCACCGGCGGTAAATCAGCGTCTTGCTGAAAGCCCGCGAGCGCTTTGGGTGAAAACTCAAAGGTCAGCAGATCCGGTGTAATTCCGGGGCCGACGGTTAGAGTCCGGATGGGAGAGAGTAACGATCCAGTCGGGCATGGGCCCGCTCACGTTATTTTTTTGCCGCTTATACGGCGCTCCTAAGACTGCCCTGATTCTGGTAACCATAAATTTAATGAGGTTTTTTTTACCATGAATCAGACGCTACTTTCCTCTTTTGGCACGTCAACTCAACGTATTGAACATGCACTGGATGCACTGCGCGAAGGCCGCGGTGTAATGGTGCTTGACGATGAAAACCGTGAAAACGAAGGCGACATGATTTTCGCCGCCGAAAACATGACCGTTGAGCAGATGGCGCTGACCATTCGTCATGGCAGCGGCATCGTATGCCTGTGTATTAACGAAGACCGTCGCAAGCAGCTCGACCTGCCAATGATGGTTGAAAACAACACCAGCGCCTTTGGTACAGGTTTTACCGTGACCATCGAAGCTGCGCATGGCGTGACGACCGGTGTGTCTGCGGCTGACCGTCTGACCACCGTGCGTGCAGCGATTGCCGATGGTGCGAAACCATCCGACCTGCACCGCCCTGGCCATGTCTTCCCGCTGCGCGCGCAAGCGGGTGGTGTACTGACTCGCGGCGGCCACACCGAAGCGACCATCGACCTGGTCACGCTGGCAGGCTTCAAACCAGCAGGTGTGCTGTGTGAGCTGACCAACGATGACGGTACGATGGCACGTGCGCCAGAGTGCATCACTTTTGCCCGCCTGCACAATATGCCGGTGGTGACAATTGAAGATCTGGTGGAGTACCGCCAGGCGCACGAGCGCAAAGCCAGCTGACAGTAAAACGCCGGGATATCCCGGCGTTCTTTTATCCGATGCCCGCTGCCTGTAGCAATACCAGACTCAACCCCATCACCGACATCCCGCACAGAACGCCGTAGCTCGGGTTGTTATTCGGATCGATCTCTTTTGCCAGCGGCATTAACTCATCCACGGACAGTGCGACCATGATACCTGCCACCGCGGCCATAATAGCGGCCATCACGACAGGCGAAACCAGACTACCGAGGATCAGCCAGGCCAGGACACCACCAAGAATTTCGGCCAGTCCTGAGATCCCCGCCCAGAATACGGCAGTGCGTTTCGACCCTGTGGCTGCATATACCGGTCCGGCAACGGCCAGTCCTTCAGGAATATTGTGTAAGGCTACTGCCAGCGCGATACCAAAACCCAGCTCAAGGTTATTACTGGCGGTCACGTAGGTGGCAACGCCCTCCGGGAAATTATGCAGGCTGATGCCAAGCGTCAGCAGAATAGCGGTTCGCTTAATACTGCCCGGTAACGGCGTGATGTTTTTCTGCATCAAATCCTGTGGGTGTGCGTGGGGCAGCATTCGGTCGAGAGCAAAGTAGCCCAGCAGTCCAAACACAAACATGCCGTAACCCAGAACAGGCGACATCCCTTCTGTGCCCAATGCGGCAGGCAGCATTTCCATCAAAGAGATAAGCAGCATGATCCCGGCGGCAAAGCCGAGCGAGAAAGCCAGCACACGGTTAGACGGCTTCTGGCCGAGTACACCGAGGAATGCACCAAGGAAGGTCGCGGCACCTGCAAATAGGGTCAGGATCAAGGGGACTGACATGCATTTTTCCTTATGATAATAATTCTCATTTATATTAATGATTCATTGCGGCCAAAGCGAGTGAGGTTGTTATGCTTTACACATTCCTTACATTCAAATTTCCTGATGATGATCATCACGGTTATCTGCGTTCATCCTCGCCAGATTACGCGTAATGTAGCACCATTAAATTGACACCTTCTGTAAGGATATCGCCATGACTTCTTCACGTATGCCTGCACTGTTTTTAGGCCACGGCAGCCCAATGAACGTTCTGGAAGATAACGTTTATACCCGCGCCTGGCGTCATCTGGGTGAGACGTTGCCGCGCCCGAAAGCGATTGTGGTGGTTTCTGCACACTGGTTCACGCGTGGTACTGGCGTCACCGCGATGGAAGCCCCGAAAACCATTCATGATTTCGGTGGTTTCCCGCAGGCACTGTACGACACGCATTACCCTGCTCCTGGCTCTCCGGAGCTGGCGCAACAGCTGGTGGATCTGCTGGCACCTGTTCCGGTCACACTGGATAAAGAAGCGTGGGGTTTTGACCACGGCTCGTGGGGTGTGCTGATTAAAATGTACCCGGATGCTGATATCCCGATGGTGCAGCTGAGCATCGACAGCACCAAACCGGCAGCCTGGCACATGGAGATGGGGCGTAAACTGGCCAGCCTTCGTGATGAAGGTATTATGCTGGTCGCAAGCGGTAACGTGGTGCATAACCTGCGCACGGCACGCTGGCACGGCGAAAACACACCGTACCCGTGGGCGACATCCTTTAACGACTATGTAAAAGCCAATCTGACCTGGCAAGGCCCGGTTGAACAGCACCCGCTGGTGAACTACATGGAAAGTGAAGGGGGGTCGCTCTCCAACCCAACGCCGGATCACTTCCTGCCTCTGCTGTATGTCTTAGGCGCGTGGGACGGCCAGGAACCGATTACCCTTCCGGTTGATGGCATTGAAATGGGCAGTTTGAGTATGCTGTCGGTGCAGATAGGGTAATCAAAGCAAAACGGCAACCAGAGGTTACCGTTTGTCGTGCTTGCTCCCTCTTCCTGTGGAAGAGGGGCGGGGTGAGAGCATCGGGCTGCACTCTACTCTACGAAAATATGTGGATAGAATCGTGACAGATCCTGGGTGATCAGCGCTCTGTCTTCACGAATACCAATCCCGGCGGGTTGATCGTTGATAAGCCAGCTACCAATCAGCGTGTAGCTGTCGCCAAACTTCGGCAGTTGATAAAATTCCTGGACGATCATCCCTTCTTCGCCGTAAGGCCCTTCGGCCGCTTCCAGCGTTTTGCCGTTTTCGATAATCGACACGTTCGCCCCTTCACGGGAGAAAATCGGCTTAATAACGTATTTCTCCATTTGCGGATGGTCGTCTTCCGCAAAGTATGCAGGCAGCAGATTCGGGTGGTTCGGGAACATCTCCCACAGCATCGGCAGCAGAGCTTTGTTGGAGATAATGCTCTTCCAGGCAGGTTCCAGCCAGCGCACGCCCGCATCTTCCAGCTTGGTGGAGAACATTTCGCGCAGCATGTATTCCCACGGGTAGAGTTTGAACAGGTTGCTGATCACCTGATCCTGCAGATCGGTGAACTGGCCTTTCTCACCCAGACCGATATCTTCGATATAAAGGAACTCGGTCGCCACTTCCGCTTCGGCTGCGCAGTCCTGCAAATACTGAACCGTTCCACGGTCTTCTTCCGTGTCGCGGCAGCAGGCAAGATGCAGCAGGTTAAAACCGTGCTGTTCACGCAGCTCAGCGAAACGCTCAATCAGCTTTTCCTGCAGGCTGTTGAACTGGTCGCTGCCTTCCGGCAGGTTCCCGGCATTGACCTGGTCTTCCAGCCAGATCCACTGGAAGAACGCCGCTTCGTACAACGAGGTTGGCGTATCGGCGTTGTTTTCTAAGAGCTTAGGTTCACCCACGCCGTCCCACGCCAGATCCAGACGCGAGTAAAGCGATGGCTGGCTGGTTTTCCACGACTGGCGCACAAAGCTCCAGGTGTGTTTTGGAATGCGGAACTTCGCCATCAGTGCGTCGCTGTCGATGACTTTTTCCACCACCTTCAGGCACATCTGGTGCAGTTCTGCCGTTACCTCTTCCAGTTTCTCAACCTGAGCAATCGTGAGCTTGTAGTAAGCATCTTCACACCAGTACGGTTCGCCGTACATGGTGTGGAAGTTAAAACCGTATTCGGTGGCTTTTTCACGCCAGTCCGGGCGCTCGGTGATACTGACTCGTTCCATGATCAACCACCCATTGAGCGGGTAGAGGAACCCGTCGCGCTACGTTGCATGGTGGTTTGTTTCGCGACAGATTCACCGAACCCGCCACGGGTTATGGTGCTGGTGGTCGCCGGTTTTGGTGCCATTGCCGTTTTAGGGACGGTCATGGTACGGCCTGGCGTTGCTGCGCCGTAGCCTTTGCCGCTGGCATCGGTGTATTGACCGTAAGCCGGGCTGGCCGGGTTTTTCGAGCTGAACAGCGGCTGCTGCTGGAAGCCTGCACCGCCACCCATCAGGCGACCCATCATGTAGCCTGCCATCAGCGGCATCCAGAAACTGCCGCTGGACTGTGCCTGCGCCTGGTTTTCCGGCGCGGTACCCGCTTTAGCCGGTGCTTGCTGGCACTGGCCTTCACCGAATTCCGCTACGCAGTCTTCGCGTGAGGCATATTTCGGTGCGGTACGTTCTGCTTCTTTCAGGGCATTGTTATAAGCCGTAGTACATTCTGCGGTTTTACCGGTAGCGGTAGAGCAGTCGTCCGCGTTTTGATACAGCGATACATTTTCGTCGCTTTTTTCACAGCCCGCCAGCATAAAGACGGCAGTGATCGCCAGTGCGACAGGTGTAAGGTGACGCGCATTCCAGCTTTTGCGGAACGAAGCGTGATTAATGGATTTTGTCCGTTTCATCTTTGTCTTCCTGGACCCAGTGGTAATAACGCTCAGGATAGAGGATGAGTGGTTGAAAATGAAGCGAAGAGGGGCTGAATCAGGGGGATCTTTACGTTGGCTTACGTTTGAGTGTGATTTTACATCAGGTGGCGCTGCGCTTACCCGGCCTGCGGTGAATCAGGCATGATAAGCGCAACGCCATCAGGCAATGCTTAGTGACGGAACGGATTATTACCGTTGCTGGCAGGCGTCGTGGAACGCGTTGCCGCTGGCTGTGCAGCAGGGGTGTTGCTGTTACCGTTGAAGTTATCAACGGCGGCAACCTGCTGCGGGTTCTCCGGTGCAACGTTTTCAGGCGAAGTCGAAATCGGCTTGCCCAGTGCGCTGTTCAGCGACTGCAGATCCTGCTCGTTCAGCGTACCCAGCGCTTGTTTGATATTCAGCTGGTTAATCAGGTACTGGTAACGTGCGCTGGAGAGTTGCTGCTTGGCGTTGTACAGCGTGGTGGTCGCATCCAGAACGTCAACGATGGTACGCGTACCGACCGAGTAGCCTGCTTCCATCGCATCCAGAGAGCTTTGGGCAGAGACAACGGCCTGTTTATAAGCGTTGATGCTACTGATAGAGGCGTTCACGTTGTTAAAGGACGAGCGTACGGTCTGCACCACGTTGCGGTGTGCGCTTTCCAGCTGCTCGCTCGCGCCAACAAAGTTGTACTGCGCCTGTTTTACCTGGGAGTTCACCATACCGCCCTGGTACAGCGGCAGGGAGAAGTTCAGACCCACTTTGTTCTGACCGATGTTGCTGTCGTCATACTGGGCCGTATTGGTTTTTGAACCGCTGTAGGTGGTATCAGAAACGCCGGTAGAGGCGCTCAGGCTCAGGGTTGGCAGGTGGCCATCCTGCGCCTGACGGATCTGCTCGCGAGCCAGATCCTGGCTCAGACGCGCCTGTAACAGCGTCAGGTTACGGTTTTCCGCTTCTTTCAGCAGGGCGTTTACCGCCTGCGGCTTATCGGTTTTGAAGCTGTCGACGTTCAGAGAAGCCAGCTCAGGGTAGTAGTTACCGGTGACCTGACGCAGTGATTCCAGCGCGTTGTCGAGGTTGTTACGCGCGGTCACTTCGTTGGCCAGTACGCTGTCGTACTGTGAACGGGCGTTCTGGACGTCAGTAATCGCCACCAGGCCGACGTTGAAACGCTGAGTGGTTTGATCTAACTGGCGGTAAATGGCCTGTTTCTGCGCTTCGGTATAGGAGAGCGAGTCAATCGCGCTCAGCACGTTGAAGTAGGCGGTCGCGGTGTTCAGGATCAGCGTTTGCTGGTTGGTCTGATAGGTCACATCCTGGATACCTGCGCTCTTTTCCTGCAGCGTCAGTGCGCGCCATTTAGACATATCAAACAGCGTCTGCGTCAGTTGCAGTGATGCACTGGTGGCATTGGAGTTAATGCCGTTGCTATCGCGGAAACCGTTGCTGTAGGTATAATCTGCACCTAAGCCTAACTGCGGCAGCAATGGGCTACGCGCTTCGTTAATCTTTTCAAACGCAGCATCACGATCGGCCGCCGATTTACGTAAATCAGGGTTGCCCAGACGTGCCTGCTGGTAGACCTGTAACAGGTTATCTGCCTGGCTCATTGCACTGAAGCCCGTCAGGCCCAGGCCGATAAGGATGGGGAGCAATTTCTTCATTTGCATTCCTTGTTGTGAAGCAGTATTAGCGCTGATCTAATTAAAAATAATTGCCGATTCTAACAGAATCTTCCACACCAAAAGGTTGGCGTTACGTGCCATCTGGCGGTAATTTGCACCAATCTACCATATAGCCTTACAAACGGCAGCCAAACAGCCTTGAAATTCATAATTTCATCACCATTGCTACCAGGACTCGACTCATGCAAAAAACAGACAAGTTGCCAGTGACATTCGCCAAAAACGATGTAGAAATTATTGCACGAGAAACGCTTTATCGCGGTTTTTTTTCGATGGATCTTTACCGTTTCAGGCATCGCCTGTTCAACGGTGGGATGAGCGGCGAAATTCGGCGCGAAATTTTTGAGCGCGGGCATGCGGCAGTCTTGCTACCCTTTGACCCAGTGCGCGATGAAGTTGTCCTTATTGAGCAAATTCGAATTGCCGCTTATGACGTAAGCGAAAGTCCGTGGCTGCTGGAGATGGTGGCTGGGATGATCGAAGAGGGGGAATCGGTCGAAGACGTTGCCCGCCGCGAGGCGCTGGAAGAGGCGGGGCTGGTTGTCGGTCGTACGAAACCGGTGCTGAGCTATCTGGCAAGCCCGGGCGGTACCAGTGAGCGCTTGTCCATTATGGTGGGCGAAGTGGACGCCACGACGGCGGATGGGATCCACGGTCTGGCTGAAGAACACGAAGATATTCGGGTTCATGTGGTGAGCCGGGAGCAGGCTTACCAGTGGGTTGAAGAGGGGAAAATCGACAACGCAGCCTCTGTCATCGCTCTGCAATGGCTGCAACTGCATTATCAGACATTACGAAACGAGTGGAAAAAATGAAGCGCTATACACCTGACTTCCCAGAAATGATGCGCCTGTGCGAAACCAATTTCGCACAATTGCGCCGCCTGTTGCCGAAAAACGACGCACCCGGCGAAACGGTGAGCTATCAGGTGAGCAACGCGCAGTATCGGTTAACGATAACAGAATCAACGCGCTACACTACGCTGGTGGAGATTGAGCAAACGGCTCCCAGCATTAGCTACTGGAGTCTGCCGTCGATGACGGTACGTCTCTATCACGACGCGATGGTCGCTGAAGTGTGTTCAAGCCAGCAGATCTTTCGCTTCAAAGCGCGATATGATTACCCGAATAAAAAGTTGCATCAACGCGACGAAAAGCATCAAATTAACCAGTTTTTAGCCGACTGGCTAAGATATTGTTTAGCACATGGAGCAATGGCGATTCCGGTTTGTTAGCGTCATAAACCTACCTAAGGACACCATTTGGAAAGCCTGTTGAACCTGACTGTTGCTGGTGGGGCACCAGTCAGGATATTACAAATCACCGATACTCACCTTTTTGCCGAAAAGCATGAGACTCTGCTGGGCGTGAACACCTGGGAGAGTTATCAGGCTGTACTTAGCGCGATTCATGCCGAAAACCGCGCATGCGATTTGATTGTCGCAACGGGCGATCTGGCGCAGGATCAATCCTCCGCGGCCTATCAGCATTTTGCTGAGGGGATCGCGAGCTTCAGCGTGCCTTGCGTCTGGCTGCCGGGCAACCATGATTTCCAGCCTGCTATGTACAATTCACTCCATGAGGCGGGAATTTCTCCGGCGAAGTGTGTGTTTGCGGGTGACCAGTGGCAGATATTACTGCTCGACAGCCAGGTATTTGGTGTCCCACATGGTGAGTTAAGCGAGTTTCAGCTCGACTGGCTGGAAAACAAACTGGCCGCTGAGCCGTCGCGTCATACGCTGCTGTTGCTTCATCATCACCCACTGCCAGCGGGCTGTAGCTGGCTTGATCAACACAGTCTGCGCAACTCTGCGGCACTGGACAGCGTTCTGGTGAAGTTCCCGCGGGTGAAAAACCTGCTGTGCGGACATATTCACCAGGAGCAGGATCTCGACTGGAACGGTCGCCGCCTGCTTGCAACCCCGTCGACCTGCGTTCAGTTTAAGCCACACTGCGCCAACTTTACCCTGGATACTATCGCACCGGGCTGGCGCTGGCTGGAACTGCACGCCGATGGTTCGCTGACCACGGAAGTGTGCCGTTTGTCAGGTGCAAAATTCCGCCCGGATACCGCTTCAGAAGGCTATTGATGTCTACGCTTCTCTATCTTCATGGGTTCAACAGCTCACCGCGTTCCGCAAAAGCGACACAGCTTCGCCAGTGGCTGAGCGAGCATCATCCGCACGTTGAGATGATCGTTCCGCAGCTGCCGCCCTACCCGGCAGATGTGGCGGAGATGCTTGAATCTATTGTTCTGGAACACGGCGGTGAATCCTTCGGCGTGGTTGGCTCATCGCTGGGCGGCTATTACGCCACCTGGCTGTCGCAATGCTTTATGCTGCCCGCTGTCGTGGTTAACCCGGCGGTACGGCCATTTGAGCTGCTGAGGGACTTTCTTGGACAGAACGAGAACCCCTACACCGGCCAACAATATGTGCTAGAGTCTCGCCATATTTACGATCTCAAAGTTATGCAGGTAGACCCGCTTGAAGCGCCCGATCTCATCTGGCTGCTGCAACAGACGGGTGATGAAGTGCTGGATTACCGCCAGGCAGTGGCGTATTACGCATCCTGCCGCCAGACTATAGAAGAGGGCGGAAACCATGCTTTCACGGGCTTTGAGGATCATTTCACCCAGATTGTCGATTTTCTTGGACTGCACAGCCTCTGACAATCAATGCGAATTGCTAGTTTAAATCATGACGCAAACCTATAACGCTGATGCCATTGAGGTACTCACCGGGCTTGAGCCGGTTCGCCGCCGCCCGGGGATGTACACCGATACGACGCGCCCAAACCACCTGGGCCAGGAAGTTATTGATAACAGTGTGGACGAAGCGCTGGCAGGCCATGCCAAACGCGTTGACGTTATCCTGCATGCCGATCAGTCGCTGGAAGTCATTGACGACGGTCGCGGTATGCCGGTGGATATCCACCCGGAAGAGGGGGTTCCGGCCGTTGAGCTGATCCTCTGTCGTCTGCATGCGGGCGGTAAGTTCTCCAATAAGAACTACCAGTTCTCCGGTGGCTTGCATGGCGTGGGGATTTCCGTCGTAAACGCCCTGTCTAAACGCGTGGAAGTGAACGTTCGCCGTGACGGCCAGGTTTACAACATCGCGTTTGAAAACGGCGACAAGGTGCAGGAGCTTCAGGTCGTCGGTACATGCGGAAAACGTAACACCGGTACCAGCGTTCACTTCTGGCCTGACGAAAGCTTCTTCGACAGCCCACGTTTTTCTGTTTCTCGCCTGACGCACCTGCTGAAAGCTAAAGCGGTACTTTGCCCGGGCGTGGAAATTACCTTTAAAGATAACGTCAACAACACCGAGCAGAGCTGGCGCTACGAAGATGGTCTTAACGACTATTTGTGCGAAGCGGTAAACGGCCTGCCGACGTTGCCGGAAAAACCGTTTGTCGGTAATTTTTCGGGTGATACCGAAGCGGTGGACTGGGCGCTACTGTGGCTGCCGGAAGGCGGTGAGTTGCTGACGGAAAGCTACGTCAACCTGATCCCGACCATGCTTGGCGGTACGCACGTCAACGGTCTGCGTCAGGGGCTGCTGGATGCGATGCGCGAATTCTGCGAATACCGCAACATTCTGCCGCGTGGTGTGAAGCTGTCGGCGGAAGACATCTGGGATCGTTGTGCCTACGTGCTGTCCGTGAAGATGCAGGATCCGCAGTTTGCCGGGCAGACCAAAGAACGCCTGTCATCACGTCAGTGTGCGGCGTTCGTTTCCGGCGTGGTGAAAGATGCCTTCACCCTGTGGCTGAACCAGAACGTTCAGGCTGCGGAAATGCTGGCCGAAATGGCGATTTCCAGCGCCCAGCGTCGTCTGCGTGCGGCGAAAAAGGTCGTACGTAAAAAGCTGACCAGCGGCCCTGCGCTGCCGGGCAAGCTGGCGGACTGTACTGCACAGGATCTTAATCGCACCGAGCTGTTCCTCGTGGAAGGGGACTCGGCAGGGGGATCGGCCAAGCAGGCGCGCGATCGTGAATATCAGGCGATCATGCCGCTCAAGGGTAAGATCCTGAATACCTGGGAAGTCTCTTCGGATGAAGTGCTGGCCTCGCAGGAAGTACACGACATCTCCGTGGCGATCGGCATCGATCCGGACAGCGACGATCTGAGCCAGCTGCGCTATGGCAAGATCTGTATCCTCGCGGATGCGGACTCCGATGGTCTGCACATCGCCACGCTGCTGTGCGCGCTGTTTGTGAAGCATTTCCGTACGCTGGTGAAAAACGGTCACGTCCACGTGGCGCTGCCACCGCTGTACCGTATCGACCTCGGCAAAGAGGTTTACTACGCGCTGACGGAAGAAGAGAAAGCCGGTGTGCTGGAGCAGCTCAAGCGTAAGAAGGGCAAACCGAACGTTCAGCGCTTTAAAGGGCTGGGTGAGATGAACCCGATGCAGCTGCGCGAAACCACGCTGGATCCGAATACCCGCCGTCTGGTGCAGTTGACTATCAGCGACGAAGACGAACAGCAAACCAACGCCATGATGGATATGCTGCTTGCCAAGAAACGTTCAGAAGACCGACGTAACTGGCTGCAGGAGAAAGGCGATATGGCGGATATTGAGGCCTGATATCCTCATCCTAACCCTCTTCCACAGGGAGAGGGGAGGGATCGTAGGCCCGGTAAGCGTGAGCGCCACCGGGCTTTTTTACATCAAAACTCCATCTTCACCGTAAACTGCACTTCGCGTGGGTCACCAATCTGGTTGCCCAGGTTATTGGTCGCGATAGATGAGGTGTAGTATGTCTTGTCAAACAGGTTCTTCACGTTGACCTGCAACGTCACCGGATACTGCAGTTTCATCTTATACGCCGCGAACGCATCCGCCACGACGTAACCTGGCAGGTAGTAATCCGCACCGTTGGTGGCTGAGCGACGGCTTACGCCGTGTCCACCGCCGCCGATCGTCAGGGTATTTCCGCCGATCACGTTATGAATATCGTAAGTCAGGAACAGTGACCCGGTATGGCGTGGCACGTTTGGCAGTGGTTTGCCCGCATAGTCCGGATCTTCCAGCACTTTTGCGTCGGTATAACCATAGCTGGCGATAATATTGGTGTTCTCGGTCAGCGAACCCGCCAGATCCACTTCTACGCCTTGTGAACGTACGCGGCCTGCGGTTTTGGCGACGGTTTCATCCCCCACGCTTTCGGTGTAGAGCACGTTACGCTTGTGAATATCAAACAGCGCAATATTGGCGGTAATGCCACTGAACAGGTCAAACTTGGCACCCACTTCGTAGGCATTGGACGTTTCTGGTGGCAGGTCGCCAATGTAACTCGCAATGGACGACTGCGGCATAAACGTCTGGGAATAGTTGGCAAACAGCGAGACGAACGGTGTGAGCTTATAGACTACCCCCAGCTTCGGCGTCCATTGATCGTCGCGACTGTCGGTGTTGACGTTGAACGGACGGCCTTTCCCCGCATACTGGGTGTAATACTGATAGCGCATCCCGGTGACAGCGATCCATTTATCCGTCAGGTACAGCGCATCCTGGGCGTAGGCGGAGTAGCTCTCCTGCTTAATTGTCTGGTCACTGTCGGATGCCGAGACGGTGGTGCATTTGCTCAGGTTGCCGTAAGTCGGGTGATAGATATTGAAATCTTTAACGTTCTTACAGCGGATCATATCCGTGCGCAGTAGATCGTAATTCTCATACGACACGCCAGTGAGGATCTCGTTATAGAACCCTGCGATATCTACGTTCCCCTGCAGATCCGCACGGGTGGTATGCATCCGCTGGGTTGAACCCTGCGTGGCGTCCACGCGGCGCGTCAGGTTGCCGGTTTTAGCATCGTAGGCCATCACGCGTGCCTGGTTGTCGCTGTACTTATCCTGGCTGAAGCTATAGTCGAACTTCGCGGTCCACTGGCTGTTGAGACGATATTCCGCATTGAGTTGCGCCAGATCGGACTGACCATCGGTGATGTTGAACGGCTCATCAAAGCGCGTTTTACGGTCAACCTTCACTGGCTGTTTGGTGTTGAGATCGAAGATCGTTCCGCGATCGAACGGTGTCTTATAGTCGCGATGCGAGTAGAGCACGGTCACGGTGGCGTCATCGCCGAACCAGGTCAGCGATGGGGCGATAAAGGTACTGCGATTGGTACCGTAATTACGCCAGTAATCTTCGTCCTGATACTCACCCGTCAGGCGATATGCCAGACGCGTGCCCTCAACCGGGCCTGTGACGTCAAATTGTCCTGTTCCGCCGCCAAAGCTGGTGGAGGTGGCAGAGATGGAGCCACCGAAGGTTTTTTCCGGGCGTTTGGTGACCACGTTAATCAGACCACCCGGGTCGAGAATGCCATACAGCGTGGAGGCCGGGCCTTTCAGCACTTCCACACGTTCGGTTGCGGCGTTAAAGCTGCGCGGCAACACGGTGCGCAGGCCGTTAGTCATGATCGAACCGTCACGGTTAGCGCCAAAACCACGACGCACGAACGCATCCTGCGTACCACCCAGCGTGTTGGTTTGCACCACATTACTGACGTTATACAGTGCCTCGTCGAGCGTGGTGGCATGTTGATCTTCCAGCACTTTATCGCTGACGGTATTCACCACCTGCGGGATGTCCAGCATCGGCATAGTGGTCAGTGTAGCGGTGGAGGTATTCAGCGGCTGATAGCCGTTGGTGGCATCGGCTGTGGCATTGGGATCGGCAGTGACGGTGAGCGTTTCACCCTCCTGAGCCGTTGCGGTTTCTGTTGCGTGTACCAGAGGTACCATGAACAAAAGTGAAAAGAGCGCGCGCCCTTTTACCCCAGAGAGTGAAGGTGTGAACTTAGCCATTACATCTGTTTTCCCGAAATATCCTGCGATGAAAAGCTCGCGGAAGAATGTGTGAGTCATTGCCCTTACGGTCTGTTCGTTATCCATCGCTGGCGTCGAACATGTAATTGAGAATCATTCAATCATGCATGGATGTAGTAGTAAATGGAAAAAAGCAAAAATCGGCTACAGCTGAAAAACGTGCAGAGTGGGCAGGTTGGTAAATGGGTAACAATATGAAAATAAATAAATTAAAAACAATTTTGTTTTTGTAGTGCCGCGTAATTATCCCTGGTGTTGCAAGGGTGTTTCTTCTCTTGACTACTACATGGCGCAGCGGCAAACTCTCAAAAGAGAATGAGTTTTATTTTTATTTGTTGGTTTTCTTATTAAGTTGGCGTTCACGTGGCTCACAACACGAAAAAACCGGGACTGGTTCTGGAGAACCTCTCTGCGGGCTATCAGAAAAAAATCATCGTCGATGATATCTCCCTTGCGATCCCTCAGCAGAAAATAACCGTGCTGGTAGGGGCAAACGGCTGTGGAAAATCCACGCTGCTGAGCACTATCGCTCGTCTGCTGCAACCGCTTGGCGGTACCGCGCTGCTGGATGGTAAAGCGATTCATGGACAACCGACCAAAGACGTTGCCCGCCAGCTTGGCATCCTGCCTCAGTCTCCGCTGTTGCCGGAGGGCTTAACCGTTTTTGAGCTGGTATCACGCGGGCGCTTTCCCTGGCAGAATTTTATGCGCCAGTGGAGCGATGAAGATGAGCTGGCCGTTGAAGAGGCGCTGCGCCTGACCGGTACAGCGGCGTTTGCTCATTTGCCTGTTGAAAGCCTGTCGGGCGGCCAGCGTCAACGCTGCTGGATAGCGATGGCGCTGGCGCAGCAAACGCCGTACATCCTGCTGGATGAGCCAACGACGTTTCTCGATCTCCGCTATCAGGTAGAAATTCTCGAGCTGCTGCACACCCTGACCCGCCAGCATGGGCGCACCGTCGTGGTGGTACTGCACGATCTCAACTTCGCCGTGAACTACGGTGATTCACTGGTCTTTTTACGCCAGGGAAAAGTGCAGGGCGTGCTTCACGAGGGGGATGTTTGCACACCGGAGCTAATCAAAACCGTATTCGACGTCGACGTACATATGTCGCTTAATCCGTTGACCGGCAAACCGTTCTTTATGCCGTTTCGCCAGGTTGCCGACAAACCATGATGCGCATCTCTCTGGCTTTTGTACTTTTCGCTCTGTTGCTGCTGATGGGGACGATTGCGCATCTGGGTATTGGCGTGCGCTTTATTACTCCACAGACAGTGGTACAGGCATTTCTCGATTTCGACCCGCGTAATTTCGACCATAACGTCATCATCAGGCTGCGTCTGATACGGCTTTGGGCCGCCCTGACGACGGGGGCAGCGCTTGGCGTGGCGGGTGTATTACTGCAATCCGTGATCCGCAACCCGCTGGGTGAGCCGCATATTCTGGGGCTGAATGCGGGCGCGGCGCTGGCAGTGGTGCTGACCAGCGCGCTCGGGCTGGCGTTACCGTCTGGTCGCCCGTTGATTGCCGCTGCCGGGGCCGCCACGCTGTTTCTGTTGGTACTGGTGTTCTCCTCCGCCGGGCGTACCGGGCTCACGCCGATGAAAGTCACGCTGTGCGGCGTGGCGATGTCGGCATTTGCCTCGTCGATTACCGCCACGGTTCTGATTCTGGATGAACAGACGCTGCTTGCCATGCGTACCTGGCTGGCGGGCGATGTTGCCGGAATAAAGGCAGAGACGATCCTCAGTGCAACCTGGGCTGCCACCGCCGGTTTTGGGTTGGCTCTCTGGTTGTCACCATCACTCAACATGCTGGCGTTAGGCGACAGGATGGCGCAGGGGCTTGGCGTATCGTTGTTGAAGACCCGCCTTTTCGCTCTGCTGGCAATTGCACTGCTCTGCGGGGCTGCCGTCTCCATTGCCGGGCCGATTGGCTTTATCGGCCTTGTAGTACCGCAGTTGATCCGCCGTCTGGTGTCGGTGGATTTACGCGTAATGGTGCCCCTGTCGGCCCTGTGTGGAGCGCTGGTTTTGCTGCTGGCAGATATCGCTGCCCGCACTTTGTTCACGCCGTATGAGCTGGCAACCGGCGTCATGACCGCTCTGGTCGGTGCTCCCGTCTTTATCTTTATGGCTTCGAGGATGTTCAAATGAACCGGGCAGGATTACGTGCGTGGCGCATCGGCCCTTTTTCAACGCTGATTCGCCCGAAGGCGCTACGGTGTCTGGCGCTGTTCACGCTGGTAAGCGTGTTGTTGCTGAGTTTTGGCCTGACGCACGGTTCGCTTGCCATTCCCGCTTCTGCCATCGGGCGCGCGCTGTTTTCTCCGCAAAGCCTGGAAGCGGATGCGCGCTACATCGTGATGGATATCCGACTGCCGCGTCTGCTGATGGCGGTGTTATGTGGGGCAATGCTGGGTATGGCGGGGGCGGCCATGCAGTCTATCACCCGCAATGGCCTGGCTGACCCAGGTCTTATCGGCGTGAAAGAGGGCTGTAGTGCGGCGGTACTGCTGCTGATTTTTCAGTTTCCGGCGTTGAGCCTGTTCTGGCGTCCGCTGGTTGGTATGGCCGGTGGTCTGCTGACTGCGCTGCTGGTGGTGGCACTGGCGCGCGACATCTCGCGCCCGCGATTTATCCTGATCGGTATCGGCGTTTCATGGGCATTTGCTGCGGCAATGGGGGTCTTTATGACCACCGCTGACGTGCGCGACGTGCAGACGGCGATGCTGTGGCTGGCGGGGAGTCTGCATGCAGCAAACTGGACGCTGGTCAGTATTACGGTGGTTTGGGCATTACCCGCGTGTGCTCTGCTGCTGTTTACCGCCCGCGCTGCTGATGTGGCGTTGCTTGGCAATCAGACCGCAACCGGGCTTGGCGTGCGTACTTCACGGTTAGCGCTGCTGCGCGTGTTTGCCCCAGTGATACTGACGGCGGCCTGCGTCTCCTGTGTGGGTAGCATTGGTTTTGTCGGGCTTATTGCGCCGCATATGGCGCGCCTGCTGCTACGTGGTGGACAAACCGCGCTACTGGCGGGAAGTGCAGTGCTGGGTGCGCTGCTGGTGCTGCTGGCCGATAACATCGGGCGTCTGGCATTTTTACCGCTGCAACTGCCCGCGGGGATTGTGATTTCATTGACTGGCGGACCATTTTTCCTGCTGCTGCTCTGGCAGCGTCGGGACAGATTTTAGGGGAATATGATGCGTGTACTTTTTTCGATACTGTTGCTGGCGGGGTTTGCGGTAAATGCGGCGGAGCCGACGCAGACGTTTACCGACGATCTGGGGCGCAAGGTCGTTGTGCCGGTTCATCCGAAACGGATCGTCTCGCTACATGACCTGGATATCACCATTCCCCTGATTGAGCTTGGGGTACCCCCCGTCGCCAGCCACGGACGTACCCGACCGGACGGCAGCCATTTTCTGCGTTCCAGCGGAATGCTGACGGGCGTTGATTTCGATAATTCCGACATTAAATTTATTGGTACTGCGGATATCGATATTGAAGCCATTGCGGCCGCGAAGCCGGATCTGATCATTACCGAGCCGACCCGTAATACCCCCGTCGGGCAACTGGAGAAAATCGCCCCGACGGTGAGTATTGATCACCTTGACGGTGGCGCGCCGGAGATCTACCGCAAGCTGGCACAGCTCACCGGTACACAGGCGCGGCTGGCGATCCTGGAGCGGGGCTATCAGGAACAAATCAAGGCGCTCAGGGCGACTATCGACACCCGAAAAATATCCGTGTCGGTGATTCAGGCGAATCAGGGCAAAATCACCGCCATGCACAGCTACCACTCGCTGGGACGCGTGCTGCGCGACGCGGGGTTCACCTTCCCACCGCTGATTGAAAACATCCCCGACGGCGGACGTATCGACGTCAGCGCCGAGCGTCTGCCGGAGCTGGATGCCGATGTTGTCTTTGCCACCTGGCGCGGGGATACCGGTGGCAAACCGCAGGACGAGCTGGCGGCGATGGATTCGGTGATGCCGGGCTGGTGTCAGTTCCTCAAAGCCTGCCGAACCGGGCATTACGTGCTGATCTCCCGTGAAGAGGCCATTTCGAACTCGTTCGCCTCCTTAGGACTGATGGCCGCGCAGGTGCAGTCGCACATTGCCGGGCGTCCGCTGCCGGAGGTGTCACAGTGATCCGTAAAGACAAAGCGCGGGTGGATGTCTACGGCGACCGCTTCCGCTCGCGAGGGCACCAGCTGACGCCGCGTCTGCTGCAGGTGGCGCGTTATATCAATGAGAACCGGGAAGCGGTGATGGAGCAGACGGCAATGGAGATTGCCGCCCTGCTGAAAACCTCCGATGCCACGGTTGTGCGCGCGATTCAGGCGCTGGGCTTTGCCGGGCTACGCGATCTGAAACAGACGCTGGAGCAGTGGTTCGGCCCGGTCGTTACCTCCAGCGAAAAGATGTCCACCACGGTGAATACGCTCGCCAGCGACGTCAATGCGAGCATTGATTTCGTGCTGGAGGGGCATCAGCACACCTGCGAGGTGTTGTCCGAACCGCACAACCGCTATGCGATGGCCCAGGCGGTGTCGCTGCTGGCACAGGCGAAGCAGGTCGCCATTTTTGGTATTGGCGCATCCGGTATTCTGGCCGAGTATACTGCCCGGCTGTTCAGACGCATTGGTTTGCCCGCGACGCCGCTCAACCGCACCGGGATTGGTCTTGCCGAACAGCTGATTGCCCTCCAGCGTGGTGATGTGCTGGTAATGATGGCGCAAAAATCTGCCCATCGGGAAGGGCAGACGACCCTGCGCGAAGCAAAGCGGCTGGGCATTCCCGCCATTTTACTGACCAACGCTCTCGATTCTCGTTTCAGCAAAGAGGCCAGCGTGGTGATCCACGTCCCGCGAGGGGGGGAGAAGGGTAAGATCCCGTTACACGGCACGGTGTTGCTGTGTCTGGAGATGATGATTTTGTCCGTCGCCTCTACGGAGCCGCAGCGCACCATTAAGTCGATGAAGCGCATCAACGAATTTCATCGTGGGTTAAATCCGGGGAAAAAGCGCGCTTGATGAGATGCCGGGCGGTGCTGGCGCTTACCCGGCAGTGACCACAAAACTAAACCCCTTGCTCCAGGATGCGGATATGGGTGTCCAGCACGTCACCTTTCACTGCTTCGCTCCACGCTTTCATGTGCGCGGTCTGCAGATGCGCCTCAAGATGCGCCACGGTTTCCCAGTGTTCAATCATCATGATCGAGTCCGGCGCGGTGGCCTGGAAGCTTGCATTGGTGGTGGCGTCGACCATCGGCGCATAGCCGTGGCAGCCTTCTTCTTTCAGTACGGTCGGGATGATCTTCACGAACTGATCCAGCACCGCCTGGCGGTGATGTTGACCTGGACGAGTACGAATTTCTGCGATAACAGTAAGCATGGTTAACTACTCCTTTAATTCCAGGCTACCAGTTAAGCAAAAATTTCCGCAAGATGCTTGCGATATTCTGCTATATAGCGCGGGACATCCGGCATTTTAATTACGTCGTTGACGATAAAGGTTGGCAGCGAGTCCATCCCCAGGAACTGGTTGGCCTTGTGGAATGGCAGATACGCGCCGTCTACGCCCACGCCTTCAAAGAACTGCTCTTTCTCCGTGAACGCTTCCATTGGGGCATTCCAGGTCAGAGACAGCATGTATTTTTTGCCCTGGATCAGGCCACCAGAACCGTATTTTTTGGTGACGTCAGATCGTGTGCGGCCGTCGCTGGCATACAGCGAGCCGTGGCCCTCGGTGAACACATCGTCCATGTATTTTTTCACCGTCCACGGTGCGCCCATCCACCAGCCTGGCATCTGCCAGATAACCACGTCAGCCCACAGGAAGTTCTGCACTTCCGCGTTAATGTCGTAATCGCTGTCGGCGCGCACAACCTTAACATCATGCCCGGCGTCGCGCAGGAAGCCGTCCGCGACCTCGGTCAGGGTGTCATTCAGTTGGCCTTTCGAGTGCGCGAATTCTTTCGCGCCATTGATAATCAGAATGTTGCTCATTTTTCGTCCTCAGTGTACAGCGTTTGACGATAAGTCTACGCGCGATGGTAACGCGGCAGAATGAGCAAAATGTGTAAAGTCTTTTGCTTTAAACGCAATAATGGATTACCAGCTAATTTTCACGTTGAATCCACCGCCATCGGCATTCTCCAGTGAGACGCGCATACCGTGCAGGGCAGCAATACGCCTGACAATAGAGAGCCCCAGCCCGCTGCCGGTCGCCTCCTGTCCTGGCGGGCGATAAAAGCGCTCGCCGAGACGTGCCAGTACCGTGGGAGAAATCCCCGGGCCGTTGTCACACACGGTAAAGCTGTGGGTGTCCAGCGTCACATTGACCACGCTACCGCGCGGGCTGTAACGCACGGCGTTATCCAGCAGGTTACGGACCAGTAGGCTCAATAGCAGCTGTTGACCCGTATGTTTAACCTGCAGGGCGTTGATATTCAGGCGGATATCAATGCCTGCCTGCTGCGCCGGGTACCAGATATCCATCACCGCCGACTGCAGTAAATCGGCCATCACAATCGGTTCGACGTCGTCCAGATTATCCAGCGAGTCCAGGCGTGAGAGCGTCAGGAGCTGATCCACCAGCCGGGATGCCCGGTCGATACCGGCGTGCAGTTGGGTCAGCGCTTTTTCCTGCGCCTGCGGATCATCCCGCGACAGTTGCGCCACGTCGGTTTGCACCTTCAACGCAGCCAGCGGGCTGCGCAGTTCGTGGGCGGCATCCGAGGTGAATTGCCGTTCACGGGTCATCATCTCCTGGGTGCGCGTAAACAGATGGTTCAGCGAGTCAAGCAGGGGGTGTACTTCTGCGGGAACACCTTGCGTTGAGAGCGTGTCGGTGGCATCCGGTGAGCGCGAGCGCAGGGTCTTCGCCAGCTTTTTCAGCGGCTGCAGCTCCCGGTTGAGCAGGACGATAAGCAACAGCAACATCACGGGCAGTGCCACCAGCCACGGCGTGAGCTGTGAGCTGACGATATCCAGCGCCATCTCCTGGCGGTATTCCCACTCCTGGCCGACCACCACGCGATATTTCCCGTCAGGTGAGGTAAGCCATAAAAAACGCCATTCATCCTTGTCGTCTTTAAGCTGCCCGTTGTCAAAACCGTCACGGCGATAGTGATACAGAATGTCGCGCCCGTTTTCACCGTCGTTCAACACCATTTTTCCGTCGGGGGTGTAGATGGCGAAGGCCAGCGCGTCATCGTCCAGACGACCATGTTTCACTTTTTTGGGGATGTCGGACATCCGTTTGGGAGCCTGGATCTCGTTCAGATCCATCGCCAGCAGCCGTTTGGCAAACAACATCTGCTGGGTATCAAACAGCTTATCGAGCTTGCGGGTGGTCTGGTGCCAGGCAACGATGCTTGCGGCGAACCACGCGGCCAGGGACAACACCAAAAAAAGCAGCGTCAGGCGCAGCTTCAGGCTCAGGCGTTGGGTCAGTTTCATGCGTCACCCAGGGTATAACCGATGCCGTGAACGGTGCGGATAAATTCACTGCCAAGCTTACGGCGCAGATGATGCACATGGACTTCCACGGTATTACTGGAGACGTCATCATCCCAGGTGTAGAGTTTTTCCTCGATCAGCTTGCGCGGCAGCACGCGGCCTGCATTGCGCATCAGCAACTCCAGCAGGGCAAACTCTTTGGGTTTGAGAGCCAGCGTTTCACCTTCAAGTTTCGCAACGAGGCTTGCCGGATCGAGCGTCACCTTGCCGTGACGAAGTTCATTGCGCGTCTGGCCGTGGCTACGGCGCACCAGTGCTTCAAGGCGAGCCGCCACTTCAATCAGGGCGAATGGCTTACACAGGTAATCATCCGCCCCCAGACGCAAACCTTCGACGCGCTGGTTAAGCGCATCCCGTGCGGTCAGCACCAGTATTGGCTCGCTGCGTCCGCTTTCGCGCCAGGCGCGCAGGATCTCCAGACCGTCAATTTCCGGCAGCGTCAGGTCAAGCACCACGGCATCATAGGGGGCGGTATACAGCGCGGTTTGCCCGGTTTTCCCGTCGGTAAACCAGTCCACGCTAAACCCCATTTTGCTTAGGCCCGCTTTGATGCCATCGCCAATTAACTTGTCGTCTTCTACCAGTAAAATGCGCATAACGCCCTCCTTGATAACGTCAGTAAACCCTCTGCAGTAGCTTGCTGTACAGCAATAATAAATAAATTTTTCCCTTAAGAAGTTGTTAAGTATTACCCGGTTTAATGCACTGCGAAACGATATTAAAGGGAGAGATTAAGATGAAAAAATTCGCTGCGATTACCGCCATCATGATGATGACCACAGCCCCCGTTTTTGCCGCTCAGGGTGGATTTAACGGCCCGTCAGCCACACCTGCCCAGACGCAAACCCAAACCCAACAGGGCGGGTTTGTCGATAATAACGCCAATCTCACTACAGCCGTAAAAGTGAAAGAGATGCAGGACGACAGCTGGGTGAAACTGCGCGGGAACATCACCGAGCGCCTGTCCGATGACCGCTATATGTTCCGCGATGAGACCGGTACGGTAAATGTGGAGATTGACCACAAGCGCTGGAACGGCGTGACCGTTACCCCGCAGGATAAAGTTGAAATCCAGGGTAAGGTTGATAAAGGGTGGAACGAGTTTGAAATCGACGTGAAGCAGGTTATCAGGCTTAACCAGTAACGCCTGACTGACTTGAAATAATGCCGCCCGGTCAACGTGCGGCATTTTTTTGTCTGTTAATCCCAGTTCCCGTAGGGGTAGGTTCTGCCTTTGCTGATCTCTTCAATGGACTGAATGTAATCTTCGACAGGGGTATTGAAGGCTTTGCAGAGGGTGAGATCTTTGCCGGATCGGGTAACCAGTTTTCTGGGTTTAATCGGAATACTGGGGCGTCCGGCAACATCTGAAAACCAGATTTTGACTTTGCCACCGGGGGACAGGCCAAAGACCATTCTGTTGTACCAGACAGGAGCACCGGAGGGACGAGTATGGTCGGCAGGCGTTTTCATTCTTTGCCAGGTTTCCGGCCCGAATATGGCACTGGTTTCATAGGTTTTTTGATCGGCATAGGAATCCCAGCAGAAGACGATGTACTGCGGCGGTTTTTTGACTTTGTTGAAATGGGCTCTGCCGCCAAAGGTAACATCTGTCCATTTATCAACGGAACCAGGATCGGGAGACGTCTGATCAAGCGTGTTAAAAGTATAGAGATAGCCATCCGTATCGATGACCCGCGCGTGATTGACATCAGCCAGCAAATCCTTGGGGGTGATAAAGGAAAAATCCCATTCCCCATAGGGAAGCGTCCAGTCGCCGCTGGCGGCCTGCTTTGACTGCAAAGGGTATGATTTTTGCGTCGTGCAGCCGGTGATGGCGAACATCACTGCGAGAATAACGTGTTTATTTATCTTCATTATTTCATCCCTGTTAATCCCAGTTCCCGTAGGGGTAGGTTCTGCCTTTGCTGATCTCTTCAATGGACTGAATGTAATCTTCGACAGGGGTATTGAAGGCTTTGCAGAGATCCAGATCGTTGCCGGATAGGGTGATCAGGCTTCTGGGTTTAACCGGGAGGCTGGGGCGTCCGGCGACGTCTGAAAACCAGACTTTGACTTTGCCACCGGGGGACAGGCCAAACACCATTCTGCTGTACCAGACAGGGGCACCGGAGGGACGAGTATGGTCGGCAGGCGTTTTCATTCTTTGCCAGGTTTCCGGCCCGAATACGGCGCGGGTTTCATAGGTTTTTTGATCGGCATAGGAATCCCAGCAGAAGACGATGTACTGCGGCGGTTTTTTGACTTTGTTGAATACATAGGTGCCGGGACCATGCACGGCCGAAGCCCATTTATCGATCGATTCATGGCTCTGGGACGTTGGATCAAGCGTGTTAAAGGTATAGAGATAACCGTCCGTATCGATTACCCGCGCGTGATTGATATCAGCCAGCAAATCCCTGGGGGTAACAAAGGTAAAGCTCCATTCCCCATAGGGAAGCGTCCAGTCGCCGCTGGCGGCCTGCTTTGACTGCAAAGGGTATGATTTTTGCGTCGTGCAGCCGGTGATGGCGAACATCACTGCGAGAATAACGTGTTTATTTATCTTCATTATTTCATCCCTGTTAATCCCAGTTCCCGTAGGGGTAGGTTCTGCCTTTGCTGATCTCTTCAATAGACTGTACATAGTTTTCGACAGGGGTATTGAAGGCTTTGCAGAGGGTGAGATCGTTGCCGGATAGGGTGATCAGGCTTCTGGGTTTAACCGGGAGGCTGGGGCGTCCGGCGACGTCTGAAAACCAGACTTTGACTTTGCCACCGGGGGACAGGCCAAACACCATTCTGCTGTACCAGACAGGGGCACCGGAGGGACGAGTATGGTCGGCAGGCGTTTTCATTCTTTGCCAGGTTTCCGGCCCGAATACGGCGCGGGTTTCATAGGTTTTTTGATCGGCATAAGAATCCCAGCAGAAGACGATGTATTGCGGCGGTTTTTTGACTTTGTTGAAATTGACGCTGGGGCCACGAATGTCTGAAGCCCAATTGTTGATGGAATCCGGGCTCTGGAACGTTGGATCAAGCATGTAGAAGGTATAAAGATAACCATCCGTATCGATTATCCGCACATGACTGGTATCAGCCATCAAATCTCTGGGGGTGACAAAGGTAAAGCTCCATTCCCCATAGGGAAGCGTCCAGTCGCCGCTGGCGGCCTGCTTTGACTGCAAAGGGTATTTTTTTTGTGGGCTGCAAGCAGCCGTCGTCAGGAGTAGGGCAAGTGCAACTATGTTGTGTATTTTCATCGTTTTTTTCCATCCATATTGTAAATCGTTCTCTTCCAGTTTGTGTCTGGCCTGTTCACAAAGCCGACCGTTTCGGAGGCCGATACGCCACCCTGTAATTCCCCGGTCTGCTTAAGTTCCACTGCGTTCCAGTGTGCAGAGCAGTGGATATAGTTTCTCGCTATTATGTCCACCTCTTCAGGTGTAAAACCGGATGCCGTTGCATGCCGACGAACCGCTTTCCCCATCTCCCGGGCATGTACACAAAACGGTTTTAATTCATCAGGGATGCGATGTTTACTCATCGTCTCTACATCCTTAAACGCTGCACCCGCTTCTGTCGCCGCATCGACCATGACCCGCAAGACCACCTTCGACCAGTCATATCTCACAATGCGATGGCGTAGCGTCAGGGCTGCATAAGTGCGCTTTTGCGGCTGGCTGTAGCGGTCGGCAGGGGCAAAATCGTCTTCCCAGACTTCGGGCGTGATGGTATGAGAATGTGCTATGGGCATGATGGCCGGTGAGTGCTCCAGCCTCTCTAGCTGCGCTATGGCTTGATGGTAGACGCGGGACTGTGCCCAGGGGTGATTGTATGGCAGCGTTTCAACCTGCGGGCGGGTCAGAAAGAGATCCTCGCGAAGCTGCGGCAGATAGCCACCGCCGATATCAGAATGCGCGCCGGGAAGTTCCAGCTCCGGCCAGGCGGGAACGACGCTGTTGAGGGCGAAGTTATAGCGGCATTCATGTCCGGCGGTGATGTGAAACACCTTCTGCGCCACGCCGGGACGCAGAGCGATATTGACGCTGCCTGTATCGGCGCTGTGTGGATCCAGACCGTTCGCTACCGTGCCGACTGCGGCCACGGTGTCCATAATGCCGAGAAAACGGGTATGACCTGCAGGTTTTCCACGATAGCTGTACTCGGCCATTCCTTTCAATATGGCCTTAGTAATTGCCATGTCTTCAGTCTGTACACGATTAGCAAAGTGACGGGCTGCGGCTGCGCCCCGGCTGAAGCCAAAGATATCAAACAGCAGATTCTCGACGACAAACTTCCCTTTCAGCAACGTTAAGGTGGCATCTATCACTTTAGCCAGTTGCTTAACCGCGTCGTCGGTTTTAGCAATAATCCCCGTCTCTGCGGTTCCCAGCCCCAGTCCTATCGGGTCATCGGGTTCACCTGCCCGAGTGCCTATTCCTTCAACATAGACAAAACCCTGAATGTAGCAGCCTTCTGGTGGAAATTTTTGCTCATACAACTCATTCAGCCAGTAGATATTCGTGTAGTACCCCAGATAGCTGCCTGCCCCAATGCCGTTAACCCCCATCTTCTCTGACGCATTTCTGGCAAGAATGCTTTCCGCGTCCAGGTTATCGATATCATAGTGCTGCGCCTGAAGCGTCTCGAGCATGCTTTGCGTGTTTACCGCGTTATTGCCCGTGCCGTCGAAGAACACGCCCAGCACCAGCGTCACCTTACGCTCCGGTGGCTCTGGCGGAAGCCGCATTTTCTGCACTACCGGAAAAAGACGGCCGTAATTTTCCGGCGTCAGCAGGTAGTCAAACTCGGTACCGGCTATCAGATGGCGACACAGGATATAATCGTAATTCACCGAAATATATTCGTAATGTAAATTATCTCCCCTGTATTGCTGATGAATGGACTGCATCGTCGCGCCACGAAGTTCGATAAGATAATATTTCTCCAGTCGCCCATATCTATTTGTTCGGTAAATATCAAACGTCATCTTCAGGCGTTCATTATTATTAATGGCATTGCAAAGTAACGGAGAGCTTTTATCCAGGAGTTTGCAAAAATTCAGCCCATGGTGGTGAATGCCACCCGGCGAGCCGCTTTCCACCTGCGTCAGGCTGAAGACCTGAATTTCGTCTTCACGCCCCAGTTGATAGCGGTTGCCGATGGAGGCTTGCGAACCACAGCCAGCAGAAATTTTTCCCTGAATCTCACCCTCAAGCGTTAAATAAATAAGATGGCTCATCTATTTTCCCTGAATGAGGTTTTTCATCATGGAAAAGCGTAACGATAAGGCCAAATAATTAACCTGCTATTTATCACATTAAGCAGTAAACGCTGCTGATTATTTAAACGTAAAAAGAAACGCTAATAAATTAAATATCGGTAATGCGTATCTGCTATGCACCAGAAAGGGCCGCTTAAGCGGCCCTTTTTCTTTGTGACTCAACACGGCAGATAGGGTAGTATCTGCGGCAATATTGCCTGAAACCCATCGGTTTCTGAGTTGAGGAATCACACGTAATGAGCGATATGGCAGAGCGCCTCGCGCTACATGAATTCACGGAAAACGCCTACCTGAACTACTCCATGTACGTCATCATGGACAGGGCGTTGCCGTTTATCGGTGATGGCCTGAAGCCCGTCCAGCGTCGCATCGTCTATGCGATGTCTGAGCTGGGGCTGAGCGCCAGCGCCAAGTTCAAGAAATCCGCCCGTACCGTCGGTGACGTGCTGGGTAAATACCATCCGCACGGTGATAGCGCTTGCTACGAAGCGATGGTACTGATGGCTCAGCCGTTCTCTTACCGTTACCCGCTGGTCGACGGGCAGGGGAACTGGGGTGCGCCGGATGATCCGAAATCCTTCGCGGCGATGCGTTATACCGAATCCCGTCTGTCTAAATATGCTGAAGTGCTGCTGGGTGAGCTGGGTCAGGGAACCGTCGACTGGGTGCCAAACTTCGACGGTACGATGCAGGAGCCGAAAATGCTGCCTGCGCGTCTGCCGAACATCCTGCTGAACGGGACCACCGGTATTGCGGTTGGTATGGCGACGGACATCCCGCCGCACAACCTGCGTGAAGTGGCGAAAGCCGCCATCACCCTGATTGAACAGCCGAAAACCTCGCTGGATGAGCTGCTGGATATCGTTCAGGGGCCGGACTACCCAACCGAAGCCGAAATCATCACTTCGCGCGCGGAAATCCGCAAAATCTACCAGAACGGTCGTGGCTCCGTGCGTATGCGCGCGGTGTGGACCAAAGAGGACGGTGCGGTGGTGATCACCGCGCTGCCGCATCAGGTTTCCGGTGCGAAAGTGCTGGAGCAAATCGCGGCTCAGATGCGCAATAAAAAGCTGCCGATGGTGGACGACCTGCGCGATGAATCTGACCACGAGAACCCGACCCGTCTGGTGATCGTGCCGCGCTCCAACCGCGTCGACATGGAGCAGGTGATGAACCACCTGTTCGCGACGACCGATCTGGAAAAAAGCTACCGCATCAACCTGAACATGATTGGCCTGGACGGTCGCCCGGCGGTGAAAAACTTGCTGGAGATCCTCAGCGAGTGGCTGACTTTCCGCCGCGATACGGTGCGCCGTCGTCTGAACCATCGTCTGGAAAAAGTGCTTAAGCGCCTGCATATCCTTGAAGGTTTGCTGGTGGCGTTCCTCAATATTGATGAAGTGATCGAGATCATCCGTACCGAGGACGAACCGAAACCCGCGCTGATGTCGCGTTTTGGCATTAGTGAAACCCAGGCCGAAGCGATCCTCGAGCTGAAACTGCGCCATCTCGCCAAACTGGAAGAGATGAAGATCCGCGGTGAGCAGAACGACCTGGAAAAAGAGCGCGATCAGCTGCAGGCGATCCTGGCGTCCGAACGCAAGATGAACAACCTGCTGAAGAAAGAGCTGCAGGCCGATGCCGATGCCTTTGGCGATGACCGTCGTTCTCCGCTGCACGAGCGCGAAGAAGCGAAGGCGATGAACGAGCACGACATGCAGCCGTCAGAGCCGGTGACGATTGTGCTGTCCCAGAGCGGCTGGGTGCGCAGTGCCAAAGGGCATGATATCGACGCGCCTGGGCTGAGCTACAAAGCGGGCGACAGCTTCAAAGCGGCAGTGAAAGGGAAAAGCAACCAGCCGGTGGCATTTATCGATTCCACGGGCCGCAGCTACGCCATTGACCCCATCACGCTGCCTTCCGCGCGTGGACAGGGTGAACCGCTGACCGGCAAGCTGACGCTGCCGCCGGGGGCGACGGTTGACCATATGCTGATGGAAGCCGATGAGCAGAAACTGTTGCTGGCCTCCGACGCGGGTTATGGCTTTATCTGTACCTTTAACGATCTCGTGTCGCGCAACCGTGCCGGTAAGGCGCTGATTAGCCTGCCGGATAACGCGCACGTCATGACGCCGCTGGTGATTGAGAACGAGAGCGACATGCTGCTGGCGATCACCACCGCCGGGCGAATGCTGATGTTCCCGGTCAGCGACCTGCCGGAACTGTCGAAAGGGAAGGGCAACAAGATCATCAATATCCCGTCGGCGGAAGCGGCAAAAGGCGAAGATGGCCTGGCGCACCTCTTTATTCTGCCGCCGCAGAGTACGCTGACCATCCACGTGGGCAAGCGTAAAATCAAACTTCGTCCGGAAGAGTTGCAGAAAGTGGTGGGTGAGCGCGGTCGCCGTGGCTCACTGATGCGCGGCCTGCAGCGCATCGACCGCGTGGAGATTGACTCTCCTGCGCGAAGCCACGCGGGCGACAGCGAAGAGTAATCTGGCTCTGACCCCCTCTTTCCCGGAGGGGGTATTTCAGTAAAATTTCCCGCAAAAACGTTGTTAATTCATGCGTTGCGATTAACAATACGCGCTCGTAATAAAGTCCTTACCTGGCCACAGGTGAAGTATAATTGTCAGCTGTTGGGGCTTCAGAGGTCGCTATGCTATACATTGTTCGTCTTATTCTTACCGTTATCTATTGCATTCTGGTCTGTGTTTTCGGCTGCATTTATTGCCTGTTCAGCCCGCGTAATCCGAAGCATGTCGCCACTTTTGGCCACATGTTTGGCCGTCTTGCACCGTTATTTGGCCTGAAGGTTGAAAAACGTATTCCTGAAGGCGCAGAGCAGTTTGGTAACGCCATCTATATCGCTAACCATCAGAACAACTACGATATGGTGACAGCCGCAAACATCGTTCTGCCACCGACGGTGACCGTGGGGAAAAAGAGCCTGCTGTGGATCCCGTTTTTTGGCCAGCTGTACTGGCTTACCGGTAACCTGCTTATCGACCGCAACAACCGTGCAAAAGCGCACAGCACCATTGCGGAAGTGGTGAATCACTTTAAAAAGCGCAAAATCTCTATCTGGATGTTCCCGGAAGGGACGCGTAGCCGTGGCCGTGGCTTGCTGCCATTCAAAACGGGTGCGTTTCATGCAGCAATTGCGGCAGGCGTTCCAATTATTCCAGTGTGTGTTTCTAATACTTCTAATAAGATTAATCTTAACCGCCTGAATAACGGGCTGGTGATTGTCGAAATGCTGCCGCCGGTGGATACCAGTAAATACGGTAAAGATCAGGTACGCGAGCTGGCAGCACACTGCCGTGAACTGATGGCTCAACATATTGCATTGCTCGACAAAGAAGTCGCAGAGAGAGAAGCCGCCGGTAAGGTATAAACCGGCGTTAAAAGGGAAAACGAATTCCCGCGTTGTTAGTCGTTTCAGATGGAGCTTATATGTCACTCAGTCGGCGTCAGTTTATTCAGGCTTCGGGGATCGCCCTTTGTGCAGGCGCAATACCGCTGACAGCCAACGCCGCCGGGCAGCAACAGCCGCTGCCCATTCCGCCGTTAATTGAATCCCGTCGCGGGCAGCCGCTTTTCCTGACGCTACAGCGCGGCCACTGGTCGTTTACTCAGGGAACGCGAGCGTCTGTCTGGGGGATTAACGGGCGCTATCTTGGGCCAACCATTCGCGTGTGGAATGGCGATGACGTTAAGCTGATCTACAGTAACCGTACGTCCGAAAATGTCGCCATGACCATCAGCGGGTTGCAGGTACCAGGGCCGTTGATTGGTGGTGCTGCTCGCATGATGTCGCCAAACGCCGACTGGGCCCCCGTGCTGCCTATTCGTCAGGGCGCGTCCACCCTGTGGTACCACGCCAACACGCCTAACCGCACCGCTCAGCAGGTTTACAACGGCCTGGCCGGGATGTGGCTGGTGGAAGACGACGTCAGCAAATCCCTGCCGCTCCCGAACCACTATGGTGTGGATGACTTCCCGGTCATTATCCAGGACAAACGTCTGGATAACTTCGGTACGCCGGAATACAGTGAGCCGGGCAGCGGTGGCTTTGTCGGCGACACGCTGCTGGTTAACGGCGCGCAAAGCCCGTATGTCGACGTCTCGCGCGGCTGGGTGCGCCTGCGTCTGCTTAACGCCTCTAACTCGCGTCGCTATCAGCTGCAGATGAGCGATGGCCGGGCACTGCACGTGGTTGCAGGTGATCAGGGCTTTTTACCTGCGCCGGTTTCCGTCAAACAGCTTGCGCTCGCGCCAGGTGAACGCCGTGAAATTCTCATTGATATGACCAACGGGGATGAAGTGTCGATCACCTGCGGTGAAGCGGCGAGCATCGTTGACCGTATTCGTGGTTTCTTTGAGCCGTCGAGCATTCTGGTCTCCACGCTGGTGCTGACCCTGCGACCAACGGGCCTGTTGCCACTGGTGACCGATAGCCTGCCAATGCGCTTGCTGCCGCAGGAGATCATGAGCGGTTCGCCGGTACGTAGCCGTGAGATCCACCTGGGTGATGATCCGGGCATTAACGGTGCGTTGTGGGACGTCAAGCGCATTGATATCACCGCACAGCAGGGAACCTGGGAGCGCTGGACGGTACGCTCGGACATGCCGCAGTCGTTCCACATTGAAGGGGTAAGCTTCCTTATTCGCAACGTTAACGGTGCGATGCCCTTCCCGGAAGACCGTGGCTGGAAAGATACCGTCTGGGTGGATGGACAGGTCGAGCTGCTCGTCTACTATGGCCAGCCTTCGTGGCCGCACTTCCCGTTCCTGTTCCACAGCCAGACGCTGGAGATGATGGACAGGGGGTCCGTAGGACAAATGCTGGTGAACCCCGCGCCGTAACCTGTGACATTCCCGGCTTGCCGGGAATGGCTTATGCCCGCCAGAAGAAACGTGAGCAAAGGATCAGTACCGGGTAAATTTCCAGTCGACCCAGAATCATTGCCGCGCACATCAGCAACTTGGCCTCTTCTTTTAGCGTGCCGAACGTCGATGCCGTTTCCCCGAATCCCAGCCCCATATTGTTGATGCAGGCCGCCACGGTTGCAAATGAGGTAAACAGATCGTACCCCATCAGGTTCAGCATCCAGACGAAAAGACCCGTGATCATCACGTAGAGAAAGAAGAAGCTCCACACCGAGCGCAGAACGCGTTCATTCACCACGCTTTTGCCCACTTTGATGCTCAACAATGCTCTGGGATGTGCCAGCTGGTTCAGCTCCTGAACACTCTGTTTGAACATGATGAGGAAGCGCAGGGCTTTGATCCCGCCGCAGGTTGAACCAACGCAGCCGCCAAAAAAGCTGGCACTCAACAACAGGAAGATGGTGTGAGCGGGCCATTTTGCATAATCGGCCGTGGACAGGCCGTTATCCGTCATCATTGAGCTGGCCAGAAAGAAGGCGTGAACCAGGCTATCGGTGGCGTTGTACATCCCCGCATGCCAGACCTGCCAGGCCGTGATCGCGATGATAACCGTAGCGGCAGCCAGAAAGAATTTAACCTCAGGGCTGCGGCGAATCGGTTTGAATGTGCGCCTGGTAATCACGACATACCACAGGGTAAAGTTGAATGCGGAGAGCAGTGAAAACAGGCCAGCGACAACTTCAATCGCATTGCTGTCATAAAAACCGATGCTCTCGCTGCGGGTCGAAAAACCGCCCAGAGAGACGGTTGAAAGCCCGTGACAGAGCGCATCGAAGAAGGGCATGCCTGCCAGCCAGTAGGCCAGCGTACAGGCAATGCCAAGAATGAGATAGGTGACCCACAGCGTACGGGCGGTATCGGCAAGCCTCGGTGTGAGTCGCTCCTCTTTAAACGGGCCTGGCATTTCTGACTGATACAGTTTCATGCCACCGATCCCCAGTAAGGGCAGTACCGCCACGGCCAGAACGATAACCCCTAAGCCACCAATAAAATTAAGCTGCGCGCGGTAGTAAAGATACGATTTCGGCAGGGCACTGACGTCACCAATCACCGTTGCGCCCGTGGTGGTGATACCTGAAACCCCTTCAAAAAGAGCGTCGGCAAACGAGAGATGCAGCCCATCATCCAGCCACATTGGCATGGCGCTGATAAATGAAAACAGGAGCCAGAACAGAACAATAATCACAAAGCCATCGCGGGTGCGCAGCTGTATTCCGGCGTGTCGTGTGGCCCGCCATGCGATGCCGCCGAGAGTGAAGAACGTTAAAAAGGTGCTTAAAAACGTGAAAAAGTTACGCTCTTTGTTTATCAGGGCGATGACCATTGGAGGCAGCATGGAAAGGCTGTAGAGAAGCACCAAAAAACCGCAAAGATGGAGCACCACCCGCAGTTGGGAAACATTTAACGAGTCATTGAACTTCACAAATAAACTCCGTGCCAGAACACATTCCGGTGGCTGGTTACCGGAAGAATATAGTGGATATTATGATCCAAAATTGCCAATGCGCGGTATTTTAACAACTTCCATGATTTTATGTTTTATGTGTGCATCCTTTTCTTCATTTATGGCGGAGTAACAGCGTATAATCCCGCTCCTTTTGTTTATTTTTTCTTCGGAAGCATTATGAGCGCAATTTCCCTGATCCAGCCGGATCGTGACCTCTTCTCCTGGCCCCAGTACTGGGCTGCTTGTTTTGGGCCGGCTCCGTTCCTGCCGATGTCCCGTGAAGAGATGGACCTACTGGGCTGGGATAGCTGCGATATCATTCTGGTCACGGGCGATGCCTACGTCGACCACCCAAGCTTTGGCATGGCGATTTGTGGCCGTATGCTCGAAGCACAGGGCTTCCGTGTCGGGATCATTTCTCAGCCTGACTGGAACAGCAAAGACGACTTTATGCGTCTGGGTAAGCCAAACCTGTTCTTCGGTGTCACCGCTGGCAACATGGACTCGATGATCAACCGTTACACCGCTGATCGTAAGCTGCGCCATGACGACGCCTACACCGCCGATAACGTGGCGGGTAAACGTCCTGACCGTGCCACGCTGGTCTACACTCAGCGCTGTAAAGAAGCCTGGAAAGATGTGCCCGTCATTCTCGGGGGCATTGAGGCGAGCCTGCGCCGTACCGCACACTATGATTACTGGTCTGACACCGTGCGCCGTTCGGTGCTGGTAGATTCCAAAGCCGACATGCTGATCTTTGGCAACGGCGAACGTCCGCTGGTGGAAGTTGCGCACCGTCTGGCGCAGGGTGAGCCTGTAGGCAACATCCGCGACGTGCGTAACACCGCGATTATGGTCAAAGAGGCACTGCCGGGCTGGAGCGGGGTGGATTCCCGCATCATTGATATGCCGGGCAAAATTGACCCGATCCCGCATCCATACGGCGAAGATCTGCCGTGTGCAGATAACAAACCGGTTGAGCCGAAGAAAACCGAAGCGAAAACTATTGTCGTTCAGCCTCCGCGTCCTAAACCGTGGGAAAAAACCTATGTGCTGCTGCCGTCCTTCGAGAAGGTCAAAAGCGACAAGGTACTTTACGCTCATGCCTCCCGTATTCTGCATCACGAAACCAACCCGGGATGCGCACGCGCGCTGATGCAAAAACACGGTGAACGTTATATCTGGGTTAACCCGCCGGCGATCCCACTCTCAACCGAAGAGATGGACAGCGTCTTTGCGCTGCCGTATAAGCGTGTACCCCATCCGGCATACGGTAAAAGCCGTATTCCGGCCTATGAGATGATCCGCTTCTCTATCAATATTATGCGCGGCTGCTTCGGCGGTTGCTCGTTCTGCTCTATTACCGAGCACGAAGGCCGTATTATTCAGAGCCGCTCTGAAGATTCTATCGTCAACGAGATCGAAGCGATTCGCGACACGGTCCCTGGCTTTACCGGCGTGATCTCCGATCTTGGCGGTCCAACCGCCAACATGTACATGCTGCGCTGTAAGTCGCCGCGTGCGGAGCAAACCTGTCGTCGTCTCTCCTGTGTCTATCCGAGCATTTGTGAGCATATGGACACCAACCACGAGCCAACGATCAACCTCTATCGCCGCGCACGTGACCTGAAGGGCATCAAGAAGATCCTGATTGCCTCTGGCGTGCGTTACGATATTGCCGTGGAAGATCCGCGCTACATCAAAGAGCTGGCAACGCACCACGTCGGTGGTTATCTGAAGATTGCCCCGGAGCACACCGAGGAAGGCCCACTGTCCAAAATGATGAAGCCGGGCATGGGGAGTTACGATCGCTTTAAAGAGCTGTTCGATACCTACTCGAAGCAGGCGGGTAAAGAGCAGTATCTGATCCCGTACTTCATCTCTGCGCACCCGGGTACGCGTGATGAAGATATGGTGAACCTGGCGCTGTGGCTGAAACAGCGTCGCTTCCGTCTGGATCAGGTGCAGAACTTCTATCCGTCACCGCTGGCAAACTCGACGACCATGTATTACACCGGCAAGAACCCGCTGAGTAAGATTGGTTACAAGAGTGAAGACGTGGTGGTGCCGAAAGGGGATAAGCAGCGTCGTCTGCATAAAGCGCTGCTGCGTTACCACGATCCGGCTAACTGGCCGATGATCCGCCAGGCACTGGAAGAGATGGGTAAAAAACACCTGATTGGTTCGCGTCGCGACTGTCTGGTGCCAGCTCCGACGCTGGACGAAATGCGCGAAGCGCGCCGTCAGAACCGCAATACGCGTCCGGCGCTGACCAAGCACACGCCGATTGTGCATCAGCGTTCGAACGGCAATTCCAGTGCGAAGAAGCCAGTGAAGCGTAAAGCGTAAAAGAAAAACCCCGGCAAGCCGGGGTTTTCTATTTACCCACCAAACTGATCCGGATCGGGTCCTAGCCGCTTACCCTGATCCAGCTTCGCAATTTCGCCCAGCTCGTCTTTGTCCAGGCGGAAATCCCAGACGTCGAAGTTCTCAGCGATGCGCGCGGGCGTGACCGATTTCGGGATCACCACCAGGCCGTTGTCCAGATGCCAGCGAATGACAATCTGCGCCGGACTTTTGCCGTACTTATCCGCCAGCTCGCGAATAATTTTCTGATCGAAAACGCCTTCGCCACCCTGTGCAAGAGGGCTCCAGGATTCGGTCTGGATCTTGTGGGTCGCATTCCAGGCATGCAACTGACGCTGCTGCATCAGCGGGTGTAGCTCTATCTGGTTGATAACCGGCGCAACACCTGTTTCGTCAATCAGACGTTGCAGGTGGTGGATCTGGAAATTGCAGACGCCGATGCTTTTCACCAGCCCAAGCCGCTGTAGCTCAATCATCCCTTCCCAGGCTTCCACATAATGATCGATGGCCGGAACCGGCCAATGTATGAGGTAGAGATCGATGAAATCGAGCTGAAGCTTATCCAGGCTCTCCTGCAAGGCTTCGCGGGGGCGTTTCTGATCGTCATTCCACAGTTTGGTGGTAATGAAAAGGTCATCGCGGGGCATGCCAGCACTGGCCAGTGCTTTACCCACGCCGTCCTCATTTTTGTACGCGGCGGCGGTATCAATTGACCGATAGCCGACTTCCAGTGCTTTATGAATGGCGGAGACGACCTCGTCGTTACCGGCTTTCCATACGCCGAGCCCCAGTTGGGGCATTACGTTGCCATCCTGAAGCCTGATTACGGTTTGGTTTGCCATTATTCCTCCTTCATTTGCCATCCATCGGGGGGCGAACCCCCGATGGTGTATGTGCATTAAGTCTGGACGAAATGTCAAAAAACGAAAGGCGGGATGACAAAAACGCTTAGCGTGCCGCTTCGTAGATGCGACGGCTCACGTCCAGCGTAATGTCGCCGTGCTCGCCCAGATGAGTCATGCCGTGTTCTTCGAGTTTTGCCAGCAGAGCAGGGATGGAACTGCCATCCAGGCCATAACCGGAGAGGCGCGTTGGGACGCCCAGCGCTTCAAAGAAGTTACGGGTTGCTTCGATAGCAGCATCAATGCGCGCATCGTCAGAACCTTCGGTGATATTCCACACACGCTCAGCGTACTGCAACAGTTTGGCGCGTTTGGTGTCACGTTTTTCATTCCACAATGCAGGCAGAACCACCGCCAGCGTCTGGGCGTGATCCAGACCGTGCATAGCCGTCAGTTCATGGCCCAGCATATGCGTTGCCCAGTCCTGTGGCACACCTGAACCGATCAGGCCGTTAAGGGCCTGAGTTGCCGCCCACATTACGTTGGCACGCACGTCATAGTTTTCTGGCTCTTTCAGCGCTTTCGGGCCTTCTTCGACCAGCGTCAGCAGAATACCTTCTGCGAAACGATCCTGAATTTTGGCATTTACCGGCCAGGTCACGTACTGCTCAACGGTGTGAACAAAGGCGTCGACCACACCGTTAGCCACCTGGCGTGCAGGCAGGGTATAGGTGTAAACCGGATCCAGAATAGCGAACACTGGCTGAACGTGTTCGTTCATGAAGGCCTGTTTGTCACCCGTGGTTTTACGGGAGATAACCGCACCTTTGTTGGATTCTGAGCCAGTGGCTGGCAGGGTCAGAACAGAGCCCATCGGGATTGCGCTTTTGATGTCGCTGCCGCGGGTTTCGAGGATATGCCACGGGTCGATACCGTCGGCATAATGTGCCGCAGCGGCGATGAATTTCGTCCCGTCCAGAACAGAACCGCCACCAACTGCCAGCAGGAAGGTGATTTTCTCTTCGCGGGCGATTTTTACTGCGTTCATCAGCGTTTCATAAGACGGGTTCGGCTCAATACCACCGAACTCACGGACGTCCAGACCTTGCAGGGCGCTGTACACCTGATCCAGCACACCGGTTTTTTTCACGCTGCCGCCACCGTAGGTGATCAGCACGCGGGCGTCAGCCGGGATCTGCGCACGCAGGTCGGCGATAGCGCCTTTACCAAACAGGATGCGGGTTGGGGTGTGGAGAATAAAGTTGTTCATTGTTCGTTCCCTATAGTGGGTGAAAAACCGTGGTGGCGAGATGGCTACCTGATGCTGCACATTGTGGCTGGCCGGGGCTATCCTCTCAATGCACATTCCTGCCGATGTCTTGCCCATTTCTACAGAGCACTGGAGAAAATGGGGAAAACTGCGCACACTGTCAGGGTCGGAAACCGTACCCGGAGTAACTCAACATGAACCGTGAAGCGATCTGTCTTCAGCTAACTTCTCAGATTAAGAGGCTGATAGATAAAGAAAAGATGCCAGATAATCTGCTGCCAGATATTCGCCTGCTCTACGGGACGAAGCCCGGGACACGCACGCCGGTGATGTACCAGCCGGGCATCGTTTTTCTCTTTTCGGGCCATAAAATTGGCTATATCAATGAGCGTGTATTCCGTTATGACACCAACGAATACCTGCTGCTGACAGTACCTTTACCCTTTGAATGTGAAACTTTCGCGACAGAGGCGGTTCCACTGGCGGGTATTCGCGTTAATGTTGATATTCTCCAGCTGCAGGAACTGCTGATGGAGATTGGCGAAGATGAGCTTTTCCAGCCATCGATGGCGGCGAGCGGGATTAACTCGGCAACGTTATCGGAAGAGATCCTCTGCGCCATTGAGCGTCTGCTGGACGTGATGGACAGGCCGCTGGATGCCCGCATTCTTGGCAAGCAGATCGTTCGCGAAATTCTCTACCATGTACTGCTGGGGCCGGGGGGCGGTGCGTTACTGGCGCTGGTGAGCCGCCAGACGCATTTCAGCCTGATCAGCCGCGTCCTCAAGCGCATTGAAAGCCAGTACACGGAAAACCTGAGCGTTGACCAGCTGGCGGCAGAGGCCAACATGAGCGTTTCGGCGTTTCACCATAATTTTAAATCAGTGACCAGCACCTCGCCGCTGCAATATCTCAAAACCTACCGGCTGCATAAGGCACGCATGCTGATGATCCACGATGGCATGAAGGCCAGTGCCGCGGCAATGCGGGTGGGCTATGAAAGTGCGTCGCAGTTTAGTCGGGAGTTTAAGCGCTACTTCGGCGTTACGCCGGGGGAAGATGCCACGCGCATCAGAACCATACAGGGGGCTTAAGGGGAGAGTGTAGGCCGGGTAAGTGCAGCACCCCCCGGCTTTTTTACATCAGGCGCTGCAGTATTTCTTCTTAATCACCACAATCAGCGTTCCGACCAGCCCTGCAACCAGCAGGAACATCGGCAGAATCATCAGGAAGGTCATGACCTGGTCTTCATGATGTTTCACAAACGGGATCATATTCAGCGCGAAGCCGAGTGAGGTCACGACGCCAACCCACAGCAGGGCGCTCAGCCAGTTGAAGAACTGGAAGCGGCGATTAGACAGGCCGGAGATGCCCGCCATTGTTGGCAGTAGGGTGCGAACAAATGCCAGAAAACGCCCGACCAGCAGTGCCAGCAGGCCATGCCGGTCAAACATGCAGGTCGCACGTTGATGATATTTATGTGGCAACTGCGCCAGCCAGCTTTTCACGACGCGCGTGTTTCCGAGCCAACGGCCCTGCAAATAGCTCAGCCAGCAGCCCAGACTGGCTGCAGAGGTAAGGATCACCATCGTCGACGTGAAGTCCATGACACCTTTACCGATTAACGCTCCGGCGAGCAAAAGCAGGCTATCGCCGGGTAAAAACGAGGCTGGCAGCAATCCATTTTCCAGGAACAGGGTCGCAAACATCACGAAATAGACGATACCTATGACGTGAGGGTCTGCCAGCGCGGCAAAATCGTGTTGCCAGAGCGCTGCGATAATATCTTGAATAACAGCCATGGACTTTCCTGTGGGACAGCAGATATGACGTGATTGTACTCCCAATTATACTCGCTGGGTTTGATCGTGGGCGCAACTCATGCAGACTTTTCTGCTTGCAGTGTCCACAAAAGCGTCCAGGAGTACATTTTCAGCCAGCACTTTACACGATACGCTCAAATCCTGCCGACAAATCCGCAATTAAATCGTCCACATTTTCTAAACCAATATGCAGACGGATCAGTGTTCCGCTGAAATCCACTTCGCCACCCGGACGCAGGGCTGCGATCTGTTCTGGCTGGTTAGGCAAGATCAGGGATTCAAACCCGCCCCACGAGTAGGCCATGCTGAAGAGGGTAAAATTATCCAGATACTGGGCCAGCTCGTCATTATTCAGCCTTTTTTTAAGAACAAATGAGAACAGCCCGCTGCTACCTGTAAAGTCACGTTGCCAGAATTCATGGCCTTTGCTGCCCGGGAGCGCCGGATGGTTGACCCGTTCAACCTGAGGATGCTGTGCCAGCCACTCGGCCACCTTCAGGCTGCTTTCATGGTGCTGACGCAAACGCACACCCAAAGTACGAATACCGCGGCTGGTCATGTAGGCGGTATCGGCATCGACCATCTGACCCATCAGATAGGCATTTTCGCGCAGTTGATCCCAGCAACGGGCGTTGGACACTGCCGTGCCAATCATGCCGTCGGAGTGACCAATCAGGTATTTCGTTGCCGCCTGAATAGAGATATCAATGTCGAATTCCAGCGCTTTAAACAGCACGCCCGCCGCCCAGGTGTTGTCGATCATGATGATCGCTTCCGGTGCTTTGCTGCGCACGGCTTTCACGATGGCAGGAACGTCATGCACTTCCATCGTGATAGAACCCGGGGATTCCAGGAATACGATGCGTGTGTTTGGCTGAATAAGTTCTGCGATACCCTCACCAATCAGCGGATCAAACCAGCTGGTCGTCACGCCGAGCTTGCTGAGGATTTTGGTACAGAAATCCTGGCTTGGCTCATAGGCGGTGTTGGTCATCAGGATATGGTCACCCTGTTCGACAAACGCCAGAATGGTATTGGCCACCGCTGCTGCACCGCACGGGAACAAGGCGCAGCCCGCGCCACCTTCCAGCTCGCACATGGCTTCCTGCAATGAAAAATGGGTTAGCGTGCCACGACGGCCATAAAACAGCCCACCGCTGGCGCGGTTACGCGTGGCAATTTTCTTGTCCTCAACGGTATCAAACACCAGCGAGGAGGCGCGTTGAATCACGCTGTTGACCGATCCCAGTGTGTATTTTTTACTGCGCCCGGCCTGTACCAGCGTGGTATCAAGATGCTTCTTTGTCATGTTCGCTAACCCTGTTTTTATACGTCTGGACGTCCAGACTACCACGATTGTAACATTGTGCACCCGGATGCTTATCGAATAAGCAGAAAATTTTATGAATAATACGCATAAGCAATTTTTACTGCGTAAGCGCAATGAAAGTGAGCGTAAATGGCGGCAGCATGTAAATACTAATGAGAACCACTATCAATTCGATGGTGTTTTGATATCATTACGCTCAGATTTTGTGATTTGCGTCCTGGAGATACAGAGTGGGTAATAATTTGATGCAGGCGGATCTCTCCGTCTGGGGCATGTATCAGCATGCTGACATCGTGGTTAAGATTGTGATGATCGGCCTGATTCTGGCGTCCGTTGTCACCTGGGCTATTTTCTTCAGCAAGAGTGCCGAGCTTCTCGCGCAGAAGCGTCGCCTCAAGCGCGAGCAACAGCAGCTGGCCGAAGCCCGCTCTCTGGATCAGGCTTCTGATATAACCTCATCCTTCCACCCGAAAAGCCTGACCACTCTGTTAGTTAACGAAGCGCAGAACGAGCTGGAACTTTCCGCAGGCAGTGAAGATAACGAAGGTATTAAAGATCGTACTGGTTTCCGTCTGGAACGTCGCGTTGCAGCCGTGGGTCGTCACATGGGCCGTGGTAATGGTTATCTGGCAACTATCGGTGCGATTTCTCCGTTTATCGGCTTGTTTGGTACGGTCTGGGGCATCATGAACAGCTTTATCGGCATTGCGCAGACTCAAACGACAAACCTGGCCGTGGTGGCACCGGGTATCGCCGAAGCGCTACTGGCGACGGCTATCGGTCTGGTTGCGGCAATTCCGGCAGTGGTTATCTATAACATCTTCGCGCGTATGATTGGTAGCTACAAGGCGACTCTCGGTGACGTCGCCGCGCAGGTTTTGCTGCTGCAAAGCCGTGATCTTGACCTGAATGCCAGCGCTGCTAAACCGGTACACGCTGCGTCCAAACTGCGCGCAGGTTAATCCACTATGGCAATGCGTCTTAATGAAGATCTGGACGATAACGGTGAAATGCATGAAATCAACGTGACGCCGTTTATCGACGTCATGCTGGTTCTGTTGATTATCTTCATGGTTGCTGCGCCGCTGGCGACGGTGGATGTGAAGGTGAATCTTCCCGCCTCCTCCAGCCAGCCGCAGCCGCGCCCGGAAAAGCCTGTCTATCTGTCGGTGAAAGCGGATAAATCCATGTTCCTGGGTAACGACCCGGTGACGGATGAATCGGTCATTCCGGCACTGGAGCAGCTTACCGGTGGTAAGAAAGACACCACCGTTTTCTTCCGCGCGGATAAAACCGTCGATTACGAAACCATGATGAAGGTAATGGACACGCTGCATCAGGCGGGGTATCTGAAGATTGGTCTGGTCGGTGAAGAGAGAGCGGCCGCGAAATAAAATGAAGAGCTGGCGAAAGTCAGCTTTTTTTTTGCACGTACTGAATTAGTTTTTTGTTTCTTCCCCGGCATGCGCATCTTCATTGAGCGCGACACAGGTGACATTTGACGTGCGATACTCGCCGTCGGACAGTTTGCGCGTCAGGCGCAGGGTGGCGGTTTCTCTGGCGAGCAGATACTGATAATTGGCCTCCAGCCGCCCCAGGAGCTTCTCCTTCAGCTCCGGACGTTGTTCGATAATGGCATTAATCACTGCACCGTAAATCTCTTCCTTAACCTGTAAAGAATAAATTTCACGGCGGTTCTGCCACTTCAGGCGTACCAGCGTCGCAGGAATGGATATCAGGTCTTGCGTAATACGCGTCATCTCGGCGTTTTTTGTGTTTCTCAACGCATCGAGATTTTGCTCTAAGATAAACTCATCACTTTTTTTGTCATCTAAAGTCAAATATACGTTGTTATCGTTAACTTCTTTCACGTTAATCTTCCCCGAGGTCATAAAAAATGGGGCTGTTTTTTTCGCGAGTAATTAGATTAAGCCAAATTTCATTGCCCGCTTCATTTATTTCTTTGGTTTTTTCAGCCATTATTTGACTTAGTTTCTGGGCATCTATTTCACCTTCGGCCTGCAGGTCATCCAGCAGGTGTACAAAGGCTTCAATTTTTACAGCGCGAAATAAACGGTCTTTTATATGGCGATCATGCTCTTCCAGCAACATATTACGGGATTTCCCGGTACGGGAGACACCAATTAATATGTCGGGCTCAAAATCAGAGAGCTTTCTTTTTCCCTTAGTGAAATTAACCTCTTTTTCTGCTTCCGTCGGTTGCTGTTCCACAGGCGCAATGCGGTACTTAGCCGGAACGAGATTGTCGGGAAGCATTTTTTAATTTCCTTTAATTTCAACGGGGTGGGGTTGGTAAAGGCGTGAGATTCGTTGACAATAACATGAGGCAATTTTAAAATCAAAAAAAATGGAGCCTACCCATGAACAGTATTTTTTTTACGGTCATTACATTACTATTATTGACCGCTGGCGTTCTTTTATTGATGCAAGAGTTCAATAAAACAAAAGTGTCGAAAGACGCCAGTGAGCCCCCGCAACCTGAACTGATGACAAAAGAGGAAGGTGAAGACCATTTCTCCGTTTTGATGAACTCGGTGACGCCGGTTTGGTACTGGCGGGTGAACCATGAATATATCGATTTTCTGCACGCGACAATAAAGCGAATGAAGATGTCGGAAATTAATGACACGCCGGGTCTGTTTGAGGCGCAACGCCGCTGCAGCGACCTGAATTCTGCTGTCTATAAATATTATGACAATATCAAGAAGCGCTGTCTGAATGGTGAGAAAGTTTCGTATTCTGATTTAGACGTATTAAACCTGCGTCAATGTTTTCGTGAGTTCAGTCTGGAAGCCTACCCGGAGCTGGTGGTGCTGGTCTGGCCGGAGTACGCACGTCCAGAGGTAAACCCTGACGATGTGTAGGTGTTTTGTTGGTTAGTTGTTGCAAACAGTGAGCGTCGTTGAGATATACTGCGCGCTGGTTTCGTTTGCAGACAGGACACTATGGAACGCTTTTTTGAAAATGCAATGTACGCCTCACGCTGGCTATTGGCTCCCGTCTATTTTGGCCTTTCCCTGGCACTGGTCGCACTGTGCATTAAGTTCTTCCAGGAAATTTTTCACGTCTTGCCTGACATCTTTTCCATTGCCGAAGCGGATTTGATCCTGGTGCTGTTGTCGCTGGTGGGGGGATTACTGGTAATGGTGATGTTCTCTGGCTATGAGAACTTCGTCTCCCAGCTCGATATCTCTGAGCACAAAGAGAAGCTCAGCTGGCTGGGTAAAATGGATGCTTCGTCACTGAAAAATAAAGTGGCGGCTTCGATTGTGGCAATCTCTTCTATCCACTTGTTGCGCGTGTTTATGGATGCGAAGAATGTCCCGGATAATAAGCTGATGTGGTATGTGATTATCCATCTGACATTTGTGCTGTCGGCGTTTGCGATGGGGTATCTGGATAAGATCAGTAAGAAGTAAATACACACACCTTATTCCTCTCCCCACAGGGGAGAGGGTGAAAGGCCGCACCTTATTTATCCGACGACGCCTGCCATAAATTCAATTCGCCATCCGCAACATGCCGATCAATCCGTTCCAGCTCATCTTCGGTAAAGCGCAGGTTATCCAGCGCCTGAACATTCTCTTCCAGTTGTTCCGGCCGACTCGCACCAATCAGCACTGACGTCACGCGCTCATCTTTCAGCAGCCAGCTCAGCGCCATCTGCGCCATTGTCTGCCCACGGGCATGCGCCATCTCATTCAGCAGACGCAGGCTAGTGAGGTTAGCTTCAGTCAGCATTTTTTCCGTCAGGCCGCGTACCTTCTTACCTTCGCGCTGCATACGCGAACCTTCAGGAATACCGTTCAGATATTTTCCGGTAAGCAATCCCTGAGCCAGTGGGGTAAACGCAATGCAGCCCGTACCGTTTGCTTCCAGCGCATCCAGCAGTCCGGTTTTGTCTACCCAGCGGTTTAGCAGGTTGTAGGACGGTTGGTGGATAAGCAGCGGAATCTTCCACTCCCGCAGCAGCTCAGCCATTGTTTGCGTGCGTTCCGTGGAGTAGGAGGAAATACCCACATACAGCGCTTTTCCGCTCTGCACGGCGTGCGCCAGCGCAGCGGCAGTCTCTTCCATCGGCGTGTTTTCATCCACGCGGTGGGAATAGAAAATATCAACATACTCCACGCCCATGCGCTTCAGGCTCTGGTCGAGACTGGCGAGCAGGTATTTGCGTGAACCACCTGAACCGTACGGCCTTGGCCACATATCGTAGCCCGCTTTGGTGGAGATAATCAGCTCGTCGCGATATGCGGCAAAATCTTCCCGCAGCAGACGGCCAAAATTCTCTTCTGCGCTACCTGCCGGTGGGCCGTAGTTATTGGCGAGGTCGAAATGGGTAATGCCGAGATCGAAGGCCTTACGCAGCAGCGCACGCTGGGCGTCGAGAGGCTGGACGTGACCAAAGCTATGCCACAAACCAAGCGACAGCGCAGGCAGGCGCAGGCCACTTTTTCCACAGTGGCGGTATTGCATATTCTCATAGCGGCCGGTGTAAGGGTGCCAGGACATGATGTCTCCTTTCTTGTCGATGAATTTTCGAAACAGCGTTTTCATTCTGTTCTTATCAAATCACATTTCATGGCGATAAGCGATGGCGTGCCTGGCTGCCACGATTTTCCGCAAAGCCAAAAATTATCACAAAAGGTTATATTTTCTTCGCTTCCTGCCGATAACGAGGGTAAGACTCGCCTCTGGGCGAATTAACCCTCACGGCAAGGAATGTTCTTATGCAGATGCTTCGTAATTTCACGATCCGCTTCGTCATGCTGACGATACTGGGGATCTTTTGTTTAATGTGGGCGGGCGTCGGCCTGTATAGCTCCTGGTCTCTGTCCCGGGTTTCCGATGGCAATGAGGTTGATCGTCAGTTGGTTCAGCAGATGACGGTGCTCAGCCAGGGTAACGATCAGTACTTCCGTTTCGTCACACGCCTGAGCCGTGCGATGGAAACCAAAGCCGCTGGCGGTACGCCAGACCTGGCTTCTGCTCAGCAGGCGCTGAACAACATGAGTAAAAAGCTTGAAGAGATGAAGGCTATCTCACCAGGCCCGATGGATGAACAGGTTTCCGCGCAGGTGATCAGTACCTGGCAGGCGTTGCTCGATCAGGGTATTACACCGCAGATGCAGCAGGCACAGCAGGCGTCGCTGGATGGCTATCGTCAGCAGGCCAATAACGTCACGCCGCCGCTGAGCCGTGCATTCGGAGCAGCAGCAGAGAGCTTTAACAAAGCCGCAGGTGACAGACTCGACAGCACCCGCGTGGTGGTGGACAGCCTGACCAACGTGACCCGCACGGTTATCATCACCGCCACCATCATCGGCCTGTTGATCCTGCTCTTCACCGACCGCTACCTGGTTGCGATGCTGGTGAAACCGCTGAATCGCATCCGCCATCAGTTCAGCCAGATTGCACAGGGCGATCTCAGCCATCCGATTGAATCGTTTGGCCGCAACTGCGTGGGACAATTGGTTCCTCTGCTCAGCGCCATGCAGGACAGCCTGCGTGAAGCGGTCAGCACCATCCGTTCCGGCAGTGAAAATATCTGGCGCGGTGCGACGGAGATCTCCAGCGGTAACAACGATCTCTCTTCCCGTACCGAAGAGCAGGCCGCCGCGCTGGAAGAGACCGCCGCCAGCATGGAGCAACTGACGGCCACGGTGAAGCTGAATGCGGAAAGTGCGCGTCAGGCCAGCCAGCTGGCGGATGTCGCCTCCACGACGGCCAGCCGTGGCGGCTCGCTGGTGGATGATGTGGTGACCACCATGAGCGGTATTTCCGATAGCTCCAGGAAAATTGCTGAAATTACCAACGTGATTAACAGCATCGCCTTCCAGACCAATATTCTGGCCCTCAACGCCGCGGTAGAAGCAGCGCGAGCGGGTGAACAGGGGCGTGGTTTCGCCGTAGTGGCAGGCGAGGTGCGTAACCTGGCAAGCCGCAGTGCAAACGCGGCAAAAGAGATCGAAGGGCTGATTGCTGATTCCGTTTCCCGCGTCGAGCAGGGGGCGAAGCTGGTGAACGACACGGGTACCACGATGGAGGCCATTCTGCGTGCTGTGACCGAAGTCACCACTATCATGAAGCAGATTGCATCTGCGTCGGAAGAGCAAAGCAAAGGCATTTCGCAGGTCGGCGTGGCCATCAGCCAGATGGACGGTGTCACCCAGCAAAACGCCTCGCTGGTGGAGCAAGTTTCCGCTGCGGCTTCTGCGCTGGAACGCCAGACGGAAGAACTGCAACGCTCCGTGCAAAAATTCCGCCTCTCGGCTCAGGAACCCCAGAACGTGGTCACTGCCGCACCGCTTAAAACGCCTGCGCGCGCAGCCGATACCCGTACAAGCACCCCGGACGACTGGGTTTCCTTCTGATTTTCTGTTCCCCGTAAGGCCGCCTTGTGCGGCCTTTTTTCACCTGTCCGTTCCCGTGCGGGAAACCGAAATCAGCGTTGTCCCAATCGCCACACCGTTTTTACCGGTGTGTTTAATCTGGTACATCGACTGATCCGCACGCCGCAGTGCGTTCACAAAATCATCCTGCGGCTGCACTTCGTCGATCCCAATTGATGCCCCGACCTGTGCCTGACCGTTATCCAGCTCGAAGAGTTGCAGTGCTGCGCGCAGGCAGTTATGCGCCGTGCTGTTGATCAGCAAACTGGCGAGGGGAAAGGGGAGCAGTAAGACAAATTCATCTCCGCCCAGGCGTCCTACAATCGTCCCTTCCGGGCAGCCTGCGCGCAGGCGCTGGCTGAGCTGAATGAGCAGCTCATCGCCGCTGCGGTGGCCGAACGCATCATTAACCGCTTTAAAATCATCCAGGTCGATAAACGCGACGCAGAGCGGGCCGTGCTCTTTGAGCGTTGCGAAATGTTTGACTAAGGCATGGCGGTTGGCAAGGCCGGTGAGCGGATCGTGGTTGGCAAGCTGCGCGAGCTGTTCCTCGTACTGCTTCTCTTTAGTCATGTCGATGTGTGTGCCAGTGACCTTAAGCGGGTTGCCGTGCGCGTCCCATTCGCTGACGCGCCCGCGATCCAGCACCCAGGTGATAGTGCCGTTTTTATTCTGCATGCGATGCAACGCTTCGTAGAAAGGCGTTTTCCCCTGCAGGTGGTCATAGAACGCCTCCAGCACCTGCTGTTTATCATCCTGGTGGAGATGTTCGCGCCAGACCTCAAATTGTGCGCTCAGCTCTTTTGGCTGATAGCCGAGCATTGATCCCCAGCGACGGTTATAAATAATCAGTTTTCCCGTCGGCACATCGAGCTGCCACAAACACAGACCTGTGCCGTCAAGCGCGGCGTTGAGTTTACTGCGGGCGTCACGCGCCAGCCTGACAAGCCGGGCGTTATGCTTTTTCAGATTCTGGATCTGTTGTTTTAGCGCCTGTTCTGACATGTAAGGATTCTTCGGAAAAAAGAATGATTTTTGCCAGTTTACCCGAGCTTGTAAATATTGTGTTGAAAAAATAGGCTAATTTGCGTTAAGGGAAATATCGGCAGGGAGATCCAATATTGGCCGACGTTTGCACTGAATAACCTGTACTGAGAATTATACTGTATTGCCCGATTTACACAGGAAATTTTGTATTGTGCCTTATCCGGTCTGAATGATTATTTCCTTATTATAATGTAACAATAAATTTGGCATTTTCTGCACATTACAAATAATGAATATTAATCTGGGCTTAAGATTTCTTTGGCATGCTGATATTTCTTAGTTATCCCAGGAATAATACATTTTATGAAAAGTCTCTTTATTTTACTTGCTGCCCTGGCAGGGTTGGCTATGGCAAATTCTGCGCTGGCTCAGAGCGTTACCGTGGATGTTCCGAGCGGTTATAAAGTGGTGATTGTGCCGTCATCCACCACGGTTCCACAGGCGGTGAGCGTTGCGCCTGCACCGTCGCAGACCACCTATGTCGCACCTGCACCGGTTTATCACCCACGTGCGCGTCATGTTGCCAGCGTGGCGGAAGGTATGGTGATTGAACATCAGTATGACGATCACCATTAATTTTCTGTTCTGAAAGGGCGGAATATAGAGGGAAGGTGAAATACGGCTTACAGGCCGGGCGAACGCGGTGCCGCCCGGCACTATGTATTAGTGCGTTGCTTCGCCAATCAGCGCACCGGAACCTGCTCCGACAGCTGCGCCTTTCAGCACGCTTTTACCGGTAATTGCTGCCGCACCCGCACCCACGGCAGCACCCACGGCACCACCTTTACGCGCCGCTTTACCTTTGTCGCCGCTCTTGAACATTGCGCCAGTACCGGCACCCACGACGGCACCGCCAACGGTGGATTTCACGTCTTTGCCCACTGCCGCGCCAATGGCCGCACCTGCAATTGCGCCACCTGCGGTTTTATCAATCGCCATGCCTGAGGCAGAAAAAATTAATGTGCTGATGATCAGCGTAGTTTTAATCAATTTCATGACAGTTCCTTTGTAACTGCTGTAAGGGTTATATCCGGCTTCACTCAGGTCGAGATAAGCCTTCAGGATACTGCCAGCATTACTGTTCTGACCATTAGGCCAAACATGCCCTCAACGTCCATCGCTATGCCGCAGAAGCATTCTGCGACGTTCGGTGGTTAACCGGGCGGAGAACCGCCCGGTGGGGGATTACGCCTGACGTTTGTCTTCGGTATGGGTATCGAAGTCGCTCGCCGCATGGCGTTCATGTAGCTGCTCGCTTAGCTCACCGTTGGTGCGGTTAACGATGCGCCCGCGCTTCACCGCAGGGCGGTGCGCTACGTCTTTGGCCCAGCGCTGTACGTTGGTGTACTTCTCTGCATCCAGAAACTCGGCGGCGTTATAGACACTGCCAAGCGCCACGCAGCCAAACCACGGCCAGATAGCCATATCGGCGATGGTATATTCCTCACCTGCCACGTAACGACTGCGTGCCAGTTGCTTATCCAGCACATCGAACAGGCGTTTGGCTTCCATCGTAAAGCGGTCAATTGCGTACTCAATCTTCACCGGCGCATAGTTATAGAAGTGGCCGAATCCGCCGCCGAGGAAAGGCGCAGCGCCCTGCAACCAGAACAGCCAGTTCAGGGTTTCAGTACGGCCAGCCGGATCTTTGGGCAGGAAATGACCAAATTTTTCTGCCAGGTAAAGCAGAATACTGCCGGATTCAAACACGCGCGTTGGCGGGGTTGTGGAGTGGTCACGCAGTGCCGGTATTTTCGAGTTCGGGTTCACGTCCACAAAACCGCTGGAGAACTGATCGCCCTCGCCGATGCGGATCAACCATGCATCGTACTCCGCTCCCGTCACGCCCAGCGCCAGGAGTTCTTCGAGCATGATGGTCACTTTCTGGCCGTTTGGTGTCCCCAGCGAATAGAGCTGCAGCGGGTGCGTGCCGACTGGCAGGACTTTCTCGTGTGTCGCGCCGGAGACTGGACGGTTGATATTGGCGAACGCGCCGCCGTTGTTCTTTTTCCACTCCCACACTTTCGGTGGCTGGTAAGTGTTGTCTGACATGTTGGCCTGCCTTTTTAGTGATGTGTTGAGGCAGTGTAGCAGGAGATAGATGAACCGTTTAACGATGCGAGCGTAATGGAAGGGGGCGGTGTATGATAACGCCACCTCTGTCTGGTTAATTGCAACGTGCAGACGACAACAACCTTTCAAAAAATTGCCGCCTGCCTTTTTAGGTTGGATACATGCGTAAAGGAAAGTTAAGCAGTGACGCACCGTTCGGGACGTTGTTAGGCTATGCGCCGGGTGGCGTGGCGATTTACTCTTCAGATTACGGCAGCCTTGATCCGCGTAGCTACCCGGAAGATGCGGATTTCCGAAGCTATATCGGCAACGAATACATGGGCCATAAATGGCAGTGTGTTGAGTTTGCGCGCCGTTTCCTGTTCCTCAACTATGGTTTTGTCTTTACCGACGTCGGCATGGCGTGGGAAATCTTCTCGCTGCGCTTTTTGCGTGAAGTGGTGAACGATAACATCCTGCCGTTACAGGCATTTGCCAATGGCTCAAAACGCGCACCGCGCGCCGGGGCACTGCTTATCTGGCAAAAGGGCGGCGAGTTCCACGAAACCGGCCACGTGGCGGTGATCACCCAGCTGTTGGGCGATAAAGTACGTATTGCGGAGCAGAACGTTATTCACTCACCGCTCCCGCTGGGGCAGCAGTGGACGCGTGAGCTGAAACTGAGCGTTGAGAACGGCTGTTACACAATCCATGACACCTTTAACGACACCGAAATTCTTGGCTGGATGCTTCAGACCGATGACGTTGAGCACAGCATTCCGCAGCCGGAAATCGACGGTGAATTGCTGAAAATTAGCGGTGCGCGGCTCAAAAACAGACGCCAGTTCGACGGGAAATGGCTCAACGAAGCTGATGCACTGCAGCAGGCTTACGTGCGCGCGAACGGTCATGTTATCAATAAAGACCCGTGCCAGTATTTCACCATTACGGAAAGCGCCGAGCAGGAGCTGATCAAAGCGACCAACGAACTGCACCTGATGTACCTGCACGCGACCGATAAGGTGCTGAAAGACGATAACTTACTGGCACTTTTCGACATCCCCAAAATCCTCTGGCCTCGCCTGCGCCTCTCCTGGCAATGGCGTCGCCACCATATGATCACCGGTCGTATGGATTTCTGTATGGATGAGCGCGGTATTAAGGTCTATGAGTACAACGCTGATTCCGCGTCCTGCCATACGGAGGGTGGGTTGATCCTTGAGGAGTGGGTGAAACACGGCTATCGCGGTACCGGGCACAACCCGGCGGAAGGTTTGCTGGAAGAACTTACCGGTGCGTGGAAACACAGCCATGCGCGTCCGTTTGTGCACATCATGCAGGACAACGATGTTGAAGAGGATTATCACGCGCTCTTCATTCAGCGTTCACTGATGCAGGCCGGATTTGAAACCAAAATTCTGCATGGGCTTAGCGCGCTAAGCTGGGATACAGCCGGGCAGTTGATCGATGATGAAGGTCGCCACGTCAACTGCGTGTGGAAAACCTGGGCGTGGGAGACGGCGATCGAGCAGATCCGCGAGGTAAGCGAAACGGAGTACGCTGCCGTACCGATCCGCACCGGACACCCCGAAGGTGACGTTCGTCTGATTGATGTGTTGCTGCGCCCGGAAGTGCTGGTATTCGAACCGCTGTGGACGGTGATCCCGGGCAACAAGGCGATTTTGCCGGTGTTGTGGCAACTCTTCCCGAACCACCGTTATCTGCTCGATACTGATTTTGACGTTAACGACCTGCTGAAGCAGACCGGTTATGCCGTCAAACCGATTGCCGGACGCTGCGGCAGCAATATTGATTTGATCAGCTCACAGGATGAACTGCTGGATAAATCCAGCGGCAAGTTTGTCGATCGCAAAAACATCTACCAGCAGCTGTGGTGCCTGCCGAACGTTGACGGTAAGTACATTCAGGTCTGTACCTTTACCGTTGGCGGTAACTACGGCGGAACCTGCCTGCGCGGGGATGATACGCTGGTGGTGAAGAAAGAGAGTGATATTGAACCGCTGATAGTGGTGAAGGATGAATAACCGTCACGGTTTTTAAACCGAGATCCGCAAGCGGCCCTTGCGGATTTTTTTATGGGAAAGTGACCTTCCTCCGCCATAATTTATGCGTGATGTGACTTATAGTCCGTGGACTCATAGTCATCAGGATATTGATCATGTCTCTCTGTTAAATGGGAGACGTAAATGTCAGAAGAGCTAATTTTAAAAGCCTTTGGTAAGAAAATGTACAGGTTAAGGATTGAGCTACAGTTAAGCCAGGAACAGGTGGCTGAGCGAGCTCAACTTGATCGGACATATGTTAGTTCTGTTGAGCGCGGACAGAGAAACATCAGCCTTCTGAACATATGCAAACTGGCTGCTGCGCTGGAAGTTTCACCAGAAAGTCTCCTGGCTAATCTGGGAGAATGCGATGAGTAATACGTTGGATAATGCCTTTGTTTTCTATTCTCGTCATATCTATGACGAAGAAAAAATCAATCTGTTGAGGTCACATAACCTGAAAGTTGCAGGGCATGTTCCCTCGGTTTTATGGGAGTTGTTTGGTTCAATTCTTACAGGGCGACGTGGTAATGGTGTTACGGGAGCTGACCTTCAGGGCTGGGAAGTAAAGTCGTCCGCGTTGAGGAGCGCTTACGAATATCAGTATCACCTGAATACGGGTGAAGCCAAGCTTTTGGAGGATTGCGAAGTCAATCATCTCTTTTGCTCCTATTCAACTGATTATCGCGATCTTGTCGTCAAAGCTATTCCTGGTAGCGCACTTAAAGAACCCTTTTTTGACGCCTGGCTGCCAGATTATCGGGCGAACTATGACCGAACTGTAGGTAGTGCTTCCAGACGTCAACGTTTCAGAAAATCGATATCATATGGCTTCGTGCAAGAGCATGGACGTACAATCCTTGAAGTTAGATCTGGTGAAATATGGGTCTTCCCTTGTTGTGGTGGCTGAAGGCATGATAATGGTGTATTTAATCGCCAGAGGTCACCGCCATGGACGAAAAGTCCCTCTACGCTCATATTCTCAACCTGTCCGATCCGTGGCAGGTAAAGTCCCTTTCTCTCGATGAAAATGCCGGTTCTGTTACTGTCACTATTGAGATCGCTGAAAACACCCGGCTAGCCTGTCCGACCTGCGGTAAATCCTGTTCTGTTCACGATCACCGTCATCGTAAATGGCGCCATCTTGATACCTGCCAGTTCACCACTATTGTTGAAGCCGATGTTCCACGAATTATGTGTCCGGAGCATGGCTGCCTGACGTTGCCTGTTCCGTGGGCTGGCCCCGGAAGCCGGTATACGTTGCTATTCGAATCGTTCGTTCTCTCATGGCTGAAAATCAGCACCGTTGATGCTGTCAGGAAGCAACTTAAGCTCAGTTGGAATGCGGTTGACGGCATTATGACCCGGGCAGTTAAGCGAGGTCTTGCCCGGATAAAAAAGCCATTATCCGCCCGTCATATGAATGTGGATGAGGTCGCCTTTAAAAAAGGACATCGTTACATAACGGTGATCTCCGATCGCGATGGTCGGGCGCTGGCCTTAACGGATGATCGCGGCACAGAGAGTCTTGCCGGCTATCTTCGCACGCTCACTGATGGGCAGTTGCTGGCTATCAAAACGCTCTCAATGGACATGAACGCGGGCTATATAAGAGCAGCGCGTATCCACTTACCCAGTGCGGTTGAGAAAATCGCCTTTGACCGCTTCCATGTGGCGAAGCAACTGGGCGAGGTAGTTGATAAAACCCGTCAGAATGAACATCCGCACCTCCCTGTTGAAAGCCGACACCAGGCAAAAGGAACCCGCTTCCTGTGGCAGTACAGCGATAAGTGGATGACCGAATCCCGGCAGGAAAAGCTGATGTGGCTGCGTGCACAGATGAAGCTGACGAGCCAGTGCTGGGCGCTGAAAGAGCTGGCAAAGGATATCTGGAACAGGCCATGGAGCGAGGAAAGACGGAGTGACTGGCAGAGATGGTTGGCGCTGGCGGCTAACAGTGACGTTCCCATGATGAAAAATGCCGCGAAAACGATAGGAAAAAGGCTGTACGGGATCCTGAATGCGATGCGACACAGTGTCTCAAACGGAAATGCGGAGGCACTTAACAGCAAGATCAGGCTGCTGAGGATAAAAGCCAGGGGATACCGAAACCGGGAGCGCTTTAAACTGGGGGTGATGTTCCACTACGGAAAGCTGAATATGGCGTTCTGAGCCTTCCCACCATGATCGGGGAAGACCCTGAAATATACAGTAGAAATGATAGTCTTTTAGACGAATTCAACAGATTGGTGGCTAGCTGAAAAATGAGATTTGCGGAGTTTTTTGCTGGGGTGGGATTAGTGCGGGAAGGGCTTGAGGGCTCTGGTTGGCAATGTATATGGGCCAACGATATTTCTGCCGATAAAATGAGCACTTATGTGGAAAACTATGGTGATGATCATTTCCATCTGGAAGACATCTGGAAGGTAGCGGCTGAACCTGAAAAACTTCTTCCAGAAGACGTTTTCCTTTATACGGTTTCATTCCCTTGTACCGACTTATCCGTGGCTGGAGCCAGAGCCGGGCTTGCAGGGGAAGAGTCAGGAACGCTTCACGCTGTTTTAAAGATTCTTGAGCAAAAAAAGCTTGCGAACGATTTACCCAAAATGGTCATGCTAGAGAATGTATCAGGCTTCTTGACGTCGCATGGCGGGAAAGATGTTGTTGAGACAGTCAAGGCATTGTCAGAGCTTGGGTTCGTCGTTGATATCATTGAACTGGACGCTGTTCTTTTCACTCCGCAGAGTCGGCCTCGTGTTTTTTTGATTGCAGTAATAGACACTATTGCAACGAAATTTATGCATGTAAAAAATGCTGGGGGCCTTTTCAATTCCTGGTGGCAGAAGTTTGATGAACAGCCAAAGCTCCGCTCAGCCAGACTGAAAAAGATCATCGCTTCTCATGAAGATTTACATTGGGGATTATTTGATATTCCTCTTCCTGAGCCAAGGACAACAACACTGGGTGATATCATTGAACATGATATCCCGGATGATTCTTCCTTATGGTGGTCAGATGATCGTAAACATCATTTGTTTGCTCAGATGAGCCCTGCTCATCAGACAAAGTTACAGGCAATGATGGATAACAAATTCTTCTCATACGGTACTGTATTCAGAAGAATGAGAGCAGGAGCCTCTATGGCTGAACTGCGAACTGACGGTATCGCTGGATGTTTAAGAACTCCCCGAGGGGGCTCCAGCAAACAGATATTGATACGAGCCGGGAACGGCGGATGGAACGGGCGATTGCTTACTCCCAGAGAATATGCTCGTCTACAGGGGGTACGTGATAGCTTTGTGTTACCAGATAATGCTAACAAGGGATATTTCGCAATGGGAGATGCCGTTTGTGTGCCAGCGATTGAGCATCTTTCAAAATATGCACTTACTCCTGCCTATGATTTTTCACGGTAAAATCAACATCCTGTCAAGACATTATTGGGGCAATGAAACGCCCCATTGGTGAGTACGTTCCGGTGTCGAAGAATCTGGCATCCGATAAAACCAGCTCCACCTGCTAACCGCCAGGTGGGCATGTTTTACTGAGCGACCCAGCCGCCATCCATATTCCAGGCTGCACCGCGCACGTGAATGGCATTCTCGCTGCATAAAAACAGCGCCAGTTCACCCAGCTGTTCAGGCGTAACAAACTCACCTGAGGGCTGTTTTTCCGCCAGCAACTGCTCGCGTGCGTTTTCCGGAGCTACGCCGTCCGCGATACGGCGGTCAATTTGCTGTTGCACCAGCGGTGTTAAAACCCAGCCAGGGCAGATAGCATTGCAGGTAATGCCGGTGCGGGCGGTTTCCAGCGCGAGGGATTTGGTGAATCCAATTACGCCATGCTTGGCGGCAACGTAGGCAGATTTCTCTTTTGACGCGACCAGTCCGTGAACGGAGGCGATATTGATAATTCGCCCCCAGTTTTTTTCGCGCATGCTGGGCAGCGCGAGCCGGCTGGTGTGAAACACGGACGAGAGGTTAATGGCAATAATGTCATTCCATTTGTCCACCGGGAAGGCATCGACAGGAGCGACGTGCTGTATCCCGGCGTTATTAATCAGAATATCCACGCCGCCAAAGTGAGCGTCGGCATAGCGCATCATGGCCTCGATTTGTAACACGTCCCGTAAATCCGCATCGTGATAGCCTGGTGTGACCCCTGACGTTGCGATTTCAGCTCTTGCATGCTCACTGTCACCAAAGCCATTGAGTATGAGTTGTGCGCCCGCCTTTGCCAGCACGTGGGCGATCCCCAGACCAATCCCGCTGGTGGAACCCGTCACAAGCGCCGTTTTACCGTTCAAATTCATTTTATTCTCCTTACACAATGCCGGTCAGATAGAACACGGCAATGACAAAAAGCACCGCCAGACTTTTAATGATCGTAATGGCAAAAATACCGCCATAGGCCTGGCGATGGCTAAGACCTGTAATTGCGAGCAGCGTAATCACGGCACCATTATGGGGCAGTGTATCCATACCGCCGCTGGCCATCGAAGCCACGCGGTGTAGCACCTCAAGAGGTATATTGGCGGCGTGCGCGGCGGCAATAAAGGCGTCAGACATTGCCGCGAGCGCAATACTCATCCCCCCGGAGGCGGAACCGGTGATCCCGGCGAGGACGGTTACACTGATCGCTTCGTTTAACAGCGGGTTTGGGATCGCGGCCAGCCCTTTGGACAGAACCAGAAAACCAGGCAGCGCGGCAATAACGGCCCCGAAACCATATTCAGACGCCGTATTCATGGCCGCCAGAATCGCGCCACTGACCGCCGTCCGACTGCCTTCGGCCAGGCGTCCGTGAATATTACGAAAGCCGAAGATCAGCACCAGCAGGATGCCGGAGAGCAGCGCGGCCTCCACCGCCCAGATGGCGGTGATTTTGCTGACTTCGGTCACAATCGGCTTCGCCAGACCCGGCAGCGTCAGTTCATGGCTCGTGCCGTACCAGCCGGGGATCCAACGGGTAAACAGCAGGTTCAGTATCCCGACGACCAGCAGTGGGGCAATCGCAATAAGTGGGTGGGGAAGGTTAATATTATCGGGTGTTTCAGGTTCGTTTTTCAGATCTGAACCATAGCCCTCATTGTTATTGAGTGCCTTACGACGCTGGCGCTCCAGCCATAGCAGACCAAAGCAGATAATAAACAGCGAGCCGATAACGCCAAGCCACGGAGCGGCCCAGGCGTTGGTGCCGAAAAAGCTGGTGGGAATAATATTCTGGATCTGCGGTGTGCCAGGCAGGGCGTCCATCGTAAACGAGAAAGCGCCCAGCGCGACGGTGGCGGGGATCAGTCGTTTCGGTATGCCACTCTGGCGGAACAACTCTGCGGCGAAAGGGTAAACCGCAAAGGCAACGACGAACAGCGACACACCGCCATAGGTGAGCAGCGCGCACACGACCACGATCACCGGGATCGCGTGGCGACGTCCCAGTATCTGAATGGCCGCAGCGACAATCGAACGGGAAAAGCCGGAGAGTTCAATCAGCTTGCCAAAGACCGCGCCCAGCAAGAACACCGGGAAGTAGAGCTTAACGAAGCCGACCATTTTTTCCATGAACAGGCCGGTAAATGTCGGGCCAACGGCACCCGGGTCGGTGAGTAGCACGGCCCCCAGTGCTGCGATGGGGGCAAACAAAATAACGCTGTATCCGCGATAGGCTGCCAGCATCAGCAATGCCAGCGCCGCCAGGGCAATCAACACACTCATTACGACTCCTCACTATCATTGTTATATTCGGGTACAAACGAGATGTCCGGGCAGGTTTAGCGCGCGATGGTCAACGCGATCCCTTGTCCGCCGCCTACGCACAGGGTGACGAGCCCTTTTTTGACGTTACGACGCTGCATTTCATACAGTAGCGTCACGAGGATCCGACAGCCGGACGCACCGATGGGATGCCCCAGCGCGATTGCGCCGCCGTTAACGTTCACTTTGCTGCTTTCCCAGCCGAGCGCTTTGCCGACTGCCAGCGACTGCGCGGCAAAGGCTTCATTGGCTTCAATTAATTCCACTTCTTCCAGTGACCAACCCGCTCGCGCCAGCGCCGTCTGACAGGCGCTGACGGGGCCAATGCCCATGACTGCCGGATCGACGCCCGTGACCGCATAGCTCACGATCCGGCCCAGCACCGGTAAGCCACTTTCCCGCGCTTTTTCACCGCTCATCAACAACACTGCCGCCGCACCATCATTCAGGGTTGAAGCATTGCCCGCTGTCACCGTGCCGGTGTCCTGACGAAAAGCCGGACGCAGTCGGGAGAGTTGATCGGGGGTTGTTCCGGGTCGGGGCTGTTCATCACGGTCGATAATCAATGGCGGTTTTTTACCCTGCGTCACCGTGACGGGGGAAATTTCAGCCGCAAACCGATCTGATTCGATAGCCGCCGCCGCTTTTTGCTGTGACAAAACGGCGAAAGCATCCTGCTCCTCGCGTGAAATGCCATACTGCCGGGCGACGTTTTCGGCAGTGATCCCCATGTGATAATCGTTAAATGCATCCCACAGGCCATCGACAATCATGCTGTCCTGCAGGCCTGCATGACCAAAGCGCAGCCCGGCCCGTGCGCCGTCCAGCAGGTAGGGGGCATTACTCATGCTTTCCTGACCACCTGCGATAACAACGCTGGCATCACCGCAGCGGATCGCTTGTGCCGCCAGTTGCACGGCTTTTAACCCTGCGCCGCAAACCAGATTCACCGTGGCCGCCGGGACGCTGGCAGGTAAACCGGATGTGATTGCTGTCTGTCGCGCCGGGTTTTGCCCACAGCCTGCCGTCAGCACCTGACCAAATATGAGTTCGTCAATTTCACCTGCGGGAAGCTGGCTCTCTTCAAGCAGGCGACGTACCGCGACAGCGCCCAACTCAACCGCTGAAAGGGGGGAGAGCGCACCGCGAAAACTGCCAATGGGGGTTCGCGTTGCCCCGACAATCATGACCTCTTTCATAGGGCGTTCTCCATGAAGCACATTTCGCGAACATCGTCCGCAACGATGATTTTCCCGGCCGTTTTGCGGACGATATCGTCAATGCTGACGCCCGGTGCATACTCCCGGAGAATGAACGCCCCGTTTTCTATCTCCAGCAGAGCCAGATCGGTTAAGACCCGGCGGATACAGCCCACGCCCGTAAGGGGCAGGGTGCAGCGCTGCAGCAATTTTGATTCGCCGTTTTTCGACGCGTGGGTCATCACCACAATGATGTTCTGCGCCCCGGCGACCAAATCCATCGCGCCACCCATGCCTTTCACCATTTTCCCGGGGATCATCCACGAGGCGATATTGCCTTCGATATCCACCTCAAACGCCCCCAGTACGGTCAAATCCACATGGCCACCGCGGATCATGGCAAACGACTGGGCCGAGTCGAAAATGGCGGCACCTGTTCGTGCGGTCACGGTCTGCTTCCCGGCGTTGATCATGTCGGCATCGAGGCTCTGCTCATCAGGAAACGCTCCCATCCCCAGCAGGCCATTTTCGGACTGAAGCATCACGTCCATCCCTGCCGGGATATAGTTCGCCACAAGCGTAGGGATGCCGATCCCCAGATTGACGTAGTAGCCATCGTGCAGTTCTCTGGCAACGCGCATAGCCATCTGTTCACGGGTTAACATAGTCAGACTCCCTCTGCGCGCAGCGTGCGCTGTTCAATGCGTTTTTCAAACTGGCCGACAATAATCCTGTCGACGTAAATCCCCGGGGTATGAATGGCAGACGGGAGCAATTCGCCCGGCGGGACAATTTCCTCCACCTCCACAACCGTTATCCGGCCTGCGGTTGCCATCAGGGGGTTAAAGTTTTGCGCGGTATGTCGGTAGATAACGTTGCCGTACCAGTCCGCTTTCCAGCCCTTGATGAGCGCGAAATCTCCGGTGATGGCCTCTTCCAGGATGTAGTGCTTACCTGCAAACTGGCGCGCTTCTTTGCCAGCCGCGACGGGAGTGCCATATCCGGTTGCCGTGTAAAATGCCGGAATACCGGCTCCGCCTGCGCGCACCTTTTCTGCCAGTGTCCCCTGAGGCGTCAGCTCAATCTCCAGCTCACCGCTCAGCACCTGTTGCTCAAATAACGCATTTTCGCCCACATACGACGCCACGACCTTGCGCACCTGACGTGTTTCGAGCAGGATCCCGAGGCCGAAACCATCCACACCACAATTGTTTGAAACTACAGTCAGACCCTGCACCTGACGGCGTCTGACTTCCGCGATCAGATTTTCAGGAATACCGCACAGGCCGAAGCCGCCCGCCAGCAAGGTCATCCCGTCCGTCAGCCCATCCAGCGCCTGCGCATAGCTACCGACGCGCTTATCCAGTCCCGTCATAGTTATCTCTCCCGTTATCTGTGTCGGTATCATTAGGGGCGGTGACTCATTTGTTAATTTTGAATTTGTGACCCATTCATTTGGTTTTTTTATTAATTTGTTGTTAACTAAATTTTTTCAATTAGTTAACAAGGTGAAAAATGAGAATGAGTGTCAAACAGTTACGCGCGTTTTTAGCGGTAGCTCACACTCTGAATTTCGCGCATGCCAGCGAACGGTTGAATCTTTCCCAGCCAGCATTGAGCCTGACGATTAAAGGGCTGGAGGATGCGTTGGGAGGTCCGCTGTTACAGCGGAGCACACGTAAAGTTGCTCTGACGCAGGAGGGGGAGACGTTTTTACCGATGGCGCGGCAGCTGCTTGCCGACTGGGATAATGTCGAAGAGGCCATGCACCAGTGTTTTATGCTACAGCGTGGCAAAATCTCGGTTGCGGCGATGCCGTCATTTGCGGCTAACGTGCTGCCCGAGGTTCTGAAAACCTTTCGCGATCGCTATACCGGGATCAACGTCACCGTGCACGATGTCATCAACGAGCAGGTGATCGAGATGGTACGGGAGGGACGGGTGGAGATGGGGATCGCCTTTGAGCCAGCGCCGACCCACAACCTGCTGTTTACCCCGCTGGGTCTCGATCGTTTTGTGGCGATCGTGCCGAAAGAGTCGGTTCTGGCTGCCCGAAAAAGCCTGTCCTGGGAGGAGTTGCTGACGCTGGATTTCATTACTCTGCAGCGCCCCTCGGCGGTACGTCTGATGATGGAAGAGGAACTGGCCCGCAGCGGTCGCAGGCTGGATGTCGCGCTGGAAAGTCACCAGCTGGTGACGGTTGGTCGAATGGTTGCCAGTGGGCTTGGCGGCAGCGCCGTCCCGGCTCTGTGCGCGTCGCAGATGACGTCGCTGGGTGCGGTCTGTATTCCGCTGGAGAACCCGTCGATTGAAAAGTGCATCGGTGTTATCCACCCTGGGCATACGCAGCTGTCTAAAGCGGCACATGCCCTGCTTGAAACACTGAAACAGTTTTATTGACCCGTTTCTGCAGGTGAAGCCCATCCCCCTTCACATTGAACATCGTTCAAACTTACATTTGATATGTTGGAACAACCATTTTTGAGATAATCAGAATGGGTGTGTTTTCTAATTGATAGATTCTATTAGTATTTTTGCTATGCTTTTGAGATACCGTCGTGCACCAGTTGAGATAACTAAACATCATGGCTCAATTTAATCACTTTGAACTTTCGCTTCTGAACCCCAGCTTTGACTCCCCTCTGGTCGATGCGCTAACGGAGCTGGAATTACTCCGGCATTTGCGGCTGGAAACCGACGTTCACCCTATCCTGTTTGCGCAGTTGAAGGCTGTTTTCCACATGCTGGAGAGTCTTGGTTCTGCACGGATTGAGGGAAACCACACTACGCTTGCCGACTATGTTGAAAGTAAAGTGGAAGGAACGCAGAGTTCGACGGACCCGCTCAAAGAAATCAACAACATTGAAGCAGCGATGGAGTTCATCGACGAATACCTGAGCAATGGCGATGACATAACGGAATATTTTATCCGCGAGTTGCATAGTCTGGCGGTAGCCGGGCTGCAACAGGAAGGCGACAGAACGCCCGGTGCATATCGGCAACATAACGTCAGTATTGCTCAGTCTGACCATTTACCGCCGGACCACATCCGCGTTCCTGATTATATGGCAGAACTGACCGCCTTTATTAACCGTGCCGATAAGCCAAAGTACGATCTGATGAAGATTGCTCTGGTGCATCATCGTTTTGGCTGGATACACCCTTTTGGCAACGGTAATGGCAGAACGGTCAGATTGCTGACCTACGCGTTGCTTATCAAGTATGGTTTTAATGTTCAGGCAGGTGGCCGGGTTCTCAATCCGACAGCGGTATTCTGTAACGATCGTGAACGCTATTACGCCATGCTTTCATTAGCCGATAAAGGAACAGCGCAGGGGCTGGAAGAGTGGTGCTTATATGTGCTTTCGGGGATCTCCTCTGAGTTGAAGAAAGTCGATCAACTGACAAACCACGCTTTCCTGAGCGAAAGAATCCTGTATCCGGCCATCGATTTTTCGTCGGAGAGGGGGATGATCAATCCGCTGGAATCGAAGGTTCTGAAACGTTCTGTTGAGTTAGGGACGATAAAAGCGGGCGATCTACGCGCCGTTTTACCTGATCTGAAGCCGACGCAGGTGACTTATCAGCTTGGTAAGTTGATTGAGCGGGGGTTGCTCCAGCCAGTAGAAGAGGGGGCACGTTCCTATACGGCGAAGTTTTCTAACTCGTATCTTATTCGTGGGGTGATTAAGGTTCTTCGGGACGAGGGGGTTATTCCTGATTTGTGATGTCAAAATATCATTGACTGACAATTTCAGTTTAAGAGCAGACTGGCATATTGATTGGATCGTGATTTTTGGAAAGTATAAAACCGGCTTATCAGCCGGTTTTATAAATGTTATTTTGTGAAAATGGCTGATTTATCGAGGCATTTTTTCCTGAGTTCAACCGGAAGGGTAGACATCAAGGTATTAATAAAATCAAGCGTATAATCACGAGATAATTTAAATGAAAGTTCGTTAATAAGATGAGATAAATTTTCGGTTCTATCCCATTGAATTTTGAAATTACCGTTATTAACTTTTTGCTCTACGCGCTGTAATATTTTTTTCGAATTGTATGTATACAGCATCGTGTGATTAGTTCTTCGCCCATCTTCATCCTCGAAGAAAGAGACATAGACTTTAAGACCACCTCGAATTTTCTTAATGGAAATTTCGTCATAGTTTGGACTAAATGCAGCCTCTGCAAGTTCATGAGGCTGCACACCTTTTGAAAGGTGTACAGAAATGATTTTGTCGATGAGCTGATTCACACTTTTAGTGCTTAGCATGACAACATGCTCCTTAACTCTTTGAATATACTAGGGAGATAATTAACAGACATCGTTAAAGCATCATTATCCCTTTCATTTACAGGGCCAAATCGACTATGCAATTTAGCATTTATATAGATCACAAGTGTACCATCGTTGGTTGTATCTGTCCTTAAGGTTCTAATGTGTCTTGACAGAATTTTTGTCAACTCAGTTCCCTTTGGATCTAATTTTAAGTCGCTTAGAATATTTGTTGCTTCATCACGAGAACGTTTTGTTAATGTTTCACGCATCCTTTTACGATACAACTCCGGTCTCTTGGATATGAGGTTAGGGTCAATATCGTCATTTGAGACTTTACGAGTTTCTTTTGCGATCATTTGTGCTTTAATCAGCGCCAGATCGTCTTCATCAAACTCGCCATCAGTAACATTATCTCTTAACTTATCAATTTTTTGGTTCGCACGAGCTTCAATCTCGGCTCTTTTTTGCTCGAAAAGTTCATTGAAATCAATATCTTTTAGATAAGAATCTTGATCACTTATAAAACTGTTATCAATGAATACACCAGCTAAAGATCTATCTTTTTCTTCGTATTCGTAATCAGAAAAATTATAGTCTTTAATTCGCTGCTGGGTTCCTCGATCAACCTCTTTTTGGAAAGAGGACCACATAGCATCGAGGCCAATGTCTTGGTGATAAATGATAAGAGCATTATTATCTACTTCGAAAGCTTCTATTTCTTCTTCGGGAATCGCGCGTAAAACTCGTCCGACTATTTGTGCGAAAGCATTTATACTTCTGTATGGCCTAAACAAAGCTAGAATTGTTAAATACCTATGGTCATAACCTTCCATAAGCATATTCACTGAGATTACAACTTGGCATAAATGGTTATCAATATCCTTAAATGCTTTTTCTATTTCTTGATATTCCATATTGCTATGAACAATTATGCTTTTAAGGCCGTTTTCTTCATACCATTTCTTTATATCTTCTGCATGAGATATACTACAACCAACAGCTAAGATCTTATGAGGAATGTTTTTTGAAGCATCATTTAATTCTGCTAGCTTGCTGATACTATGGTTTATAACTTCAATTGAACAATCTTTTGATAGCGCTACACTTTTTTCTATCCATTCTTTATCTTTTAGAGCGAGAACCTGTTCACGGGTAAATTTTTCACCGGGAGCGTGAGGCATTGTGAAATATAGTTGGCTGGCATTTACAGTTTCCTTTCTAAGCCATTTTACATACCTGTCACGCATAACCTCAGAAAGTGGAGTTTCGTGAATTAGTTCTCCGGGTAACTCTTGGTTATCACCACGGAACGGAGTTCCGGTTACGTGTAATTTTTTTGCCTTTGAGAAATATGCCAATAACTCTTTCCAGCTTTGTGCTGGTGCATGGTGAGCTTCATCTATGATCACCATATCAAAAAAGTCTGGAGGAACACGGTTTGTTAAACTAGTTTTTCTTGATGAGGTTAACTTGTGGATGTTAGATATAACGATGTTGCTGCTATATAAATTTTCCTCTGTTATGTCATTTTCATATTCACAAAGTGATGGCAGATCGCTAGGGTTAAATATTACATCAAAATTAACCCAAAAATTATCGCTTAATACTTCTTGAGTTTTGATAATACTTTTCTTAGTAACCAAGCCGGGAGTAACTATTAAAACTCGGCCTTTGCAAATGCCAAATGGAGCTATCGACACCAGTCCACTTTTACCTGTTCCTGTTGGTAGTACAACTAAAGCTTCGCCATTATCATTTGAAGAAAAATAGTCTACAATCTTAATATATGCCTCAATTTGAGGGGAACGAAGTTTATTATTACCTACAATATTAACTGGGGTGTCTAAAAAATACTCCATATTTTCATTTCTCCGCATTCACTCTGTATTTATTTATAAATTTCAAGTAGTAAAGCAATGGACCCAATCGAACTGCATCTTGTGACTATCTAAAACAAAAATTGCTCAGTTCTTGCAAAAAATCTTAACATCTTATATTTAAAGAATAAAGTTCATTTTTTAATCGGCTTTGTAGGGGGGATACATTCATAGTTTTTATGTAATGGGTTTTGCGTACTGCTTCGCAAATAGAAAAACGATCCCGATAAATCTCCTTGCCGTTGATTTTCCTTCGCTGTAGCATACCTATGCACCTGCAAAATCAGGTGCCGGGCTTGACCTCCTGAAAACTGTTACAGGCGACATATTGACGCGCCCGCGTCTTTTTTTATGTCGTGCGCACGGCTACACCTCAATGGCGGGCCGGGCGGGGGCGTCGAAAGACGCGCCGGTTTCCTGTAACGCCGGTAAGGTCAACTCCGTCCGGTTCCGCCACCCGTGGGATTGACCTCTCCAGTGGCGGAAATATGAACCCGTTACAGGAGGCTGCCACTATGGCTACGATCACAACCCCGATTCACCCTTTATTTACCGTTCCCTTCAATCACAAAACCGATTTCACGGAGCTTGCGGACAACTGCGAGCGTTTTAGTGAGGTGCTGGTGGAGTGTGATGATCCTGTGCAGAAAATGGCGCTATGCGGGAGGCTTTACGCCTGTCTGGCCTTATTACAACCGACGCTGACTGAGCCCGTGCCGGAGTATTTAAAAGAGAGTCTGACCGTGGAGGAAATACCGCTGCATGTACCTGCTTTTGAAGCGGAAGCGGATCAGGTGGGGCACTACTGCCTGGTACTGACACAACTGATTATGAGTGGGTCGCTGGCGGATGAAGCTGAAAGAGTCATCAGCGATTTGCTGTATGACCTGGTGGGATATTATGCAGACGCGCTGAAGGCACCGCGTTGGTTAAGAACGGAAGAGGGGAGCATTGAGCTGCTGAACTAGCCCAAAAGCAAAAAACCAGCCCGTAGGCTGGTTTCTTTAAATAGTGGTGCCCGGACTCGGAATCGAACCAAGGACACGGGGATTTTCAATCCCTTTAAAAGAGCCCAAACGATCCATCAGCACTAACAGTTTTTTACTGGTTTACCTTGAGAAAAATGTTTAAGTTTGGTTCTTCATGACTTAAGAATTGCTTAAATACGGCGTTTCGAAGCTACCAGAATCCTACCATTATGAGCCTATACCCATAGAAGAGAAATTATCTCCCGTTCTCGCGATTCAATGACTAAAAATCAGACGGTGCAGGCTTTTAGATACTGATATTATATCTTTTGGGTAAAGTATTAATCTCTGTTGAGATAGGCTCTTAGCCCTAAAATAGCCGAGCAGCAAACGCCAAAACAACAATACTGACATTACCATTAACTGTCGCGATGGTTCTGAGTCGATCGTCTTTAAGTGTTTTACCATCAAATGTTGCGATGGTGCGGAGTCGATCGTCTTTCAGGGTCTTGCCATCAAAGGTAGCGATGGTGCGGAGTCGGTCGTCTTTCAGGGTTTTACCGTCAAAGGTAGCGATGGTACGGAGTCGGTCGTCTTTCAGGGCTTTACCATCAAACGTCGCGATGGTCCTCAGTCGATCATCTTTCAAGGTCTTGCCATCAAAGGTCGCGATAGTCCTGAGTCGATCGTCTTTTATAGTTACGCTCATAAGCATTCTCCTGTGATACGTCCGTTCAGCACTTTACCATCCAAAATCAAGCACTGGTTTCTGTAAGTTCTGGACGCTAATTGTCTGAATCAGCGTTTAAAACTCATCCAGTTAGCATTAACATTAACCAGCGCCTCATCGATCATAACAGGTCTGATGCAGGTGAAAAGATACAATCTTACCTATAAATTACGGTAGCGCATTGTTCTTTTATCTGACATCTAGAGGTGTCCTCCAACCCCTTTAAATTTTTCGATAAATGCCCCAATTTTCTGGAATACAGTCTGCTTTTTCGTTTTGTACTGAGGATTCAGCGGACTGAGCTTTGGTAGCGTCTCATTTAGCTCCGTCCCATTTTCGGTGGCATACTCCCGTTTTAGTGATGTGCGGATATAGCGCCTTGCAGCCTCTTCATTGAGGTTTTCTTCCTTAATCAACGCTTCCGCTTCCCGCTGCTGTTCACGCTGAGCATAGGTAAAGAATGCATCAATGATACTGGCCTTGTCTGGCATGTCATCAAGGTTAGTTTGCTGAATAAAGTCAACAATCAGACCTTCTTTGGCACGGTTGCCCAGACTTGAACGGATTAAGCGTCTGACCTCTTCTGTCAGGGCTTCTTTACCTTTTTTCTCTCTGTTATGGTCGAAAATCAGGCCCAGAATGTAGTCCAGGTTAATCTCTTGCGACTTGAGCAGGTCAATTTCAAACACCACGTCATCCCAGTCCGTGGTTGATGTATCCCTGTCGTTTGCTGCTTTTTCACGTCGCTGCCAGTCCCGGATATCATTGTAAGCTGAGCGGTAGTCCTGAACTTTACGTTCGGCAGGGAGGCGAATGGTTTGTAATTCAGCAAATTTTTCATCATCCACGTAGTGCTCTGCTTTAAAGGTTTCTACCGCTTCCGGGTCACTAATATCAACCTTCTGCAGGGCTTTCAGCGTGGCAAATTCATCGTAGTTTTGCAGGATGTTTTCTGCCCGCAGATATTCACCAAACAGTTTGACGAAGGCTTTTTTCTCTTTTTCACTGTCGATACTGGCAGGGTCAGGGAAGCGCTGCTCCAGCTCCGAAACAACAGCCATAAAACCTCGTTTAGCCTCACCGGTTGCCGCATCGGTAAAGCCCTGCATGTACTCTTCGTAGCTTTTTTCCAGCACCACATTCTTGGTGTTTTTGTCGCCAAAAAGTGTGATGGCATCAATGGTCGGACGCTCCAGGTCCCTGAAAGTCACGATATTGCCGAAGGTTTTGGTTGCATCATAGATACGGTTGGTGCGTGAGAATGCCTGCATCAGACCGTGATAACGCAGGTTTTTGTCAACGAACAGAGTATTGAGCGTCGGAGCATCAAAGCCAGTCAAGAACATTCCCACCACGATGAGAAGGTCAATATCCTGATTTTTCACTCGTTGAGCTAAATTGCGGTAGTAGTTCTGGAAACCGTTACTGTCGGTGCTGAAATTGGTTTTAAAGTGATTGTTATAGTCATCAATGGCTGAATCCAGGAATTCCTTCGCGCTGCTGTTCATTGCACTGGTATCAAAGCTTTCGTCAGTAATATCACCAATGGCGCTTTGCTCTTCATTTGCAGCAAAGGAGAAGATGGTTGCCACCCGAAGGCATTTATAGCTGCCAGATTTCTTCTCTGCTTCTTCCTGTAGCATTTTAAACGTCGTGTAATAAGCTTTCGCCGCGTCCACGCTGCTAACTGCTAACATGGCGTTAAAGCCCTTGGCTCCCGGGAAGGTTCGGTGCGTTTTCTGACGGAAGTTATTGAGAATGTATTGCGTTATTTCCTGGATACGCAGTGGGTGCAGAAAGGCCTGGTGGTTTTCAGCCGCGCTGAGTTTTTTCTCATCAGTTTCCGTTTCAAGAGACTTAAACTGTGGGCGGACATCGTTATAGTCCACCTTAAACTTCAGCACTTTTTCATCACGAATCGCATCAGTAATTACGTAAGAATGTAATTCACGCCCGAAGACGCTGGCGGTGGTTTCTGCCCCCAGTGCATTTTCCGGGAAAATAGGCGTACCGGTAAAACCAAACTGATAAAAGCGTCTGAATTTCTTTTTCAGGTTTTTCTGGGCCTCACCAAACTGGCTGCGGTGACACTCATCAAAGATAAACACCACCTGCTGCTGATAGACGGGCAGGTCAGCTTCGGCTTTCATCAGGTTATTGAGTTTCTGAATGGTTGTGACGATAATTTTGTTATCGTCCTTATCCAGGTTTCTTCTGAGGCCAGCTGTATTATCCGAACCATTCACACTGTCCGGAGAGAAGCGCTGATACTCCTTCATGGTCTGGTAATCGAGGTCTTTCCTGTCGACCACGAAGAAGACTTTATCAATAAAGTCCAGCTCGGTTGCCAGACGTGCGGCCTTAAAACTGGTCAGGGTTTTTCCTGACCCTGTGGTATGCCAGATAAATCCACCGCTTTCGGGTTTTGACCAGTTCTTCGCTTTAAAAGAGCTGTTGATTTTCCAGAGAATGCGCTCAGTGGCGGCAATCTGATAGGGGCGCATGACGAGCAGCGTCTGGCTGCTGTCAAACACGCTGTAATTAAACAGGACATTCAGCAGGGTATGCTTCTGGAAGAAAGTGGCGGTAAAGTCCTTCAGGTCCTTAATCAAAGTGTTATCCGATTTCGCCCAGTTCATGGTGAAATCAAAGCTATTTTTATCCCGCTTAGTGGTACTGGCAAAGTACCGGGTATCAGTCCCGTTGGAAATCACGAAGAGTTGCAGGTATTTAAACAGGGAGTTATCGCTGTTAAAGCTTTCCTTGCTGTAACGGTGTATCTGGTTAAAGGCTTCACGAATCGCCACGCCGCGCTTTTTGAGTTCGATTTGCACCAGCGGAAGGCCGTTGACCAGAATGGTGACGTCATAACGGTTAGCGTGTGAGCCAGTCTGCTCAAACTGCTGAATGACCTGCACCTTATTGCGCAGCAGGTTCTTTTTATCTATCAGATAGATGTTTTCCAGACGACCATCATCAAACGTAAAATCACAGATATAGTCGATATGGATTTTACGGGTTTTGTCCAGGCTGCTGTCACTGGGGCTGTCCAGATACTGCTCTGCGAAGCGCCGCCATTCACTTTCGTTAAACACCACACCATTAAGACGCTGAAGCTGGTCCCGCACATTCGCCAGCATCGCAGTCGGTGACTTAACGGAGATAAACTCATACCCCTGATTAAGAAGGTCCTGAATCAGCTCCCGCTCAAGGTCCGATTCGCTCTGGTAGCTGTCACCGGTCTCCAGAACTTTGGTGTATTTATCAAGGACGATAAAGTTATTGGATTCAGCAATGGTGTGTGTCTGTTGTGTCATGGTGCATCCTGTGCGTCATCTGGCAAAGTCCGGAAGGGTATCAGAAGCATCTCCCGGTATTCCTAAAGCCTGATACCGGGCGGGTGAAAGCATACCCTAACGGTATCAATGCCTGTTAGTTGCTGGCGGTTTCTGGTTTCGGGAAGCTGAACAGTAAATCACGATAGTACTCGTACTGTTTCTGGCGCAACTCGATTTCACGCGGGAGACCTTCGGTGATGGAGTTAGTGAGGGTATCAAATTTATCGAGAATGGATACTATACGTTCCTGTACCGCCATAGAAGGGACAGGAATTAATATTTTAGATAAATTATCAGCATTTACACGCCGAACTTTTGCGCCAGTAATATACTGTCTTTTTTGATTTTGGAATTGTTCTGTTTGAAAATAATATGAGACATACTTAGGGTTCAAATTATGTTTATAAATACAGGCATCACTGCTTACTGCTATATCATCACTGCCTAACCATGCAACAGCTTTACATACATCCTCATCATTCTCACTGGTGGTTGCGATAATCAAATTTCCCTTTTGAGCCTTCTTGCATTTTTTTGCAAGTGCGGCTGAAATATGTGTTTTTGTTTTTTTTGTGTATGTTCCGTAATACGTATAGATTTGACCATAGTGTATGCATCCTACACCTGCATCCATAAAGTCTTTTTTCTGAAAAGTACCACCCCGGATAAACTCGCCAATATCCTTTTGCCCCATAGGTAAATGTGGAACATCTTCGTTATCAAAACTCAGCAACTGGTCTCGATAGTAGTTGTACTGTTTTTTACGCATGTTAAGCTCAGCGGTAAGCTCAGCGGTAAGTGCAGTAAATTTATCCAGAATCCGGACGATTTCAGACTGGATGGCAAGAGATTTTTCCGGATTGTTAGGGCAAGGGATGGGGATGCTCAGTTTTTTTACATCAGATGCATTCATATTTGGAACGCTACTACTCTTGCTGTTAATAGTTTGCGATGACAAATAGTGGAATAAATATCTTGGTAAAAGCCAACTATGCTTAGGAATTACAACTTTCAGCCTTATTATTGGTGTAAAGAATGCCTTTCTAAAATAAATGGTTCCTGTATTGGCACCAATGGAGGATATGGTTACAGCATCTTGACCAATCCTGTAGCTATCAGCATAACCATAGATTTCAGCGCCATTGCCATAAATGGGGTATTGGTAATCACTTGTCGGAGTATCTCCCTTGATATGTTTTTGTGGAGCCTCCCCTCCGGTGAATATATCACAAAGATTTCCCAGGTTGCTCCACTCAACCTCAACCCCATCCAGCAATTTTTCCAGATTACTGAGCTTGCTCATGCCTGTGCCTCACTACTTTCGATTTCTGCCACGATCGCATTGATATCTTTGCGTAACAAATCAATTTTACTGACGGTGTTTTTCAGGTCGGCATTGAGTGTGGTGATATCGATGATTTCACGCGTATCTTTGGCTTCTACGTAGCTACTGACAGAAAGGTTATAGTCGTTGGTTGCAATCGTCTTAGCGGGCATTGATTTGGCAAAATGCTCGGTGTCTGCCTTGCTGTCGAAGACCTGCATAATATATTCGATATGCGCATCGGTCAGAATGTTGTTATTGGTTTCTTTCTTGAAGAGCTCACTTGCATCAATAAACTGTATATTGGTATCTGTTTTGTGTTTTGATAACACAAGAATGTTAACGGCAATAGTGGTGCCGAAGAACAGGTTCGGAGCCAGTGAAATCACGGTTTCGACATAGTTATTATCAACCAGATACTGACGGATTTTCTGCTCCGCGCCGCCACGGTAAAAAATACCGGGGAAGCAAACTATTGCTGCACGCCCTTTAGCAGACAGGTAGTTCAGCGCATGTAGGACAAATGCAAAGTCCGCTTTTGATTTCGGGGCCAGTACACCAGCTGGAGCAAAGCGCTCATCGTTAATCAGGGTCGGGTCGTCACTGCCAATCCACTTAACCGAGTACGGAGGGTTAGAGACAATCGCATCGAACGGTTTTTCATCGCCAAAGTGAGGCTCAGTCAGGGTATTCCCCAGTCTGATATCAAATTTGTCGTAGTTGATGTTATGCAGGAACATGTTCATACGCGCCAGGTTAAAGGTTGTATGATTTATCTCCTGACCATAAAAACCTTCTTCAATGATATGGTTATCAAAGTGTTTTTTCGCCTGAAGCAGCAGTGAACCGGAGCCAGCTGCAGGGTCATAGATTTTGTTGACGTGAGTCTGACCGTGCATCGCAAGCTGAGCAATCAGCTTAGAGACGTGCTGAGGAGTGAAGAACTCCCCGCCAGACTTACCGGCATTCGCCGCATAGTTAGAAATCAGGAACTCATAGGCATCACCAAACAGATCAATCTGGTGCTCGTTAAAATTCCCCAGCTTCAGCCCCTCAACGCCTTTAAGAACGGCGGAAAGACGGCTGTTTTTGTCTTTGACAGTGTTCCCCAGTCGATTGCTGGTCGTATCGAAATCGGCGAACAGGCCTTTGATGTCGGCCTCAGAGGGATAGCCGTAGGCAGAGCTTTCAATAGCGACGAAGATACTGTTTAAATCAGCATTCAGCCTGTCGTTGGTGTTCGCTTTAGCGGCAACGTTGCAGAACAGCTGGCTTGGGTAGATGAAATAGCCTTTAGTCCTGATGGCATCGTCTTTGATGTCACCGGTAATGATGCTGTCATCAAGTGCTGCATAATGTATGCTCTCATCCCCTGCTTCCATGTAGCTGGAAAAATTCTCACTGATGAAGCGATAGAAAAGTGCACCGAGTACATACTGTTTAAAATCCCATCCATCTACGGAGCCTCTGACATCATTGGCAATGGCCCAGATTTGACGGTGTAGCTCTGCACGCTGCTGAAGGCTTGTCATTTTGTATCCTGTTGTATGATTCTTAAGTACTGTTATTGGTCCGATTTTATCGCAATTTCATATTGATGACAGGCTTTGTATGTCATACGTTGCACTGAGAGTTCGTTTGCCCGGTTGTGTAGCCAACGCTCTTTCAGCCAGGCCAGTAGATACGTTGCGCTGACGATAAATACTGAAGCCCCAATACTATCGGGGCAGAACGTTCAGTCGGTGAGAATTTCTTCATCCGTATCCATTGTGGATGGTGATGAATCTATTTTTGTTATAAGAAATACCCGATTCAGCAGTCTTTGCTTCAGGGCGTTTCTTCGCTCATTGTAGAATTCCGGGAAGCGACTGAACTCAATATTGTCATCTGAAACTAACAACATTGATGGCGTATAGTTGTTTGATGACTGAGATAACCATTGTTTCAGGGAAGTATCCTGTTTACTTATATTCTGAGAATGATTCAGTAAATGAAGATTAGGTATGGTGTCCCAGTGTTCCGGGTTTTCATAAAAGCTGAGGTTCTCTGGTGAGTTCGCAACATAATCTAATTTTTCAAGATATTTCTTTGAGAAGTGATTTCTTGGGTGAAGGTGATCAATATGAAACACCTCGGTCGGATTCATTTCAGGGAACAGAAGATGCAATAGTGCGCGGCAACGACCTTCGCCATATCTGATATTGAGAAGGCTTTCGATGTATTCGTCGTCAAATCTGAGGTCCTTATTCGAGCCTTTATATCTGTCAATAATCTTCTCAAGAGGAAAGTGAATATCTGAAAGACTATTTTTCATTACATCTCTGATACTCGTGAGTAGCGCATCTGCCTGGCTTCCAAAGATCCCTTTCAGAAGTACCATGTAAAACCACTGGCTAATTACTGAGCGTTCATTGTGGTTCTTATTCAGGAGATTAATCGTTGTATATAATGGATGTCCACTGGTTTGCTTTTTGTAAAGCCAGTAGACCACAGGAATGACTGCATTTTTAGATATCAAAGACTGTGGATTGATGCCGAATCGCCTGATAAGAATAAAGGTCTCCTTGATACAGGATTTTATTTCAGACCATTGTTGTTGTATCTTACCGACCTCCTCTGAAGTGAAGTTTTTTACTTTGAACCGGACGTCAGAGTCAATAAGCATCAGGCTGGTTTTTAAGAACCAGTCTCTTTCAATATAAAAACCCATTTCATTATTCTGATAAATATTTTTTGTCAGTTCATCCAGTTCTCTTCTGAAATCACCCTGCCAGTGCGCTACCGCTATTGACATCAGTAAGTCAGAGAACTCAAGTTTTGTCCCCCCGCTGTTCGTGCGGATGAAAACATCCAGCACATGATCAATGTCCTGACTGCTCTCATTGAAGTAGTGGATAAGATTTTCAGTTCTTATCTTGGTATAAAGTTTAAGCAGAGTTTTTCTGGAAAATTCACTGGAAATGAGATCTCTTTTTTCAAGTTCTGGTACGAAAACGTTAAATAAAATATCATCAGGAGAATCATGTTGCTCGTATTTTAATATTTCGTGCAGGCAGAACCAGTGATGTTTGTTATCGGTAAGTGAATCAGTATATTGCTTCTCGGTCAGGAACCTGAAGTTGTACTTCATCATGAGTTCGTCGTCTGACTTAAGTGGCGCGGTTAAATCGACGTAAAGCTTTCTGGGCGGCAGGATGCGATCATCCTGTGCCGAAGGCCACCACACCCGGGGCTGTTTATACGCATACGTTCCACACAATCCAATATATAATGATGTGAGACGTTGCTGACCATCAATCACAGCCTTGAAATCATGAAATCCAGCATTTGTTGCTACGCAGGGATTTTCTTCATTAAATCGCTGACAGTATTCTTTCAGGAATTCATAGAATTTGTAATCGTTTTTAATACTGGCACTACGGATATCCCACATCATGAAAGAGTTTATCGGGTAGTCTCGCATGATGGAATCAAACAGCAGACATATCTGCCTGCTGCTCCAGACGAACTTCCTCTGAATTGCAGGCAGAAGATAGTGGCGTAAATTAATTGAGTCTATCGCTTGTTTTATCGTTATTGCTTTTTCATACTGGCCAGCCATCATAAACCTCATATGTTATATTAGCTGGCCTATTTTAATTTAAAGCGTGTCGGTAGTACAGTCTTTGCACAAACTAATTTATGCAGTGGAAAAGCTGACGGCTCGGTTTGTGTTTTTCGTTAGGGTAGACTCGCATTGCGGATGCACAAAGTGATGAAACCTGTCTTGCTATATTTTTACCGAAGTTAACAAGAAGGCCGTGCTTTATTTTTTCACCCTCTGCCCTGATGCTGATGATAAAGCTGAACTGATATACGATTACCTCAATGAGGTCATTGCCAAATGTTATGATGGCGGCGTTGTTTATTTCATATTCATAATCCCTCAGGTCAGTGTTAAGTCTTGCTGTTGCATCTACAAGTGCGTATTCTTTATCGATAATCATAACTTTCTCACTTATCATGTTAATGTGATTTAATCATCACTAATAATATGTTGTGATTTTAATTACGATTATTCGTCTGTTTACTCCCGTAATGCATTATCTTATGAATAATGTTCATGTGGGGTAAGGCTTCCATAAAGTCAGACTGTTCAATCAGCGAAATGAGTGTGTTATCGATCTCAAACGTTGTATCCGGTAATACCTCAACCAGCCTGATTCGGGACAGGGAAATAACGAACACGCCCGATGACGTACATCCGGCAAGAAACCACTCCGCATGGCTGCAAAGCAGACGGTAGGGATGAACGGTATGGCTGACGTTTTCGTCGGTTCTGATACGCACCAGGGTCTGGTTAAGTATGGCGAGCGTCAGTCTGCTGAAATCACCGAAAAGGGTGGGTTTCTGGCGCGGCTCCGGTAGCATAATCCTGTATGGCGAGGGGCGTTCCCCGTCAAGCATCAGGCTCAGTAGTTTGGCATCCATCGCGGGTAACAGACGGTCAAGATGCAGCAACCTCGCCAGTATCTTCATATCCCGTTCCGTGCGGCGACGAAAGTAATGTGAGGCAAGCTGATACACGCCGTTGCTCTGTTCAATATCAAGGTAGGTCAGACGGACGTTGAAATCCCGTCGCAGCGTTCGCGTCGTCACTCCAAATTCTTCTGCCAGCGTCCCGATATGCAGCTTTTCACCCTGAAACAAACGGCTCAGGATGATGGAAAGGCGGGTTGCCAGTCTGTCATGTTCGTTTTCTTGTGTTATCAGCGTCATACATCATTTCCGAATTTAGCCGGGAAATGATGCCAGCAGTAGCGGACAGGATTTGTCCGCCCTCTGAAGTTTTTTAAAGTCTGAATACCTTAAATGTAAGTGCTAAACGTCAGTATTCTCAGGTGAATAAAGATGCTTCTGGCGCATGTAGGCAATAAAAATGCAGGATGGTAGCGTCACCCGGTATGCGGGACCGGCTAAATCAATCAGCAGCCAGAGAGAACTGAGCACCCAGCCCACGGGACCGGCAAAAGCGCCCATGGTACGCGTCAGCATGGCATTTCCTGCAACGGTCAGCCCTCTGCCTAACAGGGCTTTCGCCACACCATTTGTGACAACAAGTGCCATCTGATAGGCCGCAAACCCGGATGTTTTTATCCCCGCCTGGATTGCCATGGTCAGCAACTCCGGTGTGGGGTTGCTGTAGCCTGTCTGCAATTCTTCCGCCACGGTCTTTAGCTGGTCAGGCGTCATCTTCTCAAGACTTTTCTCCAGGATCTTCATCAGCAGATTCATTTCAATGGTTTCAACACTGGATTTGTTGTTGTAGTTCACCTTCATTTTATCGCAGGCATCGGTGAGAATTTCCCGGTACAGTACCCCTTTACCCCAGCGGAGCAGCGTGGCAAAGCTGTTCGCCCCAAACGTCTGAACCTCGGCGGCAATGGCATCCCAGTAGCGCGGGTGGTTGGGCTTGTGTTTTTTATACTGAGGATCATAGGTCAGCGTTTCCGTGATGCGTGCCAGTCCGTCTTTCGGATCGCAGATAAGCACAGAAACCAGTAAATCCAGATCGTCACGATGGCAGTGGCGTAGAAACTCAAGGTCGGGGTCGTGTCGGTAGGTAGCCATATTTCACCTCATTGCAGATATTAGACCTGACAGTTTAAGGAAGCCACCGGACAGGGTTTGTCCGCCTGAAAAACAAAAAAGTAAAAAAAAACCTGCCCGAAAGCAGGTTTCTGTTCACCGGATGGAGGTATAACGCGTCGGGATTACTTTCCGCGCCATTCCTTTTCCACTTTATCCGCAAAAGAATCGCACTGCCGGGCATATTCCGGGTTATACAGAAGCTCCGACTGCGAAAGTTGCATGGCGGTCATGCTGCCGTTACGGGCATTTGATTCGAGCCAGGTTCTGCCATAGGTTTGGTTCATCACCTGAAGTACCCTGTTGAATACCGGTCCGTTGATGCGGGCATTGAGATTGACGCCTTTTAACTGAAGGCCGCTGTCGCTGGTCTGGGTCAGGCGGGTGGAGTACATCGCGCAGAAGGTCGAATTGGTAATCATCTGAGCGTCAGCCTGCTCGTCGGCGAACGCGCTGTGGCTGAAGGCGGAAAGCAGAATTGCGGCGGTTAACAGTTTTAAAGTTTTCATCATGTTCCCTTATGGATTGAAAAGCGGAGACAGCCTGCCATACGGGGTGGTCAGGAGATGTCCGGCAGAGAAAAAAGTCAGGGTTTCAGCGAGGGAGCCAGTCGCCAGCGGTGAGGGCCAGCGGATTCCAGCACAAAGGCCAGTTGAGCGAGGTCCCGTCTTGCTGTGCGGGGAGACACGTCAAACTGCCGGATGATGTAGCGAACAGATATTGTCTGACCGTAAAACAGCACCATGGTCAGCCGGATGAGCCGTTCTCCCTGTCCGGTGACACGTTGCCTGCAACGGCTGGCTTTCATCGTTGCCATACGCGCCATCGGTCCCCTTTCTGAAAAGAATCGAGATGTCTGGCAAGCCAGATATCAGGGCACGAATCGCCGGTAACGCAGCGGGCAGTAAACCGGTGGCAGTTAAAGTCGAGCAGGCTATAAGGATAGCGCTGACCCACTGCCGCCTTTGCCCGTTCAGCGGCCCGCGCACAACCCCGTGGTGTCAAATCCATACAGTCGGTATACACAGAGATAGCGGAGTTCCAGCCATCGAGCCGGTCAAGAAACTCACGAGCATTACTTCGGATAACAATGCCGTCGCCGTCAAGATGAACAATATCGCCGTTACCCACATAGATACCGCTGTGTGCGGCAAGGCCAAAAAGCAGTTCGCACTGCACGATACCACCGTAAGCCGGTTCATCGACGCAGGAGAGAATGCAGTTATCGATAAATGAATCCACGAAGTTAAGCAGCAGAAGCCGGTACATAACATTCAGTTCCTTACTATGGGGGAGAGGGGGGATGCGGGGGAAACGTAGTGAACACTCAGCTTTCCCACAACGTACGGACCGTGAAAACCCCCATATCGTGGTAAGCCATAAAGTTACTTTCCCATAGCGACCAGAACTCACGGGCGTCGACATGAGAGATATCGCCACAACGGGAAAGCCACGTGTATTGTTGCGTCCAGCTCACATCGACATCTTTTTCAAGCTCAGGCCATGGATGTCCTGCATAGTGAAAATCGGTGACGTAATCGAGCTGCCAGTCTTCTCCGGCAGGGATGAGGCGTATTTCGACCGGATGCCAGCCGCCCTTTTCCGGTGAGTATTCAGGGTCACGGAAGTTAATGGTTAATCCGGTGATGGGGTGACGATGAGGCGGTTTTTGCGCAACGATACCCAGAAGCAGTTGAGTGAACGACCGGGAGAGCGGCAGCACATAGCCGCCCTGCAATATAGCGGGTGATGACATAGTGAATTTCCTTTTTAAGGGGTATGGAACACAGAAAAAGTGGGGATTAGTCCTGGCTGAGTGCGGCAAGCTGCGTCATACGATGCTGCCAGTCGGCATAGCAGCGGTGCATAAAGAGTCTGCTGCTGTCCGCTTCGATAAGGCAGATATCCGGACTTCTGAGCACAGCAGCAAGAAACCCGGCGTTGTTGGTACTGCCCTGACCAAACAGTGGGCGAAATACACGGGACGGGAAGCTGTCCTGCTGCTGTTCCAGAATGGCGTGAATCGCATCAAGCGCTATCCATTCACGGGAGAACAGGCCTCCTTCGCCATTGGCGGTTAAGCGCAGGGCAAGGCTGCCGGTTTCACCCTCTTTACCCAGCTCATACGTCAGCAGTCCCTTGCTATGGGGGCTGATTTTCTCTGCTTCCCCGCTGTAGAACACGGTATAGCTTTCGATGACGGCGGCTTCGGTAGCGATTTTTTTCTTACTCATGGTTCAGCGCCTCAATCAGGTTCTGGAGTTGAGTGATAACTGTCGTGTCCGGGAACACCAGATAGATACCCTGTCCGTTATCGCAGACGATACCGAGCAGGAGATACCAGCCATCATCAAGTGCGGTGACGTATTCCGGGTTAGCCAGTGCCACTGCCAGCAGCGGGTCTTCGGGCAGCGTGTCATCATGGTTGAGATGCCAGAGCAGGGTTTCCGTTTCGTTCCAGAAGGCGGTAAACAGGTCGATATCATCGACGGGGCCAAGGATTTCATTGCTGAGGGCTTCCAGCGCGGAGGCGGGCAGTTTGAGAAGGGGAAGACTGGTGGGTGTCGTGAGCTTGAACATGATTATCTCCATAATGAATTGATTTACATGGAAATAATATGTGCATAAAAAGAGGTTTTTTACGTTCATAGTCGTTGGGGTTGGTGAGCTTTGTGAATGTACAAAATCAAAGCACCCGCAGGTGTAAAATGTGATGATTGTCACAATAATAAAAATTAATGGAGTGTGGTTTTGATTGTTGAAAGGTTGATTTACCCTTAAGTTGGGCTGCATATTGTCAAAATCATCACTTTAATCTATTGATTTAAATAGCATTAATTTTAAATGCCTTATTGGGTTGTTTTTTAGTCGAAAATCGGTGGGGTCTATTACCATTTTCTTATTTCAGGGCCTCAAAAGTTGACTTACTTTGGGCGATGCATCCGGAACACAATTTTTTTATAGGGTTTAACGCTATTTTCCCTTTTCCCTGAGCAGGAGTACTCCTGATGAATCATCATGGTCTTTCTGACTTGAGTATTAAATGTCAATGGGCATGTAAGAGCTGATTTTTCATGGGCTTGAAAGTGATGCCACGAATAAATAAGCTTATCCCATTGTTGGCCGACATATTAAATTACTCATTATCATCTGAATTTTCAGAGGACCATGTACATATTATGAAAGTTAATTACCCTTTAAATAAAATAACGCAAGTGCTGGATGAAAAGAGCATCACAGCTGCTCATAAAAATTCCTTCAATGTAGATGTGGAAGCTCAGGGGTATTCCGACTCTGGAGTATCTGATGTTGTAGAATATCCAGGGGTTGCACCTAAAAATACTGGAGGTGTTTTTACTAAAGCCCTTTTTGATGAATATAAAATCCGTGCAGTACAAGCTGCACAAACAATCGAGACCAGCGATAAGAAGTTAACCGGACTTAAGGCAATATTCTATCCATCAGGTCGCATTAAATTTATTGTCCGCAAAAGTATTCGCGGAAAGAATATCTACGTTGCCGTAGGAGGCTACCCGGAAATTTCAATTAAAGATGCAAGGGAGCATGCCTTTAAAATAATTCAGGAGCTCAAGACCGCCGTTGAGGCTTACGGTGAGCGTTTTCTTACTCACAGTAAAATGACGTTTAATGAGCTTGTGGATGAGTATGAGAAAAGCGTACTCAGCACGGGCGTTAAGCGTTCAGCTAACACCGACCTTTCTAAGATCCGTAAATACCTGCGCCCTCTTCTCGGTGACAAAAAGCTGGCAGGTATGACGGAGGCAGATATTCTGAGCTATCTGCATAATCTCGATCTCAAGCCTGCCACCCGCAACCGCCATCTGGCGCTCATTAAAGCGGTGTTTACCTGGGCTATACGCATGGGATACATCAGCCGCTCTCCGGCGCTTTATATCAAAGCGCTGCCTGAAGTGACGTCAGATCGCCGTGCCATGGATGACTCCCAGCTTCAGCGCTGGATGGACGTCTGTGAGCGCTGGCGTAATGGTAAACCCGATCATGAAGCCCTTGCTCTTCTCATGTTCCTTGCCCTGACGGGGCTGCGTCTGGGGGAAACCCGTCACCTTCGTCTTGAAGATGTGGACTGGAGCCGCAAGGTTATCACCCTTCGCCATACCAAAAACGGCAAACTACGCCGTGTACCGGTATGTGATAAGGCTTTCGTTCTTCTGACAGAACAGCGTCAGCATCTGGGTGATGAAGGCTGGGTATTTCCGGGCAAGGGAACCGACAATCCGGTTGCTGAGCCGCGTCGCCTGCAAAAACGACTTTGTGAGGCTGCGGGTATTCCACCGTTCACCATCCATGAGATGCGTCATACCTTTGCGACAAAGCTCATTGAGAGCGGGGCCGACATTCACACCGTCAAAGACTTATTGGGTCACAGCACTATCAAAGTAACGGAGCTTTACTTGCACGCTTCCCCGGCGCGTTACCACGAAGTCGTTAACCGGGCGATGGGGTAACAACCTTCACTCAACGGTATGGTTTTTAACTATGGTTCTGATGCACCCGTTTTCTGACGGTGGCGTAATTTGATGGTAATACACATGAATAAAAAAGTGACAACTAATGTTCCTAAGGTTTCCGGGATTAAGCGTATTCGCGCTTTTGCTGACCGCGATAAAAATTTCAACAAAATGTCGGAAGCAATTATCAGGCGTGCTGAAAACACTGAGGTCGGTGAAGATGATATCGCTTCACTCGGTATTGGTGATGGGCTGCCACGGCATTATGTGAATACGGCTAATGGCCTTTTCTACATCGGTGGACAGAAACCTGTGCAGGTTTGCACCACGCCAGTTGTGCCTGTCGCCCTGTTTTGTGGAAAAGATAAGGAGTCCGGTCTTGGGATCAGCCTGATGACCGGTAACGGGCTGGGTAAGTATGTTAAGGCCCTGGTACGCTTTGAGGATATTGTTCAGAGCGGTGCTCAGGTAGTAGGCAAACTGGCAGATCGTGGATTTTGTGTTGGCTCCTCTCCACAGCAGTTTGCCCTTTTTGACCGTTTTCTTCAGCGCTGCCGGAGTTTACCGCTGCCTGTCTATCTGATGGCAGATGCGATGGGATTCGTTTCGGAGGATATGGCCTTTTTACATGGTTATGAGCCCGTTGTGACCTCTCTGACCGGGTTTGATTATCTGCTGCCGGGATTCCGCGTGCGTCCCGGACTGCACAAAGGTGGGGCTCTGGAGGAGTGGATTAACCTCATCCGGGAAAATGTCCATGGCTGGGCGCAGACCTTTGCGCTGAGTGCGTCCTTTGCTTCGATGCTTCTGGTTCCTGCCGGTATGGATGTGGGCATGTTTCATTTTCACGGCGTATCCACCACCGGTAAAACGCTTCTCCTGATGCTGGCTGCATCGGTCCATGGTGATGGCAGCGAGCCGGGTAGTGGGGGGAATGTAAATATTATTCGCTGGAATACCACGCCTAACGCGATGGAGCGCCTTCTCGCTGACTATTCCGGTCTGGTCGCCTGCGTCGATGAACTGGGTGCGAGTAATCATAAGCAACTTTCCTCACTGCTTTACAACATTACGTCAGGTACGGCAAAAGAGCGCCTGAACCGTGGCCTGACGGCAGATGAGCCGTTTAAATGGCGCATGTTTATTCTCTCCACCGGTGAGATGTCAATCTCCGAAAAGCTGGCTGAACAGAAAGCCGTGTTACAGGGAGGGCAGGAGCACAGGGCCATCAGTATGGAACTGTTGCCTGAGGATGCTCAAAAACCGGATGAACCGGTATCAGAAACACGTGCCCGTGCAGATGCACTGAAGACGGGGCTGGCAGAGGCTTATGGTCATGCCGGGCCTGCATTTATCGGCAAGCTGTTATCCGAAAAAAATGCGGCTGATACTCTTCGCACCTACGCAGAGTTTTCATCCTGGCTCCAGGAACAGACAGATGATTGCTGTAACGCACTGGAAGAGGCCCTGAGGGATGAGGGGCGTGATATTACCCGCGTTCAGCGGCGCGGACTGAAAAGATTTGCGCTGGTATGGCTGGCAGGAGAGAAGGCGCTGAAATATGGCCTTTTACCTTTCGAAAGCGATGCGGTGGCTGAATCCGTTATGTTCGCTGCACGACGCTGGCTGGATGATAACCAGAATCAGTATAACCCGGTGCGTAACATGCTGGAGGAGCTTCAGCTGACGCTGGTAACAAAAAGCAGCAGGCACTTTATCACCCTGCGTGAGGACCATGCCCGATGCCCGGGGGATATGTGGGGATTCGTTCACCATAAAACCGGCGACTTCCTGATTTATGAATCGGTGTTTGAAAAGCTCTGCTCTGAAAAGGGGCTTAAGACTGTTGATGTGGCTAGACCGTTAGAGCGTACCGGTTATCTGTCTGGCGAAAGTGCGGGACACTATAAAAAAAGAGCGCTGAAGACGATGGCGCAGTCTTACTACCAGGTCAAAAAAGCGTTTCTGAAATGCAATGTGATGACCGAATTTTAACCCTGAATATAACCATTTTGACTGAACCACAACGAATAAAAGGTGATGTATGATTCCTGAATCAGACGAGTACTATGAGGGCTTTCCTCACGCTATCAGCAGCGAAAATGAAGAAAACACGTCATTCAATGATTACGCTCTGGTTAACACACTGGCGGAGTGCCTGTATCACCGCATCTCTCGTGAAATCTTCGATGGCAGCGAGCCTGCGCTCCGGGCCGTCATTGCCAACGGTGAGATTAAATTCCTGGCTCGTTATACGCTTGAAGGGGCCTGCTATTATGAACCCCTCGGCACATTTCCACGTATGCCCGTTAACGTCGCGCGTAAACGAGCACGTGAACTCTATAACAGATTTGATGATAACCGGGGGCCGGATGAAGATTATGAGCATATCCCGTTCTGACTGATAGCTTAACAGTAAAAAAAAGCAGGGGCACTTGCCTCTGCTTTTCTGTTATCACAAGGACGGTAGCTGAGCCGTTATCCTTTCCGCCAGTAACTGACTGGTGTTCTGTAAGCGCTGAGGATGAAGATGCGCATACCGTTGTGAAGACTGACTGCTGCGGTGCCCCAGTTGAGCCTGAACGTCATACAGTGTTCCGCCGTAGGACACGATGAGGGCGGCAACCGAATGGCGGCAGGTATGAATACACACTTCCTTGTCGAAAATTCCCGCCCGACGCACGATACGCTGAAAGGCTTTAACCGGGTTACTCAGCGGCATTCCCTGTTTTTTACCAATAAACAACCACGGATTTCCCCGCTGCGTTGGCAGCGTTCTGATTACGTCCATCGCCAGTGAGTTAAGGTGAACAATCCGTCCATAGCCATTCTTGGTTTCAGGGAGCCACAGGGTGCGTTTAACCGGGTCAACATGCTCCCACTTAGCCAGACGCAGCTCATCACGACGAAGGCCGGTCAGTAACAGCAGTTTGACATAGCGGGCAGCTACAGGGCTGGTATCGTTATCGGCGGAGAGAAAAATACGACGAATTTCGTCCTCGGTAAAATAACGCTGTCGGGCGTTGTTCTCCCTGAGTAGCTGTACCCCCCTTGCCGGATGAACAGAGGTCATGCTTTGCCTTCCGGCCCATGTAAAGACGGCTTTAATGAGTACGATGACACGGTTACAGGTAGCCGCTGACAGGGAAGTACTTAACGTCTGCTGAAGGCGCAGAATGCTCGCTGGTGTGATATCGCTCAGCAGCCTCTGACCAATGGCGGGACGGATATGATCGCGGTAGCGCTGAACATCCTTTCCCCAACTGCGTTTAGCGGATTTTGCCCATGGCAGATAATGCTGATTAAAGAGTTCATCGAACGTCAGCTCCATTCTCTTGTTTTCACGCTCCTGCTTAGGGTCAGTGCCGGTGGCAAGGGAACGTTTGTGTTCTATGGCAATCTGACGAGCAAGATTGACGTCCACTTCAGGCCAGTGACCAATGGCGATGGCGCGTTTTCGTCCATGATAAAGGTAGCGTAGCAAAAACTTTTTACGACCTTCTCTTCTGCTGACCAGACACTTGAGGCCGGAAATCTCGGTGTCGCTGTATTCGGCATCGGTACTGCGTGCATCTGATGTGTTAGGGGGCAGGGATTTAATGAGCTGATTAGTAAAACGGAAGCGTTTGGGAGTGGACATATTACCTCCTGTGACTGGTGTAAAGAACGTCAGGGTTGACCCATCCCCGGCACGGCGCTGTTAATGGCTGAGTTGATTTTCTGGTGTGGCAAAGGGAATACAGGTGCCACATGAGATGAATGAAGACGAGAAATGGGCTTTGTTGAATAAATCGAACTTTTGCTGAGTTGAAGGATCAGATCACGCATCTTCCCGACAACGCAGACCGTTCCGTGGCAAAGCAAAAGTTCAAAATCACCAACTGGCCCACCTACAATAAAGCCCTCATCAACCGTGGCTCCATAACTTTCTGGCTGGATGATGAAGCTATTCAGGCCTGGTATGAGTCGGCAACGCCTTCATCACGGGGAAGACCTCAGCGCTATTCTGATCTCGCCATCACCACCGTTCTGGTCATTAAACGCGTGTTCAGGTTGACCCTGCGGGCTGCACAGGGTTTTATTGATTCCATTTTTACACTGATGAATGTTCCGTTGCGCTGCCCGGATTACACCAGTGTCAGCAAGCGCGCAAAGTCGGTTAATGTCAGTTTCAAAACATTTACCCGGGGTGAAATCGCGCATCTGGTGATTGATTCCACCGGGCTGAAGGTCTTTGGTGAAGGCGAATGGAAAGTCAAAAAACACGGCAAAGAACGCCGTCGTATATGGCGAAAGTTGCATCTGGCAGTTGACAGCAAAACACATGAAATCATCTGTGCAGACCTGTCGCTGAACAATGTGACGGACTCAGAAGCCTTCCCGGGTCTTATCCGGCAGACTCACAGAAAAATCAGGGCAGCATCGGCAGACGGCGCTTACGACACCCGGCTCTGTCACGATGAACTGCGGCGTAAGAAAATCAGCGCGCTTATCCCGCCCCGAAAAGGCGCGGGTTACTGGCCCGGTGAATATGCAGACCGTAACCGTGCTGTTGCGAATCAGCGGCTGACCGGGAGTAATGCGCGGTGGAAATGGACAACAGATTATAACCGTCGCTCGATAGCGGAAACGGCGATGTACCGGGTAAAACAGCTGTTCGGAGGTTCACTGACACTGCGTGACTACGATGGTCAGGTTGCAGAGGCTATGGCCCTGGTACGAGCGCTGAACAAAATGACGAAAGCAGGTATGCCTGAAAGCGTGCGTATTGCCTGAAAACACAACCCGCTACGGGGGAGACTTACCCGAAATCTGATTTATTCAACAAAGCCACTGTGTTGATGCTGAGCAGGTACTTCTGGCCTGCTCTTACACATACCGTGAATGGCGTTAACCTGCTGAAACTCGGTGAGCATGATGTAGGCATAAAAGCTTATCGAATGTCGCAGTGTGTGAGGCAGGCATTAGAGTCGATATGAGTCACGTTACAGTGTCAATATAAAACAAATCAATTGCAAAGACACAGAGGTTGAATGATATTAACTAAATCTTTTACTCAGGGGTAATTTTAATGGATCGTCTGCTAAACATTGGCTTTATAAAAATAGGTTACTGGGAGTTACCGGACGGGCAATTGAATTATGTAATGACTGAATCATTCAGAGATACCTGTAACAACCTTTACGCATTTGTCTGTGACGGAGAGGTAAAGTACATCGGTAAGACTACAAGGTTACTGAAAAAAAGATTGTATCATTATAAAAACCCTGGCATGTCTCAGTCGACAAATATAAAGAACAATGCCTATATTCGTGAGGCATTACTGCAAAACATTGCGGTAGATATTCTTGTATTACCAGATAATGGTCTGATGCACTATAGGCAGTTTCATCTCAATCTTGCTGCTGGGCTTGAAGATAGCATTATAGAAACAATTAATCCAGAGTGGAATGGTAGTTCAAAATACTCAACAGATAATACTCAGGTTAATGCTGAATTTAGCACAAATATTCTCGATGATGAGTTACGGGATGGATTTCTGAAATCTGAATCTAAAGATCATAGTTTCAATATGGCCCCAACCTACTGGAAACGAGGTTTTTTCAATGTTTCAGTATCATCATCTGATGAATTTTCTCATGATGGTGATAATCTTACCATTGTAAATCATAATGGTACGGTAATATTAACTGCAATAATTAATCGGACGGCAAATAAGTCCAAAACGCCAAGAATAATGGGTGGCACTGGATTAAGAAATTTTTTCCAAGAAAATTACAAGATTGATGATGTTGTTAGTTTCAGAATGCTTTCAAAAAACACAATGCAGTTAAATTGAAAGAATGAACAGCACATCATGATGGTCATAATAATTCATTATGCCTTTTCGTCGGTTAATGAGGGATATATGAAAACACTAATGATTAAAATATAAACAATTTACCCAGTGGCAATCGTTTATCTCCACCCTGTGAAAATTAAGCGGGAAAACGGGAAATTTGGAGCAAAGTGTTGGTATACAAGGAATGTGTGGATCTCTGTGACGGGAAAACTACGGGGATATTGTGGGAAAGGGACGGGGGAAAGGTTCTATGTTGATGCTGATCAGATCTTTTCTGGTTTGCTCTTGCTCATACCGTGAACAGCGTTAGTGTGGGGAGCATCGTTTGCCAAAAGGGTAAGACAATGAATGTCATACAGCAGCATGCTGCAGCGCTTCTGGATAGTGTTGCACGATGGAATGAAGTGACGATTCTGGCTAAATTACGCTATCAGGCTGAGCTGGCACCTGATTTCAGCCTTATGGACTGGCTGAAGAATGACGAACTGGCCCTTTCACGCTATCTACGATTTTTGCTTTCTCCTGATGAAACTCATGGTCAGTCAGCACTGTTTCTAAAGGGATTTCTTTCCCTCATTGAAAAGAGTGGGCACGATAGCCCTATAACCACCGGAGGTAGCCATCATAAAGTCAGGGTTGATTATGAAGTCACCATTGAAAACAGAAGAAAGATAGACCTGTTGATGACGTCTTCAGAGGGTTTTATTGCTATCGAAAATAAGCCATGGGCAGCAGATCAGGAAAATCAGTTACGGGATTATGCGTTATGGCTGAACAAATGTGAAAGACCATGGAAGTTAATTTATTTATGCAATCAGGATCCGGGTGAGTGGACTCTTCCTGCCAATACACCTGAAGTGCTGAAGCAACATATCCTCACGATATCCTGGCATGAAATCGTCGAATGGCTGAGTGAGTGTTTATTGCGTGTTCGGGCAGGTGCGGTCAGGATATTTATTGAATCATTGATTAAATATATCAACCAGTCAATTAATGGTGAGTTCACAATGGATAATAGTCGTGAGTTGTCAGAGATCATCCGCAAGGATAGTCACTCTATCGAATCGGCATTTATGATTTTTAATCAAATGAATGAGGTTCGCAGCGATTTATTCAAAGAGTTTATCTCTGATTTAAAAGCAAGCTTCATTAATCATCCTTTTACTATTGAAGTCTCGGATGGGGATTTATCGAAACGTGGGGCTAATTTTTATATCCCATTAAGTCTGGATGGTAATTACTCTTTGTGCTGGGAGTTTGAATATACAGGTTATTATGGTTTGTTTTTTGGCATTTCGGGAGTGAGTCTGATTGAAGGACAATCTGCAAAAATAGCTGCTGCCATGTCAGAGATATTTCCACACACGCAGGGTAAATCCAGCGAATACTGGTCATGGTGGAGCAGGGGTTTAGATCTGCAAGGGAAAAATCGCATTCCTAGAGACTGGGGTAATGATGGAGCGGTTTGGGCGAAGCTCCGTGAGCGTGATGCAGACAGCATTTTTGCAGCCACCCGTGAAGCGATTCTGGCCGTTCATGAAAAGCTGGATATGGACTTATTGCGTTAATTATTTGATCGTTTCCAGAAAATGCCTGAAGTGAGAGAGGGGACATGGATAATATCGAAGACAGCGTTCCGCTTGGTATACAGCAGTTGATTGATGCTGAGAACGACGGGATGATTTGGCTAAACAGTATTCCGGTCGTGAACGAGCTGTTGGATGATTTGCAGCGCGTGGCGTGGCATGCGCGAATTCAACAGGCAAAACATGAGATAACGGCGCACAAAAGCGCGTATTTGGTGAATGCCAAAATCAGCGAACTGGTGCAGATCTTCGAGGGGCGGAATCCGGCTTATGCTGTCCTGCCGTGGAATACCGATCCCCACCAGATGAAAGCATATATTACGAAACAGGACGACTACTGGGGAGACGATGCCGACGTTACCCATGATGATGCCTTGCCGCGATTACTCGATTGCTGTGCCGCTGCGGCAACTTTTGGCGTTGAGTCGCTATTGCCAGACTGCCCTGAGATATTCCGTAGTAGCAAAGAACAAGTTCTCGCTGACCTGTCTGAGCAGCGCTATCTGGCTGGCGCATTACTGATGGGGGTGCCAGTAGATATATTTATCCAGATGGTGGGCTAAATAAACCCTAAGACCGCTACACTTTTGCCAATCCAAGTTTACTTCCGGTTTCCATGAAGTGGTGAACCTTTTTCAACAGCAGCACATTGAACGACATTGGTGATTGCGAGTTATCGTGTCATGAAAAGCTTGCCATAGTCTGCTCAGTAATTGAATAACTGTAATCCTGTGGCTTTTGGCTATATCAGTTGGAGTAAGCTGGTTGAAGGAGCGCTCATAACCGATTTTATTGAGAACCGTGAACAAGGCCGGGAATCCTTTCCGGGATTGTGAGGGGTTGAGCAAGCCTACGGGCGCGGTAGTGTTTTTTACACCAGCCCGGAACAGTTTGGAAACCAGAGCTTCGTTTAGGGTTGTGTCTATTGTTGGTGGGTAAGATCATTTTTTGTGTTTAGTCAGCCAGCATCATATGAATTTAACCGAGTGAGCAGCAATGGGGATTTTCAATAGAATCAAAAAGGCTCTTGGTTTGGAAGTGCGAAAGGGGTTTCGACGCTGGTCCACTTCTGAGCTTGAAGAGAAGAAGGCTTATCTAGAAAACAAGTCCGCAGAAGAGTTCACTGCAAAAGATCACCATCTGTCGGCAGAATGGGTCATTCAACGTTATTTACCAGTAGGTGAAGAGCCTACACCCGAACAATGGTCAGAGGTCTCTGGTGACATTCAGCAGAAAATTGACATCAATTTAAATAAGGCTGCTGCGGGTGAACTCCTTAAAACTGAGTATATGCAACCCGCTCGCTATACCCTCACCAAGGACGACTTCCTAAGGAAGGTGCGAATAAGTCACCAAACGCAAAAAAACGCCTATGTAAGTGATTGAATTTAATTGACTAAAAGTTTCATTTTCGTTGCGGAGGGTACTTATTCGCACCCTCCCTAAGTGATATAGTGCCCGCTTTCTCAAGGTTTGATTGGCTACCAAATCCTCATTCAAAGGATTGGCAAGGCCGCGAAATCTGGGAATCGCTCTATGAATTTACTCAGCCGTATTCTTTTAAGCATGGTGAAGCAAAAGATGCTCTGATGAGTATCTGTGACACCTACCAGGCTATGCACCTAGTAATGGATCTAGCGCGGACATACTCTCAAATTTGCCAAGCGCAGCTTGATGGCTCGACGAGGATTAAGGTGGTTTGTTCTGGCAAGCATTGTGATGACTGCATGACTCTTGTTGGCACGAAACTGGGCGTTGATGAACTGCTAGCTACATTTAAGAATGGAGTTCCAAAATTTCCTCATCCTTTGCATTATGAAGATGAAGTTCGTTGGTGCCCGGCACCATTTCTATCGCCGGAGAGCCCACTTAAGGATGACGATGATCCAGAGTTTCATGCCTTTTTAGTTGATCTGTTTGATGGACCAGAGAAGCACAAAGACAAATCAAATTGAAATCTACGTCAGGAATAGAGCCAATAGAAATGTTGAAGGGGAGGCCAGATCAAATGCAATTATGCCCTTATCTGAAGGGAATGGATGATGCTTTCCTTCCACTGACCGGACAAAGACCGGATGCTGCCTTGCTGTGATGAATTCACCAGATAGGCATACAAGTTGGAAATAGTGTTTATTGGCTGTTTGAAGCCGAACAGATAACGACGCTGTGACCGGAAGAGCAGGGAGTCGCTAAAGAGAAATGCTGAGGTTGGATGGAAGAGGCCGGGTAGTGGTAGCTGTGGCTAAGAAGACCAGAAATCTACCGGAATCCCAGAAAGCAAAAACCCGCCTTGTGAGCGGGTTCTTTAGAATAGTGGTGCCCGGACTCGGAATCGAACCAAGGACACGGGGATTTTCAATCCCCTGCTCTACCGACTGAGCTATCCGGGCAACGGGGCGCATTAAACCCGATTCACCCACCGCCGTCAACGAAATTTGTTGTTTTCGTTACAGACTGCACACTCTCTCACCAGTTCGCCGTAATCTTAAGCGAAAAGTGCGTCCAGAGTGCAGACAGCGGCATGGTGACCACGGCAAACCGCTTAATCCCGTAGATTTCAGCTCTGTTACCAGCATCAGACTGCAGTCCAGTCATTAATAGCCAAAGAAACACCCTGTTATTTACTCACTGAGAATGCATTATTATTAAGTTTTGCTTCAGGCTGGTGCTAAGTCTGGGGTGGTTTAGTGCATACTGATTCCTTCTTGCACCCTAAAATAAAAGATGACATGATTGCGCGAATTTTCTCCTTTCAGTGTACGGAGCCGCCAATGATGATGATGTCTGTCGCTGCGCGAATGCTCACCCGTATCAACGTAATCTACTCCTGTCTCACCGTTCGGTGAGGGTAACTGCGCTTATGAAAACCATGAAAATCGCCGTCAGCCGCGAGCTGGTCTCTGCTGTGTCCACGCACCGGGAAAAGGTGACGCTGGACAATACCGATTTTACCGATGTGGCGGCTGTCGTCATTACGGTCGCTGAAAGCTGTAGCGGTATCCTTGCGTTGCTGAAACGTACAGGCTTTCAGTTACCGGTGTTTATATTCTCGCAAGAGCCGATGGATGTTCCTGAAGGTGCCATTGCCACGATTACTGGTAAAGCACAAGAGTTCCTGGAACTGGAGTCTGCCGCCAGCCGTTACGAAGAGAACCTGTTACCGCCATTTTTTGACACCCTGAGTCAGTATGTGGCGATGGGCAATAGCACCTTTGCCTGCCCGGGGCACCAGCACGGCGCATTTTTCAAAAAACACCCTGCGGGGCGGCAGTTCTTTGATTTCTTTGGTGAGAATGTTTTTCGCGCCGATATGTGCAACGCCGATGTGAAGCTGGGGGATCTGCTGATCCACGAAGGCTCAGCCAAGCATGCGCAAAAATTCGCTGCAAAAGTGTTTAACGCAGATAAAACCTACTTCGTGCTGAACGGCACTTCCGCTGCCAATAAGGTCGTCACCAACGCGCTGCTGACCCGTGGCGATCTGGTGTTGTTCGACCGTAACAACCATAAGTCCAACCACCACGGGGCGTTAATCCAGGCGGGGGCAACGCCGGTCTACCTTGAAGCGGCGCGCAACCCGTTTGGTTTTATTGGTGGAATTGATGCGCACTGTTTTGATGATGCGTATCTCAGGAGCCTGATCCGCGACGTTGCACCGGAAAAAGCCGATGAGGCTCGCCCGTTCCGCCTGGCGGTTATCCAGCTTGGCACCTACGATGGCACGATCTACAACGCGCGTCAGGTGATCGACAAGATCGGCCATCTTTGCGACTACATTCTGTTTGATTCTGCGTGGGTGGGCTACGAACAATTTATCCCGATGATGGCGGAAACGTCCCCGCTGTTGCTGGAACTGACCGGGAACGATCCGGGCATTTTCGTGACCCAGTCGGTGCATAAGCAACAGGCCGGGTTCTCGCAAACCTCGCAGATCCATAAAAAGGATAACCACATTCGTGGTCAGGCGCGCTTCTGCCCGCACAAGCGGCTCAACAATGCATTTATGCTGCATGCCTCGACCAGCCCGTTTTATCCGCTGTTCGCGGCGCTGGATGTGAACGCCAAAATCCACGAAGGGGAAAGCGGACGCAGGCTGTGGGCGGAGTGCGTGGAGCTGGGCATAGAGGCGCGCAAGGCGATCATTGCCAACTGCCATATGATCAAACCGTTTATTCCACCGGTGGTGGCGGGGAGGCCGTGGCAGGATCACCCAACGCACGCCATCGCCAGCGAACTTCGTTTCTTCAGCTTTGAGCCGGGCGCAAAATGGCACGGTTTTGAGGGCTATGCCCACGAGCAGTATTTTGTCGATCCGTGCAAATTGCTGCTGACCACGCCGGGTATTGATGCACAAACCGGTAACTACACTGAGTTTGGTATACCGGCGACCATTCTCGCGCACTACCTGCGTGAAAATGGCATCGTGCCGGAGAAGTGCGATCTCAACTCGATCCTGTTCCTGCTGACACCAGCCGAAAGCCACGAGAAGCTGGCGCAACTGGTGGCGATGCTGGGTCAGTTTGAACAGCATATTGAAGACGACACGCCGCTTGCAGACGTGCTGCCGACCATCTACCAGAAATATCCGGTGCGCTACCGCGATTACACCCTCCGTCAGCTGTGCCAGGAGATGCACGATCTTTACGTCAGCTTTAACGTTAAAGATCTGCAGAAGGCGATGTTCCGCCAGGAGAGCCTGCCAGCTGTGGTAATGAACCCGCAGGATGCGAACCAGGAGTATATTCGCGGGAACGTGGAATTAGTGCGCATACGCGACGCGGAAGGTCGCATTGCCGCTGAGGGCGCGCTGCCGTATCCGCCTGGAGTGCTGTGCGTGGTTCCGGGTGAAATCTGGGGTGGGGCGGTGCAACGTTACTTCCTTGCGCTGGAGGAGGGTATCAACCTGCTGCCGGGCTTCTCGCCAGAGTTGCAGGGGGTTTACAGCGAGAAGGATGCGGACGGGATTAAGCGATTGTATGGGTATGTTTTAAGATAGCGCGGGCTGTTGCCCTCACCCTAACCCTCTCCCACAGGGAGAGGGAACGTTTCATCAAACCACACTACGCTTATACATCCTCCGCGGATGCCCAATCTTCCCGTACAGCATCTCCACGCTCAGAAACCCCACCTCTACGCAGTGCTCCAGATAGCGTCGGGTAGTGGTTTTACTTAAGCCTGTTTCGCTCACCACTTCATCCACCGAGAAGCAGTGCGTCGCGTTGTCATTAAACAGCATCTGCACCCGCGCCAGCGTGTTTTCCTCAATGCCTTTGCTGCCGTTATCCTGGCGGTAGTTTTTCGCCTGCAGTTGATACAGCGAATCCACGTTCTGCTGGTCGACAATCTTCCAGACGCGTTGCTGTTCGGCGAACTGCACAAAGCGTTCAAGCGACTGGCTGAGCCGCTTCCAGGAGACTGGCTTCAGAATGTAATCAAATGCGCCGTTGCGAATGGCCTGGCTGCAGGTATCCATGTCGCTGGCGGCAGTGATGAAAATCACCGAACAGTTGGCGCGGGCCAGCATCGGGTTACTGATCAGGGTGATCCCCTTGCCATCCGGCAGGTAGTTGTCCAGCAGCATGAGCTGCGGTTGTTTGCTTTCAAGCTGTGCCTGTGCGTCAGCCAGCGATGAGGCCACCCCCACCAGCCGTAGTCTGGGATGTTTACTGATAAGCTCCGCGTGAAGTTGCGCCAGTTCGTTCTCGTCTTCAACGATCAGTACGTCGATAAGTTCATGTTGCATAATCGGTATCTTCCAGTTCCTGTGCGGGACGTCGCGCGGCTCCCGTCGCGGGAATAAACAGTGAGAAAATGGCACCGCGGGGCGTGTTATCGGCAATTTCTATTGCTCCGCCAGCCTGCGTGACATAGCTTTCGATCAGATACAGGCCAATGCCATGATCGCCGCGTGTTTTGGTGGTGATGCCGCGCTCAAATATCCTTTCACGGATCTCCGGTTTGATGCCAACGCCCTGGTCGGCCACTTCAATGATGAGTTCCTGTTCGTTCAGTTTTATTAGCACATTGACCGGCTCGTGCGGAAGCGGTGCTCGCTGCGTCGCTTCGATGGCGTTATCCAGCAGGTTGCCAATAATTGAAATCAGTTCCGATTCGAGCAGAGGCTGGAAGGGTTTATCCATCCGGCAGGCCGGGTCGAAATTCAGCTCAACCCCTTTTTCGCGGGCACGCGCCGCTTTGCCCAACAGCAGGCCGCACAGCGTCGGGGAGCTAAAGCGTGATGAGATAAAGTCCAGCAGCTCCTGTGCGTGTTCCGATTGCGCCTGAATGTAACCTATTGCCTCTTCATAGCGCCCCATATGCAGCAGACCGGACAGGGTCGTCATACGGTTGAGCTGTTCATGGCGCATAATGCGCAGGTTGTCGACGTAGCGTTTAACCTGGCTGAGCTGTGTGCTGAGAGTGTCGATTTCATTGCGGTCGCGGAAGGTGATGACCCAGCCCTGAAGTGAATCTTCCAGCATAATCCGCACCCGGCTGGCAATGACCGTGAGATCGTTAAACCGGCAAATCTCATCATGGGTATCTTTCGCCAGCATAGCCGGTGTATTGAAAAACGGGACGGGGTCGATAACCTGGCTAATCAGTTGCCCTCGCAGCTCCCGCGCTGGCTGGCTTAACCCCAGTAATTTTCTGGCAGCCTGGTTGATGACCTCAATGCGCAGTTCATCATCAATGGCAATCACCCCTTCATAAATAGACTCCATCATCGCCTTTTGCTGGCGCACCAGCAGGCCGATTTCACGTGGCTCCAGAGAGAAGATCTGCTTTTTAATACTGCGGGTGAAAAACCACGAGAAGATGAACAGGGCGAACAGCAGCAGCACGGCGGCAATCAGAATGTTGACCACTTTATTGACGGTGATGGTGTCAAGATAGCTGGTGAGATACCCCACCGAGACAATCCCCACCACCTGCCCGGCATCGTTAAAGATGGGCGCTTTGCTGCGCAGCGAAATACCCAGGCCCCCTTTGCGGATGGTGGTGGTGCTTTTGCCGTGTAAGACCTCTTCGTTGTCCCCACCGACCAGCGTTGTACCCACTTTGTCAGCAAACACGGAATGAAACAGATGCAGCCCCTGATTATCGCCAATCACAATAAAACTGGCATCGCTGTGGGCAGCTATTTTTTGCATAAAGGAATGGATTGCTTTGATATCTTTTTGTTCGACTTCATTACGTAAAGTCGGAATAATTGCAATTTCTTCCGCCTGTATTTTTGCGCGTGTGCTCATCTCCTGATAAAGCTGCCTGCCGACATCGACATAATAATATCCGCCCAGTAATGCAAACAGCACTGAGAAAAAGGCGACCAGCGAAACAAACAGTTTGATCTGAAACGATACTTTCATCACTATCACGCGAGGTATCAAGGAAGGACGCCAATATATCATCTTTTTTTGTACTGACGTCTGCTTTGCCGAAAACTTGTGATCCCTTGCACAGCACGGTCTGTAAAAGATTTATCTGAAAGGAACAGGCTCAGTTCAGAAATGTTATTTGTTTGTTCGGTTAAGAAAAGAAACCATAAAAACCACGGCAATAAATAAGGCGTAAATCACATTAAATAAAAGAAACCATTAAAACCATAGTGGCCATTAAAACTTCGCTTTTAATATGTCATTCCTCACATAAAGTAAGCCTTTGTGACTCTAAGCTGAACGCACAAAATAACTAAGGGGCTTATTATGAGCACAACTGACGATTCATTCTCTGTTACCCACGACCCGATTGATATTCAACGGCCATCACTCAAAGAGCGCTGGTGGCATATTATGGATACCTGGAAAATTGGGATTATTCCACTGCCGCTGTTCGTGCTGGCAGGCGCGCTGATTGCCATTGATTGCCTGGGCGGAAAGCTGCCGAGCGACATCGTGGTGATGGTAGCGACGCTGGCATTTTTCGGTTTTGCCTGCGGTGAATTCGGTAAACGTCTGCCGATTGTCGGCAAGCTCGGCGCGGCGGCGATTTGCGCCACCTTTATTCCCTCCGCGCTGGTCTATTATGGTCTGCTGCCGGATGTGGTGGTTGAATCCACCACCAAATTCTACAAATCCACCAACATTCTTTATCTCTACATCTGCTGCATTATTGTCGGCAGCATTATGAGTATGAACCGCACCGTGCTGATCCAGGGCTTCCTGCGCATCTTCTTCCCGATGCTGTGTGGTGAAATCGTCGGCATGATTGTCGGGATGGGCGTGGGCCTGGCGCTGGGTCTTGAACCGTTCCAGATCTTCTTCTTTATTATTCTGCCAATTATGGCCGGCGGCGTGGGCGAAGGGGCGATCCCGCTCTCCATCGGTTATGCCACATTGTTGCATATGGACCAGGGTGTGGCGCTCGGTCGCGTGTTGCCGATGGTGATGCTGGGGGGTCTGACGGCGATCATTATCTCCGGCTGTCTGAACCAGCTCGGTAAACGTTATCCGCACCTGACCGGTGAAGGCCAGCTGATGCCAAACCGCGCTAATGCCGATGCCACCGTCTCTCAACCTGCGTTTTCCGGTAAAGCGGACGTTACCACTATCGCCTCTGGCGCACTGCTGGCGGTACTGCTCTACATGCTGGGTATGCTCGGCCACAAGCTGATTGGCCTGCCTGCACCGGTTGGCATGCTGTTTATGGCGGTGCTGGTGAAGCTGTGCAACGGTGCTTCTCCGCGTCTGCTTGAAGGTTCTCAGGTGGTCTACAAATTCTTCCAGACCTCTGTGACCTACCCAATCCTCTTCGCCGTCGGCGTGGCGATCACCCCGTGGCACGAACTGGTCGCTGCATTCACCGTCAGCAACCTGCTGGTTATCGTCAGCACCGTTTCCGCACTGGTGGCAACCGGGTTCTTCGTGGGTAAAAAGATTGGTATGCACCCGATTGATGTCGCCATCGTTTCCTGCTGCCAGAGCGGACAGGGCGGTACCGGTGACGTGGCGATCCTGACCGCAGGCAACCGCATGAGCCTGATGCCCTTCGCCCAGATAGCTACCCGTATTGGCGGCGCGATTAACGTCTCCGTCTCACTGCTGATACTGGGCAACTTCCTCGTTTAAGTTTTCAGGAAAGAACAATGAAACTCGCAAGCTTTTTATACCAGGGTAAACGCAGCTATGGCATCGTGCAGGCCGACGGCGTGATTGATTTAGGTCGCCGTCTGGGCGACCGCTACAGCGACCTGAAAGCGCTGTTGCAGGGCAACGGGCTGGTGCAGGCCACCCGTTATCTGAACGATGCAGTAGATGTGCCAATGAGCGCCATCACCTTCTTACCGGTGATTGAGCAGCCGGAAAAAATCCTCTGCGTGGGCATGAATTACGCCGACAAGCGCAAGGAGTTTGACCAGCACAACCCGGCACCGACGCTGTTTGTCCGCTTTCCGGATTCGCAGACCGGCCACAACGAACCGGTGCTTAAGCCGCGTCATTCCAGCGAGTTCGACTATGAGGGCGAGCTGGCGGTGATCATCGGCAAAGGCGGGGAGAACATCAGCCGCGACGATGCGTTGCATCACGTGGCGGGCTACAGCTGCTACATGGATGGTTCCGCCCGCGACTGGCAGCACACCTGGTTCACGGCCGGGAAAAACTGGCGTCAGACCGGGGCGTTTGGCCCGTGGATGGCGACGGCAGATGAGATCCCGGACCCGCACCAGCTGGCTATCCGCACCTGGCTGAATGGCCGCATGGTACAGGAAGACAACACCAGCAGCATGATCCACAAGGTGGCGGAGCTGATCGAATACATCAGCACCTTTACGCGCCTCAGCCCGGGGGATGTGATCATCACCGGATCCCCTGGCGGTGTGGGTAAAAAACGTAACCCGCCACTGTTTATGAAAGAGGGCGATCGTATTGAGGTGGAGATCGAGCATATCGGTCATCTGAGCAATGTGATCATGGAAGCGCCAGCCGCCGGGCTTGCGGCAGCACACTGAGTAAGGCGGCAGCATGCAATCACAACCTATTGATTTTCGTCACACCCTTGTGGCGAAACACCCGGAACGCTTAAGCCAGATCCGTTACCTGCTGGCAGACAGCGGTCTTGGCCTGGATAACGACATCACGCTGTTTGTCGAAGCCTGGGCTGGCACACAGCTGGTGGGTTGTGCCGGGCTTGCCGCCAACGTCATCAAATGTGTGGCGGTAAACGAGCAACTGCGCGGAGAAAACCTGAGCGCACGTTTGCTGGCAGAGGTGGAGAATGCGGCGCTGGAGCGCGGCCATTTTCACCTCTTCCTCTGCACCCGGCCTTGCAACAAGGTACGTTTTGGTCGCAGCGGTTTCTGGCCAATCGCCCAGAGCGGTGATAACGCGGTGTTAATGGAGAACACCCCGCAGGGAATTGAACGTTACTGCCGCTCACTCAGCACGATGCGCAAGCGTGGGGAGAAGATTGGCGCGATTGTGATGAACGCCAACCCGTTCACCCTCGGCCACCGGCATCTGGTGGAGCAGGCGGCACAACAGTGCGATGCGCTGCACCTGTTTGTGGTGCGTGAAGACGCCTCGTTCTTCCCGTTCAGCGCACGCCTGGAGATGGTGCGCGCGGGTGTGGCGCATCTGGCGAACGTGACCGTACATGAAGGATCGCAGTACATCATTTCCCGCGCCACGTTTCCGGCCTATTTCCTGAAGGAGAGCGGCAAAGTGCAGCAGGCGTGGAGTGAGATCGACGTGCTGATCTTCCGCGATTACATCGCCCCGGCGCTGGGGATCACCCATCGCTTTATCGGCTCGGAGCCATTTTGCGACATCACCCGCCAGTACAACCAGACGCTGCACGCCCTGCTTACCTCACATATTGAGGTGGTGGAAATGCCGCGCATTAAGGCCACCGGTAACGCTATTTCGGCATCGGAAGTGCGCCGTTTACTCAAGACACAGCAGTTTTCCCGGATCCGGGAGATTGTCCCGGACTCCACCTTCGCGCATCTCGAAACGCATTACCGCGCGAGTGCAGAAGTCGCATAACTATCAGGAATTTATCATGAAAATTGTAAGGGAGGCGCTGGCCGGTACGCAGGAGTCCAGCGACCTGATGGTGAAAATCGCCCCCGCTCACGACGAGCTGGAGATTGTCATCCACAGTGAAGTGATTAAGCAGTTTGGCGAGCAAATCCGCCAGGTCGTGAATGACACATTGCGCGCCATGAACGTGCACCAGGGATTAATCATTATTGAAGACAAAGGTGCGCTGGACTGTGTGATCCGCGCCCGCCTGCAAAGCGCGCTTCTGCGTGCCGCTGATGAACAGGCCATTAACTGGGGGGCGCTGAAATGAGCAAACTCCGCCGCAGTATGTTGTTCCTGCCGGGCGCGAATGCCGCCATGCTCTCAACGGCGTTTATCTACCGTCCTGACTCCATCATGTTCGACCTTGAAGATGCGGTTGCCCTGCGTGAGAAAGATACCGCGCGCATGCTGGTGTTCCACGCGCTGCAGCACCCGATGTATCAGGATATCGAAACCGTGGTGCGCATTAACCCGCTGAGCACGCCGTTTGGCTTGCTGGATCTGGAAGCTGCCGTGCGGGCCGGTGTGGATGTGATCCGTCTGCCGAAAACCGACACGCCGGATGACATCTATGAGCTGGAAGGCCATCTGGAACGCATCGAGCGTGAATGCGGACGCGAGCCAGGCTCAACCCGCGTAATGGCAGCGATTGAATCGGCGATTGGCGTGATCAACGCCGTGGCGATTGCCCGCAGCTCCCCGCGTTTAATCGGCATCGCGCTGGCGGCTTTTGACTACGTAATGGACATGCAGACCGAGCGTGGTGATGGCACCGAACTGTTCTATGCCCGCTGTGCGGTGCTGCACGCCGCCCGCGCCGCAGGCATTGATGCCTTCGACGTGGTGTGGTCAGACGTTAACGATGAGGCCGGGTTCCTGCGCGAGGTCGACTTGATCCGCAAGATGGGCTTTAACGGCAAATCGCTGATTAACCCGCGTCAGATTGATCTGCTGCATAACGCCTATGCGCCAACCCAGCAGGAAGTGGATCACGCGAAACGGGTGATTGAAGCGGCAGAAGAGGGCGAACGTAACGGCCTGGGCGTCGTGTCGCTCAACGGCAAAATGGTCGACGCCCCGATTATTAACCACGCGCAGATGGTGCTGGAACGCGCGGCAGCTTCCGGCGTGCGTCGTTAAGGATTACACAATGAACCAGACAGAACTTCTCCATGTGAATTTTCCCCATCTGCGGGATTTAAAACCGTTTGATACCGCCCATAGCGCAACGCCGTGGCTGAATAGCCCTGACGAAAAACATACCCGCAAGCTGTGCGAGTCCGTTGAAGAGGCCGTGTTACGTAGCGGCCTGCAGGACGGGATGACCATTTCGTTTCACCATGCGTTTCGCGAAGGCGACCGGGTGATCAATAACGTTGTGGCGCTGTTGGCGAAGATGGGTTTCAAAAACCTGACGCTGGCCTCCAGCTCACTGATGACCTGCAACGACGCGCTGATCGAACATATTGAGAGCGGCGTTATCACCCGGATTTACACCTCGGGCATGCGCGGCAGGCTGGCGGATGCCATCTCTCACGGGCTGATGGACGAGCCAGTGCAAATTCACTCCCACGGTGGGCGCGTTAAGCTGTTGCAGGACGGTGAGCTGAATATCGACGTGGCGTTTCTCGGTGTACCGTGCAGTGACGAGTTTGGCAATGCCAACGGCACGCACGGCAAATCAAGCTGCGGCTCGCTGGGCTACGCGATGGTGGATGCCCACTTTGCCCGTAAGGTGGTGCTGCTGACCGAAGCGCTGGTGCCGTTCCCGAATATGCCTGCCAGCCTGGTGCAGGATCAGGTGGATTACATCGTGCAGGTGGAAAGCGTCGGCGATCCGGCGAAAATCAGCGTTGGCGCGGCACGCGTGACCAGTAACCCGCGCGAGCTGATGATTGCCCGCTATGCGGCAGACGTGATTGAACACTCAGGTTATTTCAAACCTGGCTTCTCTATGCAGACCGGCTCCGGTGCAGCGTCCACCGCCTGTACCCGCTTTATGGAAGAGAAGATGGAGCGCAGCGGCGTGAAGGCGCGATTTGCGCTTGGGGGGATCACCGGCAGTCTGGTGGATCTGCACGAAAAAGGGCTGATCGAAAAACTGCTCGATACCCAGTGCTTTGACGGCCAGGCGGCAGCCTCACTGGCGCGTAACCCGAACCATGTGGAGATCTCTACTAACGTCTACGCCAACCCTGGCAGCAAGGCGGCATGCTGCGACCAGCTCGATGTGGTGATCCTCAGCGCCCTGGAAATCGACGTCGATTTCAATGTCAACGTCATCACTGGATCTGATGGCGTGATGCGCGGTGCATCTGGCGGTCACTGTGATGTGGCAGCGGCTGCCAATCTGACCATTGTGGTTGCGCCGCTGTTGCGTAGCCGCATTCCCACGGTGGTGAAACGCGTGACCACACGCCTGACGCCGGGGGAGAGCATCGATGTGCTGGTGACCGATCACGGCATCGCGGTCAACCCGGCACGTCCGGAGATCCGCGAGCGCCTGCTTGCTGCGGGCCTCCGCATTGTGGATATCTACGCGCTCTTTGAGCGTGCAATTTCACTGACTGGTGTACCAAAACCCATTGAATTTACCGACAAAATCGTTGGTGTTATCCGCTACCGTGACGGCAGCGTGATAGACACCGTGCGACAGGTGAAGGAGTAACGATGACTATAGCGACACCCGTGCGGGCGGGTGTCAGCCTGGATGAACTGCTGGCGGCGAAAGAGCGCCGCGCAGCACGCCAGACTGACTGGCTTACGCACTATCAACAACCAGTGATTTCTCTCACCCTGGTGACGCCAGGGGAAATTAAAGACAGCCTGCGCTATCGCAACACGATGGGCGTGGCATTACAGATGTGCGATCAACTGCTGTGGGAAAACCGCTGGCAGGTGCTGGACAGGCAGGTGCTGTGGCTGCCCACCGGGCCAGAAGCGTTGTGGTGTGTAGCGCATCAGGCTGCGGAAATGAAAGCGCACTGTGCGGCGCTGGAGCAGACGCATCCGCTTGGCCGGTTGTGGGATCTGGACGTGCTCTGCCCTGAAAATGGTCATGTGGGGCGTCAGTCTCTGGGTTCGCATCTGCGTCGCTGCCTGATTTGTGACGAACCTGCTCACGCCTGTTCCCGCTCGCGAAATCATCCCGTTGAGCAGGTGGTGGCCCGGGTGGAGAAGATGATTGATGACTGGTTTGCTCGCGACTAAACCGCGTCCGGCGGATGTCCCCGGGCTTGCCGAAGAGGCGTTATGGCATGAACTGGAACTGACGCCAAAACCGGGGCTGGTGGATAAGCTTAACAACGGCGCGCATCGTGATATGGATCACACCCTGTTTGTTCGCAGCATCAGGGCGGTTACACCGTGGTTTTCCCGCTTTGCCGAGCTGGGGTCAGAACATGCGGGTAAACCGGTGGCTGAGCAACTGCGCCTCATCCGCCCAATGGGCATTGCCTGCGAGCAGGCAATGTATGCCGCGACGAACGGGGTGAACACCCATAAAGGGGGGATTTTTGCCCTCGGTTTGCTCTGTTTCGCCTCCGGGCGTGTGAACAATGTGTCCGCAGATAGCCTCTGTTGTGACGTAAGTAACATCTGTCGTGGGATGGTGGCGCGTGAACTGGCCGGGCGCAGCGGGCAGGCAACCGCGGGCGAGCGGCAGTATCAGCAGTATGGTTTAACCGGCGCGCGCGGCGAGGCAGAAAGTGGTTTTAGCACCGTGCGTAAGGTGCTGGAGCAGTGGAGTGGACATTCGCTTCACGGTCTGCTGTTACGCCTGATGGCGGTGAATCAGGACAGCAATCTGGTGTCGCGCGGCGGTATGGAAGGGCTGCGTTACGTACAGGGGTATGCGCGGGAAATGTTGGCCAGCGGTTGGGATCGTGATGCGTTACTTAAGATGGATACCGCGTTGACTGAACGTAACTTAAGCCCCGGAGGCAGTGCGGATTTATTGTCGGTAGGATGGGTCATTTCGAAATGTAGGCCGGGTAAGCGTTAGCGCTACCCGGCACAACAACATCCGCTTATGTCGGCCCGGTAAGCGCAGCGCTACCGGGCGAAAAGGCATCAGGGATTAATGCGCGATTGGCTGTGTACCATGCGTTTCGCGAACGTGCTTGTACTTGAACAGCGCGATGAACGCGAAGAACAGTACCAGCGAGTAAGCGGCGAAGATGAGCCACACGGGATGCCAGTTGGTGATGCCGTTGGTGGTGTATATCTCGACCACTTTACCGCTCACTACGCCGCCCAGAATACAGCCGAAGCCGTTGGTCATCATCAGGAACATACCCTGCGCACTGGCGCGGATTTCAGGCTTCACTTCTTTTTCCACAAACACCGAACCGGAGATGTTGAAGAAGTCGAAGGCGCAGCCGTAAACAATCATCGACAGAACCAGCAGCACGGTGCCGAACGCGCTTGGATCACCGTAGGCGAACAAGCCGAAGCGCAGCATCCACGCCGCGATACTGATCAGCATGACGTTCTTGATGCCGTAGCGGCTCAGGAAGAACGGGATGGTCAGGATGAACAGTGTCTCAGAGATCTGAGAGATGGACATCATCACCGACGCGTGCTCAACGATAAAGCTACCGGAGAACAGTGGGTTGTTATCGAAGCTGTGCAGGAAGGTGTTGCCGAACATGTTAGTGATCTGCAGCTCTGCACCCAGCAGCATGGAGAAGATGAAGAAGATCGCCATGCGTTTGTTTTTAAACAGCGCGAACGCATCCAGGCCGAGCATGGTGCTCCAGCTCTGGTTTTTTTGCTGGTTAGAAACAGGAATATGCGGCAGCGTCAGGGTGAACAGCGCCAGTACGACAGAGAGTGTCGCCCCGATGTAAAGCTGCATATGGCTCAGTTCGAAGCCTGCGAAGCTCACGCCCCACATGGCCATGATAAAGCCGATGGTGCCCCAGATACGGATTGGCGGGAAGTCGGTGATGATCTCCATACCGGCTGATTTCAGGCGGTAGTAAGAGATGGTGTTGACCAGGCCAAGCGTTGGCATATAGGCCAGCGAGTTAAACAGGATCACCATAAACATCGCCCCAGGCGTGGTCACCTGGGCCGCCATAAACAGCGTCCCCGCCCCCACCAGATGGCAAAGCATGTACAGCCATTTTGCGCTGAGCCATTTATCCGCCACGATACCCAGCAGCGTTGGCATAAAGACAGCCGCAATACCGAGCGAGCTGTATACGGCACCAATAGACGCACCATCGAACTTGAGCGTCACAAACATATAGGAACCGAGAGTAGTCAGCCAGCTACCCCACAGGCAGAACTGCAGAAACGACAATATTTTAAGCTGCAGCTTAAGGTTCATGTTACTTTCCTCACAAGTGAGCGGGAGATATGTTGTTATAGGAACATTCAGGGTTGTTATTTGATGCAATTCTATCAGCAGACGATGTTATGTTTTGTTACCTCCCGCAAAAAAATGCAATCCACATTAATTTGCAGTTTAGATTGTGATGCAAATAACATTTTCGTATGGGAAGGGGCTGTGAGGTCTATTCTCCTAACCTTCTCCTTTGGGGCTGAGGGTTCCCCAGTAATTTTGTTCTTCTTAAGCAATTAAACTATTTCATTGAAATATAAGACTTATAGCGACTCCATGGTCCGGCTGAAAATCGCCGAAGCGTTTCCGTAAGGCCGGGGCGAGGCGCAGGGATGCGCCGAGAGGGCATTGCCTGCAGGGATGCAGGCTAATGCCCGACCCGAAGCCTGAAGGAATAAGCTGAGGGTACCGCGCAGCGGCGATTCTCCTGCCGGGAGCCCGGGTTGCCAGGGCGGTGGCGGTGAACCGCCCTGGCACGTTCACCTGTATTGTCGTTACAGAGTAGCAATCAACATAAAGTGAACGGAATAACCACTACTGCTTTATGTTCCCCCTCACCCCAGCCCTCTCCCTCAAGGGAGAGGGGGTATTCTGTGCCAACCTGTAATTTGTGGGGATCCCTCAACCTTTGGGGAGAAGGGTGGGGCAGGGGCTAACGACGGCGATACCCTTTCTGTGCCGTATTTACCTTGTAAAGATAACGACGGGATTCTGCAGATGGGTGGCGGGTCGTCAGGGTTGAGTACACATCCCCTGGTGCCATGCTGTTGATGATACTGGCTGCCTGCACTTTGTCATTTGAGAAGACGCGCAGCACGCTGCCAGCCCCACCGTTGTACGCAGTGATAACGGCATAGCGGCGCGACGTCGGGTTATCAATTCCGCTCAGATAGACGTTATTCAGCATCGCCAGATACGCAGTGCCGGTATCAATATTACTCTGCGGGTCGAACAGATAGTTTCGGCTCGGCGTACCGGATTTACCCTGCGCGCGGAACACGTCTTTCCCGGCGCTGTGCTGGACAACCTGCATCAGCCCCAGCGCGTCAGAACGGCTCACCGCGTAAGGGTTAAAGGAGGATTCGGTCTGCATAATCGCCAGGATCAGTGACTCATCTACGCCATATTTACGCGAAGCCTGACGCACCATGCCCACGTACTTATGCGCACGTTTGTCGAGGTGGTTTGGCACCAGGTTGATGGTGACGCTGTAGATAATGCGCAACCCGTTGCTGCGGCTCTTCAACCGGGTTTGCAGCAGGTAGTCGGCAAATTTAGTGGCGCGACCTTCCCAGCGGATCGCCTGGCCGGTCTGATCGACCACCTGACCGTACAGGAACGGCTCTTTGGAGATAGTGATGTCGTCGGCATCGGAATAGAGATCAATAGAACCCGGATCGTCACCCATCAGCAGGGTTTTCACGATCGCCTGACGTAAGCGTGCAGCAGGTTCGGTACCTGCGATGGTTTCAACGGTGATCGTACCGTCATCAAAGTTGATGTGGCTACGGGTCTGATAGGCGTCGGTGTACTTAACGTAGTCCTTAGGGCCAGCAATAAGAACTTCGTTAAATCCCCAAATATTTTCGATGTTATGGGCAAACTGCCCCATCAAAATGTCAAAACCGTTGGTGTCCTTGACCCAGGCTTCGTTGTACTCATCGCCTTTTTTTGAAGAACAAGACACAAGCAGCGGTGCAACAAGCGCGAGCGCTAAAAATTTTTTCATCATTCCGGGAGTGCGTGTTGTGTTTGCTTTAACGGCGGAGTTGCCCCCGCACGCTGTTATTTTTCCGGTGGCGTATAGCCTTCGATGTGTACGTCTTTGCCTTCGAACAGGAAATTCACCATCTCCTGCTCCAGCAGTTTGCGGTGTTCCGGGTTCATCATGCTGAGTTTTTTCTCGTTAATCAGCATGGTTTGCTTGTGCTGCCACTGCGCCCAGGCTTCTTTGGAGATCTCGTTATAGATACGCTTACCCAGGTCACCTGGGTAGAGCTGGAAGTCCTGGCCTTCAGCATCGCGCTGCAGGTAAGTACAAAAAATAGTTCTGGCCATACTCATTCCTCTTTTTCAGGCCGATGCTAAACCATTGCACCGGCACGTAATTGCTGTAACAGGCGCTCCACTGGAGCTGCCAGCCCGACTGATGGCGGTTGCGCTAAGTTATACCAGAGAGCGGTTCCTTCATCCATGCAGGAGGTGAATGAGGACACGGGAAGCCACATTGGCACAATATCCAGATGGAAATGGCTGAAAGTATGACGAAACGCCGTCTGTTGCGTAAGGTTATCGGCAGCAATTCCGCGCTGTTTAAGCCATTCCCGAAGCGTGGTTTCATCTTCAAACTGTGGGAAGCAGTATAGCCCACCCCACAGACCGCTTGGTGGGCGCTGAGCCAGGAAAACCTCATCGCCGTGCTGCATCAGCAGCATATATCCGGTGCGCTCTGGCAGCGTCTGCTTCGGCTTTTTGCCTGGGTACTGCGCCCACGAGTTGTTGGCATACGCCACGCAGAGATTATTCACCGGGCAAAGTTCGCATTTCGGTTTTGAGCGCGTACACACCATCGCACCGAGATCCATCATTGCCTGATTAAAACGATCAACACCTTTGGCGGGCGTAACGTCTTCACTGATTTCCCACAGGCGCTTTTCAACCTCTTTTTTCCCGGGCCAGCCGTCAACTGCATAGCAACGGGCAAGCACGCGCTTCACGTTGCCGTCGAGGATCGGGTAATGCTTGCCTAACGACAGAGAGAGGATAGCGCCTGCGGTTGAGCGTCCGACGCCGGGTAAATCCGCCACTTCGTCGAAGGTTTCCGGGAATGTGCCGTTGTGGCGGGTGGCAACGTGCTGTGCCGCTTTGTGCAGATTACGCGCGCGGGCGTAATAACCCAGGCCCGTCCACAGGTGTAATACTTCGTCCAGCGGTGCATTAGCCAGATCGGTCACCGTCGGGAAGCGCGCCATAAAACGCTCAAAGTAAGGAATGACCGTGGCAACCTGTGTTTGTTGCAACATCACTTCAGAGAGCCATACTTTGTAAGGCGTTTTTTCAATTTGCCAGGGTAGGGTTTTACGCCCGTATTTGTCGTACCAGTCCAGCACCTGGGCTGAAAATTGAGAGGCTTGCATGGTCATCGATTCGTATAATCAGGGACGCAGATTGCAGCACAGCGTCAATCTGCTGTAAACCGGATCTTTCCCATGCTTGCATAGAAGCCTTAACTTTGGATAATGCCCGTTTCCCGAACATTCTCACAAGCAGACAACTCTTTTATGAAAAACGACGTCATTTCACCGGAATTTGATGAAAACGGTCGCCCGCTGCGCCGTATTCGCAGCTTCGTCCGCCGTCAGGGCCGCCTGACAAAAGGGCAGCAACACGCGCTGGATAACTACTGGCCGGTGATGGGCGTTGAGTTTACTGAACAGCCTGTTGACTTCACCGAGCTGTTTGGCCGCGATGCGCCTGTTACGCTGGAGATCGGCTTTGGTATGGGGTCGTCACTGGTCACGATGGCGAAAGCCCGCCCGGAACAAAATTTTCTCGGCATTGAAGTACACTCACCAGGCGTAGGTGCCTGCCTGGCAACGGCCCATGAAGAGGGCGTTGAGAACCTGCGCGTGATGTGTCACGACGCGGTAGAAGTGCTGCACAAAATGATTCCTGACAATTCTTTGAACATGGTTCAGCTCTTTTTCCCTGACCCGTGGCATAAAGCACGTCATAATAAACGCCGTATCGTTCAGGCTCCATTTGCAGAGTTGCTGAAAAGTAAGTTAAAACTGGGCGGTGTCTTCCACATGGCGACCGACTGGGAACCTTATGCGGAACATATGCTGGAAGTGATGTCGTCTCTGGATGGTTATAAAAACCAGTCTGCAAGCAACGACTATGTACCGCGTCCGGATTCACGTCCGTTAACGAAATTTGAACAGCGTGGTCATCGTCTTGGCCACGGTGTATGGGACTTAATGTTCGAGAGGGTGAAATAATGGCAAAGAATCGTAGCCGTCGTCTGCGTAAAAAAATGCATATTGAAGAATTCCAGGAAGTGGGTTTCTCCGTTGCATGGCGTTTTCCGGAAGATACCAGTGTAGAACAGATCGACCAGGAGGTTGATGCGTTCATCAACGACGTTATCGAGCCAAACAAACTGGCCTTTGACGGCAGTGGATATCTGGCGTGGGAAGGTCTGATCTGCACGCAGGAAGTCGGTAAATGCACCGAAGAACATCAGGCTCTTGTGCGCAAATGGCTTGAAGACCACAAACTGGAAGATGTCCGCATCAGCGAACTTTTTGATGTTTGGTGGGACTAATAAAGAAGTCATGGGCCAGCATTAGCTGGCCCATTTTGTCTGAGGGAATGTTTATGATGCGCAAAACGTTGCTGGCTGTTGCACTAATGGCAACCGGATTCACCGCCCATGCGGACTATCAATGTAGTGTCACCCCGCGTGACGATGTGGTGTTAAACCCGCAAACTGTGCAGGTCAAAGGCGAGAACGGCAATCTGGTGATTACGCCAGAGGGTAACGTCACGTTTAACGGTAAACCGCAAAACCTGACTGCCGCGCAGCGTGAACAAGCGAAGGATTACCAGGCCGATTTGCGTGCCTCGCTGCCGTGGATTGATGAAGGTGCGCTAACCCGCGTCGAGAAGGGGCGTGTGGCGCTGGACAAGATCATCACCAAAGAGGTGGGTGAGAGCAGCAATATGCGTACCCGCCTGACTAAGCTGGATAAACAGCTGAAAGAGCAGATGAACCGTATTATTGAGCATCGCACCGACGGCCTGACGTTCCATTACAAGGCTATCGATCAGGTGCGGGCCGACGGCCAACAGCTGGTGAACCAGGCGATGGGCGGCATCCTGCAGGACAGCATCAACGAGATGGGGGCTAAAGCCGTGCTGAAAGGCGGCGGTAACCCACTGCAGGGGATATTAGGTAGCCTGGGCGGGCTGCAGACCTCGATTCAGAACGAGTGGAAGAATCAGGAAGATGATTTCCAGCAGTTCGGTAAAGACGTGTGTAAACGCGTGGTGACGCTGGAAGACAGCCGTAAGGCACTGGTGGGGACGCTTAAGTAAGATCTCCGCTCGCTGGGACCCTCTCCCACGGGAGAGGGAGTCAGCCTCCCCTCCCGTGGGAGAGGGTTAGGGTGAGGGCATCAGGCATCGCAGTCGTTGCAAAATAGCCATCAGCACGTTCTCTTCATTGGTCCTGAATTCATTATTCCAGAACCGCATAACTTCCCAGCCATTCACTTTCAGAAATTCAGAACGATGGGAATCATAGGCCTGTTTGTCCTGATGTTGTCCACCGTCCAGCTCAATGATTAGCTTCGCCTTAAAACAGGCAAAATCCACGATATACGCCCCAACTGGCATCTGGCGGCGAAACTTATATCCAAAGAAGCGGCGACCTCTGAGCAAATACCACAGACGTAACTCTTCGGGTGTCATTTCTTTGCGGAGTTGTTTTGATTTGTCCATCCCCACACTCTGCCAGCCTTTCCCTCAGCCGGCAGAACGGGATGCAAAATCCTGAAGCCGCCTTCAGAGATCTTCGGCGAGGAACAGCTCAAGAAGGGAGTTTAAGAACAGTTTGCCGTGCTCGGTGATCTGCCAGTATTCATCACACTCGGTGAGATATCCCTTCGCCAGCGCGTCGTCAATCTGTGGGCGAATCACTGACTCCGGCAGCCCGGTATACCGCGAAAACTCCGCACGCGGTGCGGCTTCAAGCAAACGAAAACGGTTCATAAAGAACTCAAACGGCTTATCCACCTCCTCGACATCATGCTGACGTTCAAGGTAGCGGCCTTCCATGTACCCACGCGGGTGGCGAGTTCTGGCGGTGCGCAGAATGCGCCCGTCCGGGAACGTTACTTTGCCGTGTGCGCCGCAGCCAATTCCCAGATAATCACCAAAGCGCCAGTAGTTCAGGTTGTGCTGACACTGGTACCCCGGCTTTGCATAGGCGGACGTTTCGTACTGCAGATAGCCTGCGGCGGTCAACAGCTGGTGACCTTGCTCAAAAATATCCCACAGCGCGTCGTCGTCCGGCAGTACCGGAGGGCGAGAACCAAACAGCGTGTTGGGCTCAATGGTCAGTTGGTACCAGGAGAGATGCGGCGGGTTTAGCTCAATCGCCTGGCGCAGGTCGTCCAGCGCCTCTTCCAGTGACTGATCCGGCAGGCCGTGCATCAAATCGAGGTTAAAGCTACGCAGACCCAACCCTGTCGCCAGATGCGCGGCGCGCTTTGCCTCTTCCGGGCCGTGAATACGTCCCAGACGCTTTAATTTCGGCTCGCTGAAGCTCTGCACGCCGATGGAGATACGGTTCACCCCCGCACGCTGATACTCGACGAAACGGTCAGCCTCAACGGTGCCAGGGTTGGCTTCCATTGTAATTTCTGCATCTGCTGCAAGAGTAAGGCGCGCCCGCACGCCATCCAGCAGCGTTTGCATCGCCGGGCCTGAGAGCAGGCTCGGCGTACCGCCACCAATAAAAATGGTCTTAACTTCACGTCCCTGTGCGTAAGGTACATCAACATCCAGGTCGGCCAGCAGATGCGCAACGTAATCATCGTGCGGCACTTCACCTTTCAGCGCGTGCGAGTTGAAATCGCAGTACGGGCATTTCTGCACGCACCACGGGATGTGAATATAAAGACTCAGAGGTGGCAAATTAGCCATTACGTAATGCTTCCAGTAACAGTTTCAGCGCACGTCCACGGTGGGAAATCGCGCTTTTCTCTTCGCGGGTGAGTTCCGCAGCAGTTTTGCCCTCAGACGGGACAAAGAAAATAGGGTCGTAGCCAAAGCCGCCGTTGCCTGCTGCCTCACGGGCAATCACACCCGGCCAGCTACCGTGGCAGACGACTGGCGTTGGGTCTTCTGCATGACGCAGATAGACCAGCACGCAGTGGAACTGTGCGGTGCGCTGGTCGTCGGGGGCATCTTCCAACGCGACAAGCAGCTTTTCCAGATTCTGCTGGTCGGTGGCGTCTACGCCGGAATAGCGTGCGGAGTAGATCCCCGGCGCACCACCAAGAAAATCCACGGCCAGGCCGGAGTCATCGGCTATCGCGGGCAGACCCGTGATCTGCGCGGCATGGCGCGCTTTCAGGATCGCGTTTTCGATAAACGTCAGCCCTGTCTCTTCGGCGGGATCCACGCCAAGATCGGTCTGGGCAACCACATCCAGCCCAAAATCATTTAATAACGAGGCCAGCTCGCGCACTTTACCGGCGTTACCGGTCGCGAGAACAACTTTCTGCATGGGTTTAGTCCTGTTCTGTCAGAGCCGCGACTTCCGTCGGGATGGATTGCGGGTTGAGGATTTTTACCTGTTTATGCCGCCCAAGTTCACCTTTTTCAATGATGACCTGGCTTTTGGCGACGCGAAACTGTTTTGCCAGATATTTGGTCAGATGTGCATTCGCCTGGCCATCAACCGGTGGGGCAGTGATGGCGACTTTTAATTCGTCGCCATGCAATCCAACAATACTGTCGCGGCTGGCTTTCGGCTGAATATACAGCCGTAAAACCAGCCCGTCGGCGCAGGTGCTTACTGCACTCATAACGCCATCCACAGCCCCGGCAGTAACATATCGCCAGTGGACTGTAACAGCTCAGCGATCCCCATATTGACGACGTACAGCAGCAGTACGAGGATCATCGGCGAGAAGTCGATACCGCCCATTGACGGGAGCAGGCTACGAATCGGGCGCAGCAGTGGTTCAGCTAACTGGATCAGCGCGTATTCCACCGGGCTACGACCCTGGCTAACCCAGCTCATCAGCGCCATGACCAGCAGCACCCAGAAAATCAGCGACCCGACGGTTTTAACCAGAATCAGGACGGCGGCGATCCAGATAATCGGCTGGAAGGTGATGACCATAAACAGCACGATCGCTTTGATAACGCTCAGAATAAACGCCACCAACAGAGACGAGCTATCAACAGGACCCATTGCCGGAATAATGCGACGCAGTGGTCCTACAACAGGTTGCGTGATTTTCACGACAAACTGTGAGAACGGATTGTAAAAATCACAACGAGCCCACTGCATCCAGACGCGCAGCAAAAGCGCCATCGTATACAGCTCAAGGACCGTTGAGAGCAGGAATGTCAACGTCTTCATGGCGTTCCTCAGGTTTCCTTATTATTTGGTGTAGTCGCGCGCACCGAAAATTGCCGTGCCGATGCGCACCATCGTGCTGCCTGCCGCGATTGCGGCTTCCATATCATCCGACATGCCCAGAGACAGTGTGTCTACCGTCGCATAGCGCGCTTTAAGCGCCTCAAATGCTACAGCCATTTGCTGTGCCACGGCAAACTGCCTTTCATAACTTGACTCAGGTGCCGGAATTGCCATTAAACCACGCAGGGTTAAACGTGGCAGCGCCGCCACGTCTGCCGCCAGCGCATCCAGTTCGCTCAGCGCAATACCGGACTTGCTGTTTTCGTCACTGATGTTGACCTGAATCAGCACGTTTAGAGCAGGTAATTCCGCTGGACGCTGTTCGTTCAGCCGTGTGGCAATACGCAGACGGTCAATGGTATGGCACCAGTCGAAGTGCTCTGCTACCAGACGGCTTTTGTTCGACTGCAATGGGCCAATAAAGTGCCATTGCAGACCGGTATTTCCCTGCTCCTGGAAGTGGCGAATTTTATCCACGCCTTCCTGCACGTAGTTTTCACCAAACGCACGATGGCCAGCGGCAATGGCTTCTGCGATGGCGCTCGCAGGCTTAGTTTTGCTGACTGCAAGTAACGTAATTTCTTCTGAAGCACGGCCGCAACGTGTTGCAGCGGCTGAGATTTTGTCCCGGACCTGTGCCAGGTTATGCGCAATGTCGTTCATTTTCCGAGGAGAGTTGTATGGTATTGGAAGAAATCGTGGCCCTTAGTGTAAAGCATAATGTCTCCGATCTACACCTGTGCAGTGATTCGCCACCGCGCTGGCGCAGGTTAGGTTACCTTGAACCTGCACCATTTTCTTCTCCTGACGTTGAAGCCTTATTAAAAACCTGGCTTAGCGATGAGCTGCAGGGGGTGTGGTGGGCGAACGGACAGGTGGATTTTGCCGTCACGCTTGCGGGAAATCAGCGTCTGCGCGGGAGCGCATTTACCCACATGAAAGGTATCTCGCTAACGCTGCGGTTGCTGCCGCTTGCCTGTCCACAACTTGCCTCACTGGGCGCGCCGAGAGCGATCCCGGAACTGTTGTCCAATGACAATGGGTTGATTCTGGTGACGGGCGCGACCGGAAGCGGAAAATCTACCACCCTCGCAGCGATGGTGGATTTTCTCAATCATCATACTGACGGGCACATTCTGACACTCGAAGATCCGGTGGAGCTTATCTACCAAAGCGAGCGCTGTCTGATCCATCAACGGGAGATAGGTCAACACAGTCCGTCATTTGCCGAAGCACTACGCAGTGCATTACGTGAAGATCCGGATGTGATCCTGTTGGGTGAATTGCGTGACAGCGAAACGATCCGTCTGGCGCTGACGGCGGCAGAGACCGGACATCTGGTGCTGGCAACGCTGCATACGCGTGGTGCATCGCAGGCCATCGAGCGGCTGGTGGATACCTTCCCGGCCCGGGAGAAAGAGCCAGTACGCAATCAGCTGGCAGGCAGCCTGCGGGCTGTACTGGCGCAAAAACTCCGTCAGGATGTGCAGGGCGGGCGTGTGGCACTTTATGAGTTGCTGGTGAACACATCGGCGGCGGCAAATCTCATCCGCGAAGGGAAAACGTGGCAATTGCCCGGCATCATTCAAACCGGTCAACAGGCAGGTATGCAGAATTTTGAGCAGAGCCTGGCCGAGCGGCGGGCGCAGGGGCGGTTGTTATGACGCCGAAGTCGGGTAGCCGCCAATGGGCTACCGTCCGGTATCCGTCTGAAGAGGGTCAGTAACCCTGTTCGAAATAGCTTTCGAGGATAATAACGGCGGAGGCCGAGTCAATGCTGCCTTTATTAAGCGCTCTGAAACCACCGTGTTCAAACAGGCCTGCGCGTGCTTCTACAGTGCTCAGTCGTTCGTCGTGCAGTTTAACTGACACGCCAAAGCGGCCGTGGATTTTATTGGCAAACTTTCGCGCACGGGCGGTGAGCGGCTGTTCGGTGCCATCCATATTCAGCGGTAATCCAACGATTACGTCGTCCGGCTGCCACTCTTTGAGCAGGCGCTCTATCAGCGTCCAGTCTGGTGTGCCGTCGTTGGCTTTTAGTGCCGTGAGTGGGCGGGCGGTGCCGGTGATGCGTTGACCAACGGCGACGCCGATACTCTTCGTGCCAAAATCAAAGGCAAGCAGTGTTCCGCTCATTATGCGTGCCCCGCTACGCCAGGCATGGTCAGAATATCAATGCCAATCAGTTTCGCTGCCTCGCGCCAGCGTTCGGCGATAGGTGTTTTAAACAGGATGTTCATATCGGCAGGGGCCGTGAGCCAGGCATTATCCAGGATCTCTTGTTCGAGCTGGCCTTTTTCCCATGAGGAATAGCCCAGGGCAACCAGCACTTCAGAAGGCTGATTCGCGGTACCCAGTGTTTCGAGTACGTCGCGAGACGTCGTGATAACGGTGTTATCAGAGATACGAATACTGGAAGAGAACGCCGGAGGCGTATGCAGGATAAAACCACGATCCTCTGCGAGTGGCCCGCCCAGCATCACCGGTTTATCAAGACGGATTTCCGGTAAACGCTCTTCAGCTTCGATTTTCAGCTTTTCCAGAATCCCTTCAACCTGCAGGTTTTCCAGAGGCTTGTTGATGATAATACCCATCGCGCCGTCTTCATTGTATTCACAGATATAAACTACGGAGCGACGGAAAATGGGATCCTGGAGAGCAGGCATGGCAATAAGAAAGTGATGCTGTAAATTCATTGTCAGAGGTTCTGTTTCCTGGTTTAAAAAGCGACAGCGTCCAGTATGCGTAGAAACGATAACGCTGTCACTCATTGGGAAGTTAATTCTGTAAACGTTTTTCGATGGCGTCCATCAGCATTCCGGTGATCGAGACCGGGAACTCCGCTTCGATTTCACGAATACAGGTTGGACTGGTGACGTTCACTTCAGTCAGACGATCGCCGATGATATCCAGGCCGACAAAGATCAAGCCTTTGGCTTTCAGGGTAGGGCCCACGCGGCGGGCAATTTCCCAGTCGCTTTCGGTTAATGGACGCGGTTCGCCACGGCCACCGGCCACCAGGTTACCACGGGTTTCGCCACCCTGAGGGATACGCGCCAGACAATAAGGTACCGGCTCGCCATCCACGACCAGAACGCGTTTGTCACCGTCTTTAATGGCTGGCAGATAGTTTTGTGCCATGCAATAACGTGTACCCAGCCCGGTCAGCGTTTCGGCAATCACCCCGATGTTCGGATCGCTCTCTTTCACGCGGAAAATCGACGCGCCGCCCATACCGTCCAGCGGTTTCATAATGATATCGCCGTGCTTCTGCCAGAATGCTTTCAGCTGTGCCTTGTTGCGAGTCACCAGCGTTTCAGGCGTCAGGTCAGAGAACCATGCGGTGTAGAGCTTCTCGTTACAGTCGCGCAGGCTTTGCGGTTTGTTAACGATCAACGTTCCTTTCTCTTCTGCACGTTCAAGGATATAGGTGCAGTAGATGTATTCGGTGTCGAACGGCGGATCTTTACGCATCAGGACAACATTGAGGTCGGCAAGCGCGATATCCTGCTCGGTACCAAATTCATACCATTTGTCGTAGTTCTGCTCGACGTTAACGATGCGAGTGCGTGCGCGGGCTTCACCGTTGATCAGGTAGAGATCGTTCATCTCCATATAGTGAAGTTCATAGCCGCGACGCTGCGCTTCCAGCAGCATAGCGAAGCTGGAATCTTTCTTGATGTTAATGTTTGCGATGGGATCCATCACGATGCCGAGCTTGATCATGTTCTTCTCCGTTAATGGGTCAGGCTTTGCTTCAACCCAGATCGCCAAACCGTACCTGTAGCGCGGTAATGGCGGTGAGTGCCGTTGTCTCAGTGCGCAGAACGCGAGGTCCCAACAGAATATCAGTAAACGCATAACGTGCCGTCATGGCAATTTCGTCAGCTGACAGACCACCTTCCGGGCCAATCAGCAGGCGTACACGTTCAACGGGCAACGGTAGCGTATTGATGCTGGCACTGGCGCGCGGGTGAAGATTGAGCTTCAGCCCGGGTTCCTCTTCAGCACACCAGTCCTCCAGATCCATCGCCGGGCGGATCTCCGGAATACGGTTGCGGCCGCTCTGCTCACAGGCCGCAATGGCAATTTTCTGCCACTGCTGGATCTTTTTGTTCAGACGTTCCGCATCCAGTTTAACGCCACAACGTTCAGAAAAAAGTGGCGTAATGAGGCTTACACCCAGTTCAATGGATTTCTGAATCGTGAATTCCATCTTCTCACCGCGCGACATCACCTGGCCCAGATGAATGTGAAGGGGGGATTCACGATCATCGACTTCGCCACGCAGTATGTTCACGTGCACGCTTTTTTTATCGGCACGCGTAATTTCAGCGTCGAAAACCTGATTGGAGCCATCAAACAGCTGAATCGCCTGGCCTGCACCCATACGCAGAACGCGGCCTACATGGTTAGCGGCTTCATCAGACAGGGCGATTTCGCGGCCCGCGGTAATCAGTTCAGGGTGGTAGATGCGAGGAATGCGCATAGTCAGAAATTCCGTGTGTAATACGATGTAAGCGAATTGCCGCTAGTGTAGGTTAGCTCTTTTGCGCCTGGCAAGCCCGCTGGACATAAGGGTTATGATTCCCCTGTACTTTGGCGATGCGTTCGTCGCGCTGGCATTCCCACTCCGTCACCGGATACTGCTTGTCCCAGGCATTAAATAGCTGCGTTTGCTGGCGGGAAATAGTGAGCTCGTAACGGTCGCGCATATAGAAATAGGTGCGGGCAATGCTGCCCCGTGCGCGGGCTGGCGGTTCGGCGATTTTCTCTTTGAAATCCACCTTCATGGTACACTGACCATACTGTCCTTCGCCCCCGTTCCACTGGCTGTACATAAAATTGCCGCGATCGCCATTTACTTCGCCAACCGCCGGTTGCAGGTTGTGCATATCGCTTTCCATCTGGCGGTATACTGGATCTTTGGCACAGTTTTTACGGCCACCGTCCTGCCAGCACTGACGCTGGTGACCAAACTGCCATGCCGGAACCACGTGTTCCCATTCGATTCGGCTGGCGCGGTTCTCATTTTTGCGAACTTTATAACCGCAGGACTCGAGATCAACGACCCCTTTTTTGCCCTGCCAGTTAATTTTACAGCCGCAGTAGAAATCGCCCGGCACGTCAGCGTTAACCTTAACGCCTGCGGTTTTGGCCTGAGAGAAACTGTTGATACCGTCGGCCAGAGCATGGCCGGAGAATGCCGTCGTCAGAAAGGCGACCGCGAAAGAGAAATTACGGGACATCTTACACTCCGTGTCAAAACGAGCCCGCAACGTAACGAATGTTGTTCCCGTATGCAATCAGTCTGGTCAGGAAAGTTCTTGATAGTTCAATTGATTATTCCGCAACCAGCGGTTCTCCGCATTTAACACAGCGGTAGGTCGCCTCGCCGCGCACCACCCGGTTATGACGGCGAACGGTCAGCTGATGTTGCTGGCACTGGCAGCGGTAGGGGAAGGTATTGCGGCGCACCGATTCCAGCTCGAACTGATGGGTTCTGCTCGCCGGAACGCCGAGCACCGCCTCCATCATCCACTTCCACTCTTTACCGTGCGGTGCCACGCGGCCAAAGTGTTTCCATACCAACAGATGTGCCAGTTCGTGTGGAACAACCTCGTCGATAAACGCCTGTTGGTTTTCCAGCATCAATACCGGGTTCAGGCGGATTTCATAGGATTCCAGCCAGGCCGTACCGGCAGCTGTGCCGCGCTGCTGATAGACCAGTTTAGGTTCTGGATAAGTTCGGCCAAGCTTCAGGTTTGCCTGGGCGAGTTTTTCCCGCAGGCTGCGCATAACGGCTTGTTGAATGGCGATAGGGAGACGGGGAGCTTTCATAAGGGCAGAGCATAAAACGCGAAGCGGGGAGGTGCAAGGGGCACCTCCCGTCAGAGGATTAGTCGTGCGCGCCAATCTCGCGCAGCGGACGACCTTTCATCAGGTTACGTTCAATGTGTTCCAGCGACACGTGTTTGGTTTCTGGAACCAGCCAGACGGTCAGAATAATAAAGAACAGGTTCAGACCGGAGTAAACCCAGAAGGTGTTGGCATTACCCAGGCTGTTGAGCATGGTCAGGAATGTTGCGCCGACAATCATGTTGGCAATCCAGTTGGTTGCGGTAGAGCAGGTGATACCGAAATCACGCCCTTTCAGCGGCTGGATCTCAGAGCACAACACCCAAATCAGTGGGCCGGCGCTCATCGCAAAACCAACGATAAAGATCAGCAGCATGGCCACGGCAAAGTACTGTGCGCCTGGTGAGTGAATGCCTACATGCATCATGGTGCCGAGTACGCCCATACCAACGGCCATGACCAGGAAGCCCAGCGTGAGTGTCGGTTTACGGCCCCAGCGGTCTACCAGCCCGATGGCGATAAAGGTCGCCAGTACGTTGGTCAGTCCCACAATGACGGTGCCCCACATCTGCTCTGTGGTGTTGGTGTAACCGGCCAGTTCAAAGATTTTTGGTGCGTAGTACATGATGACGTTCATCCCGGTGAACTGCTGCATCACCTGCAGCAACACGCCCAGGAACACCGCACGGCGGAAGTTGCTGTTCTCTTTGAACAGTGCCCAGCCAGACTGTTTGACCTTCAGGCTTTCGCGGATCTCTTCCAGCTCGTTTTTTGCTTCTGCACGGGTATCACGCAGGCGCAGCAGCACGCGTTCGGCATCCACGAAGCGACGCTTCGCGGCAAACCAGCGCGGACTGTCTGGCAGGAAGAACACGCCAATCAACAGCAGAATAGCAGGGATGATGATGACGCCGAGCATCCAGCGCCATGCGCCGCTGTAGCTGAAAGCGGTATCGGAAAGATAAGCCCCCAGGATCCCGATGGTGATCATCAGTTGATACATCGAAATCATACTGCCGCGGATTTTCTCCGGCGCGATTTCGGAGAGGTAAAGCGGAGCGGTATAAGACGCAACACCGACGGCCAGACCGAGTAATACGCGAGACACCAGCAGTACTTCAACGTTGGGTGCCGCAGCAGAGAACAGTGAACCGGCAACGAACAGAATGGCACCAATCATCAGGCTCTTTTTGCGGCCCAGTCTGAAGGAGAGCCAGCCACTGCCGATAGCACCGACCGCCGCACCGAACATCATGGAGCTCACCACCCATTCCTGAGTGTGTGCGCTTATCTGAAACTCATCGGCGATGAAAGGTAATGCACCGGCAATCACGCCGATATCCAGACCAAAGAGTAATCCAGCCAGGGCGGCGAGGAAGCAGACGAAGAATGTCATCGCCTTGTTGGACGTACGCCCCTGTTTTTTATTGTCAGGCATTATGCCCTCCAGTTGGGTTATCAGTTTTATCAATGCAAAGGGTAGGTGAGTGAACCGTAAAAATATGAGATGCAAATCACATTAGTGTAATCGGTTACATTAGTGTGTTGATGTAAATTAAATTAACATATTGAAAATATAGAGATAAAAAAGCTTACGCGCATCCCTCTTGAGCTTATTTCAGACTTAACTCAAATTAAATGTAACAATGGGTGAGATGGCGTTGCTGAAGGGGGAGGAGATGAAGTAGATGCTTATTTATTATGGTGTAATCGGTTTCAATTGAGGTCATGCATTTTGCCGGGTGGCGGCTACACCTGACCAGGCCTACAAAACGGCAGAACCCGCAGGTTTGCGCAAGCGAAGCAGCGCTGCGCGCAAAAATGCAAAAGGCCAGCGCTAAGGCTGGCCTTTTCAAATGCAGATGGCAGTCGGTTATTTCAGACCGGCAGCTTCACGCAACTGAGCGGCTTTGTCGGTTTTTTCCCACGGGAAATGTTCACGACCAAAGTGACCGTATGCAGCGGTTTCTTTGTAGATTGGGTGCAGCAGATCCAGCATCTGAATCAGGCCATATGGGCGCAGGTCGAAGAACTCACGCACCAGCAGAGTCAGCTGCTCGGAAGGCACTTTTTCAGTACCGAAAGTTTCAACCATGATGGAAGTCGGTTCAGCCACGCCGATGGCGTAAGAAACCTGGATCTCACAACGGTCAGCCAGACCCGCAGCAACGATGTTTTTCGCAACATAGCGTGCAGCATACGCAGCAGAACGGTCAACTTTAGACGGATCTTTACCGGAGAATGCACCACCACCGTGACGTGCCATGCCGCCGTAGGTATCAACGATGATTTTACGACCGGTCAGACCGCAGTCACCCATTGGCCCGCCGATAACAAAGCGTCCGGTTGGGTTGATGAAGTATTTGGTGGACGCACTCAGCCACTCTGCTGGCAGAACCGGTTTGATGATCTCTTCCATCACGGCTTCCTGCAGGGATTTCTGATCAATCTCTTCAGAATGCTGAGTGGACAGAACCACGGCATCAATGCCGGCGATTTTGCCTTCGTCGTACTGGAAGGTCACCTGGCTTTTGGCATCCGGACGCAGCCACGGCAGGGTGCCATTTTTACGTACTTCGGCCTGACGCTGCATCAGACGGTGCGCGTAGGTGACAGGTGCTGGCATCAGCACGTCGGTTTCATTGGTTGCATAGCCGAACATCAGGCCCTGGTCGCCCGCACCCTGTTCCAGTGGATCGGCACGGTCAACGCCCTGGTTGATGTCCGGAGACTGTTTGCCAATTGCGCTCAGTACGGCGCAAGAGTTGGCATCAAAGCCCATATCAGAATGTACATAACCGATCTCACGAACCGTGTTACGGGTGATCTCTTCGATATCAACCCATGCGCTGGTGGTGATTTCACCGCCAACCAGAACCATGCCGGTTTTGACATAGGTTTCACACGCTACGCGCGCTTTTGGATCCTGGGTCAGGATCGCATCCAGCACCGCATCGGAGATTTGGTCAGCAATTTTATCAGGATGTCCTTCTGATACGGACTCGGACGTAAACAGGTGTTTTGCCATGTTTTATTTCACCTAAGGAGAATTTGGTTAGCTCGAACTGCTGTGTGGAATAGCCAAAGGAGAGTATTCTACCAAGGCCGGTTGCTTTTTGACACTGGCAGTCTGAGTGTTAATCGGTATGGATGGATTAACATCTGGATGGCTATTTTAGGTCACTTCTTCGCCCTATTTCCAGTTTTTTTTGACTAACCTCTCACTGCGTTGAATTCTCTGGTGGAAATTTTTCCTGACGGCGCTGGCAACGCGCGCATTTATCTTTTGCATTTTGGCTACCTTCTCGGTATAAAACGCGGCGCGCGGCTCATATAAAAAAGCGCTCGATGAACTCATCGTGTCGCCACTTCCAGCCGGGTTAAGCAGTGAACTATTAGCTTTGGCTTGTGGTCCGTTTCAGCAGGAGCGGCCGTGGAGGTGATACGAGATAATGAACCATCGTTTTCCGCTAATTCAGCGCAGCCGTTCTGGCGCGTATTTGATTCCCGCAACCCGCAAATCTAGTCTGCAAACCTGCCGATGTTATACCCATCTCGGCGCTTCTCAGGATCCCAGGGCTGGTCACGCCTTGTGAAAACTGAACAAGGGCGCTCTTGTTAATACAAGAGTTTTCTCGTGGTTTCGCCGAACCTTGTCATACAGAGTTCGGATACGTGTTTTACAATGATATGAATAAGAAACCGGTCGCACGGTCTGAATTTCAGCATACTCTGCTGGGAGACAGGGTCGTTTATGGGTTGTTATCGCCGTGTAACGCTGCGATAGTAGTCAACTGTTTTACACTTAATACAAAGAGTTGAGGTTCGCTATGTCTGACGACATGTCTTCGGTTTCGCCTTCGTCAGCAGGCGAACAGGGTGTACTACGTTCTATGCAGGAGGTTGCGATGAACTCCCAGGAAGCCAGCAAGATGCTGCGCACTTACAATATTGCCTGGTGGGGCAATAACTACTACGACGTCAACGAACTGGGCCACATCAGTGTTTGCCCGGATCCAGACGTTCCTGAAGCGCGCGTGGATCTCGCCAGACTGGTGAAAGCACGCGAAGCGCAGGGCCAGCGTTTACCTGCACTGTTCTGCTTCCCGCAGATCCTGCAACACCGCCTGCGTTCGATTAACGCCGCGTTCAAACGCGCACGTGAATCTTACGGTTATAAAGGCGACTATTTCCTGGTTTACCCCATCAAGGTGAACCAGCATCGCCGCGTGATTGAATCCCTGATCCACTCCGGCGAACCGCTGGGCCTGGAAGCAGGTTCGAAAGCGGAACTGATGGCCGTTCTGGCGCACGCGGGCATGACCCGGTCAGTGATCGTCTGTAACGGTTATAAAGACCGTGAATACATTCGTCTGGCGCTGATTGGCGAGAAGATGGGACACAAGGTCTATCTGGTTATCGAGAAGATGACCGAGATTGCTATCGTGCTGGAAGAGGCCGAGCGTCTGAACGTGGTACCGCGCCTCGGTGTGCGTGCGCGTCTGGCGTCGCAGGGTTCCGGTAAATGGCAGTCCTCCGGTGGCGAAAAATCTAAATTCGGCCTCGCGGCAAACCAGGTGCTGCAACTGGTAGAAATTCTGCGTGAGCGTGGTCGTCTGGACAGCATTCAGTTGCTGCACTTCCACCTCGGTTCACAGATGGCCAATATTCGCGATATCGCTACTGGCGTGCGTGAGTCGGCCCGTTTCTACGTTGAGCTGCACAAGCTGGGTGTCAACATTCAGTGCTTCGACGTGGGCGGTGGCCTGGGCGTGGACTATGAAGGCACGCGTTCGCAGTCTGACTGCTCCGTCAACTACGGCCTGAACGAGTATGCCAATAACATCATCTGGGCGATTGGTGATGCCTGTGAAGAAAACGGCCTGCCGCACCCAACGGTGATCACTGAATCCGGTCGCGCGGTGACCGCGCACCATACCGTGCTGGTTTCTAACATCATCGGCGTTGAGCGTAGCGAAAATACCGCAGCCACACCTCCGGCAGACGATGCCCCGCGCGCGCTGCAAAGCATGTGGGAAACCTGGCAGGAGATGCACGAGCCGGGTACGCGTCGTTCTCTGCGCGAATGGCTGCATGACAGCCAGATGGATCTGCATGACATTCACGTCGGTTATTCCTCAGGCACCTTCAGCCTGCAGGAGCGCGCGTGGGCAGAGCAGCTTTATCTGAACATGTGCCATGAAGTGCAGAAGCAGCTCGACCCGAGCAACCGGGCACACCGTCCGATTATCGACGAGCTGCAGGAACGTATGGCGGATAAGATTTACGTCAACTTCTCGCTGTTCCAGTCGATGCCGGATGCCTGGGGTATCGACCAGCTGTTCCCGGTACTGCCGCTGGAAGGGTTGAACCATGCTCCGGAACGTCGTGCGGTGTTGCTGGACATCACCTGTGACTCCGACGGTGCTATCGACCACTACGTTGATGGTGACGGCATCGCAACGACCATGCCAATGCCGGAATATGACCCGGAGAACCCGCCAATGTTGGGCTTCTTTATGGTCGGCGCGTACCAGGAGATCCTCGGTAACATGCACAACCTGTTCGGGGATACCGAAGCGGTTGATGTGTTTGTCTTCCCTGACGGCAGCGTGGAAGTGGAGTTGTCCGACGAAGGGGACACCGTGGCAGACATGCTGGAATACGTGCAGCTGGATCCGAAAACTCTTCTGACCCAGTTCCGCGACCAGGTGAAAAACACCGGTCTGGACGATGCCCTGCAGCAGCAGTTCCTGGAAGAGTTTGAAGCGGGTCTGTACGGTTACACCTACCTGGAAGATGAGTAATTCCTTTTCCCTCTTCCCTCTGGGGAGAGGGTTAGGGTGAGGGGCAAAGACCGCACAATCCCCTATACTCACTTGAACCCGTATGAATTAACGGCGATAATTCGTCCCAATTAGCGATTTACGAATCAATCCCTTCCTCGTCGGGTTTAACGACGCGGAGGGGATTTTTTTTCATCTGTTTTTAATGTATCGACTTTAAAAGAGGTCAGGACATGAGCACTTTAGGTCATCAGTACGATAACTCTCTGGTATCTAACGCGTTTGGTTTTTTACGTCTCCCGATGAACTTCCAGCCATACGACAGCAATGCTGACTGGGTGATCACTGGTGTTCCGTTTGACATGGCAACCTCCGGCCGTGCCGGTGGCCGTCATGGCCCGGCAGCGATCCGCCAGGTGTCGACTAACCTGGCCTGGGAGCATAACCGCTTCCCGTGGAACTTCGACATGCGTGAACGTCTGAACGTAGTGGACTGTGGTGACCTGGTTTACGCGTTTGGTGATGCGCGTGACATGAGCGAAAAACTGCAGGCCCATGCCGAGAAACTGCTGGCAGCAGGTAAGCGTATGCTCTCTTTCGGTGGTGACCACTTTGTCACTCTGCCGCTGTTGCGCGCCCACGCCAAACACTTCGGTAAAATGGCGTTGGTACACTTTGATGCGCATACCGACACTTACGCGAACGGCTGTGAATTTGACCACGGTACGATGTTCTTTACCGCACCGAACGAAGGCCTGATCGATCCAAACCATTCAGTACAGATTGGTATCCGTACAGAATTCGACAAAGACAACGGTTTTACCGTACTGGATGCAGGCCAGGTGAACGATCGCGGCGTGGACGATATTCTGGCTCAGGTTAAGCAGATCGTCGGTGATATGCCTGTGTACCTGACCTTCGACATTGACTGCCTGGATCCGGCGTTTGCACCGGGTACCGGAACTCCTGTGATCGGCGGCCTGACGTCCGATCGCGCCATCAAACTGGTTCGTGGTCTGAAATATCTGAACATCGTTGGTATGGATGTGGTGGAAGTGGCTCCGGCTTATGATCAGTCAGAGATCACGGCGCTGGCAGCGGCTACTCTGGGGCTGGAAATGCTTTACCTCCAGGCCGCGAAAAAAGGCGAGTAAGTTGTCAGCCGGGTAGGGCGAAGCCGCCACCCGACTTTCGTCTATAAAAAAGGAGGCAAATATGCCTCCTTTTACATTATTTGATTCCGTCAGCGGCCATGCGATCGCGAATATGTTGCGCACGCTCTTCTGAGGCTGGGTGGTCGTCAAACATGGAGCTTTGGCGTCCTGCTTCCTGCTTTGCCAGTTTCTCGAAGCTGGTGGCTAAACCTGATGGGTTAATCCCGCGTTTGCGCAACAAATCGTAAGAGTAGTCATCCGCTTCAGATTCCTGGCGTTGGGAGAACTGGGAGTTGACCAGTTTTTCACCGACGTCGCCAAGCTGAGACTGGGAAAGGCTGCCTACGATCCCACCAGCAGAGGCTGCCGCCGCGCGGATCGCGTTAGTGCCCAGCGCAACCTGCATTCCTTTCTTCACGTGGCCCAGTGCAACGTGGCCCATTTCATGGCCGATCACCGCTTCGACTTCGTTGTCGTTCATCATGTCCATCAGCCCGCTATACACACGGATGCAGCCGTTTGCCATCGCGAAGGCGTTCACATCCTTCGCCATGTAGACCTTATAGTTTACCGGCTGTCCGTTGATGTTATCGCCCAGAGCGGACGCAATCTTATTCAGACGCTGCGTGTAGGTACTATTGTCCGGGGCAATGGTGGCTTTTCCATCCATATCTTTACAGGACTGGTCGCTCAGCGCTTTAACCTGTGCGTCGCTCAGGGAATACGCCTGAAAAGCTTCTGCGCCTGAGGTCATCAGACCGTTAGAGTCCATATTCTGACAGCCGCTCAGCAGGAGCGTTGTACCCAGGGCCAGCACTATTGCACGCATTTTCATGATGTTGCTTCCGTACTCGTTAATCTGAATAAAATCTTAAAAGTATACCGCCAGCGAAGCCGGGGGCTGGCTAAGTATAAGGAATATCAACAGGGCCGGGCGAGCAGATTGCGCAACATGCGAGCATGATCCAGAGATTTCTTAAGCTGCAAAAGAATGCTCCATGTACATGCCTTGCTGCTTGGGTTACATTGTTGGCACTTTTTTCCGGCGTAGCCCAAAACGCGCTGTCGTCAAGGGCATGGCCTTTAACAGTCCGATCTGGAGTTAAAATGTCCTCACGTAAAGAGCTTGCTAATGCTATTCGTGCGCTGAGCATGGACGCAGTACAGAAAGCCAAATCCGGCCACCCGGGAGCCCCTATGGGTATGGCTGATATTGCCGAAGTCTTGTGGCGTGATTTCCTGAACCACAACCCGCAGAACCCGGCATGGGCTGACCGCGACCGTTTCGTCCTGTCTAACGGCCACGGCTCTATGCTGATCTACAGCCTGTTGCACCTCACTGGCTATGATCTGCCAATTGAAGAGCTGAAAAACTTCCGTCAGCTGCACTCCAAAACTCCAGGTCACCCGGAAGTGGGTTACACCGCTGGCGTAGAAACGACCACCGGCCCACTGGGTCAGGGTATTGCTAACGCAGTGGGTATGGCGATTGCCGAGAAGACCATGGCGGCGCAGTTCAACCGTCCTGGCCACGATATTGTTGACCACTTCACTTACGCGTTCATGGGCGACGGCTGCATGATGGAAGGCATTTCTCACGAAGTGTGCTCCCTGGCAGGTACCCTGAAGCTGGGTAAACTGGTTGCGTTCTATGACGATAACGGTATCTCCATCGACGGTCATGTTGAAGGCTGGTTCACTGATGACACCGCTAAACGTTTCGAAGCCTACGGCTGGCACGTTGTGCGTGGTGTTGATGGCCACGATGCTGACTCGATTAAACTCGCAGTAGAAGAAGCACGCGCCGTGACGGACAAACCGTCCCTGCTGATGTGCAAAACCATCATCGGCTTCGGTTCTCCGAACAAAGCGGGTACGCACGATTCCCACGGTGCACCACTGGGTGACGCGGAAATTGCACTGACTCGTGAAGCACTGGGCTGGAAACACCCTGCGTTCGAAATCCCATCTGACATCTACGCGCAGTGGGATGCAAAAGAAGCAGGTCAGGTTAAAGAAGCGGCCTGGAACGAGAAGTTCGCTGCCTATGCGAAAGCCTTCCCACAGGAAGCAGCTGAATTCACCCGTCGTATGAAAGGTGATATGCCATCTGATTTCGACGCGAAAGCGAATGAATTCATCGCTAAACTGCAGGCGAATCCATCTAAAATTGCCAGCCGTAAAGCATCTCAGAACGCTATCGAAGCGTTCGGTCCACTGCTTCCAGAATTCCTGGGTGGCTCTGCGGACCTCGCACCATCCAACCTGACCCTGTGGTCTGGTTCTAAAGCGATCAACGAAGATACCGCCGGTAACTACATCCATTACGGTGTACGTGAATTCGGTATGACTGCTATCGCGAACGGTATCTCCCTGCACGGTGGTTTCCTGCCGTACACCTCTACCTTCCTGATGTTCGTCGAGTATGCACGTAACGCCGTGCGTATGGCTGCGCTGATGAAACAGCGTCAGGTGATGGTCTACACCCACGACTCTATCGGTCTGGGTGAAGATGGCCCAACTCACCAGCCGGTAGAGCAGGTCGCATCTCTGCGCGTGACCCCGAACATGAGCACATGGCGTCCATGTGACCAGGTTGAATCCGCGGTAGCGTGGAAATACGGTGTTGAGCGTCAGGACGGCCCGACCGCGCTGATCCTCTCCCGTCAGAACCTGGCACAGCAGGAGCGTACTGCAGAGCAGCTGGCGAACATCGCTCGCGGTGGTTACGTACTGAAAGATTGCGCGGGTCAGCCTGAGCTTATCTTCATTGCAACCGGTTCTGAGGTTGAGCTGGCTGTTGCGGCATGGGACAAACTGTCTGCCGAAGGCGTTAAAGCGCGCGTGGTTTCCATGCCGTCTACCGATGCATTCGACAAGCAGGATGCAGCATACCGTGAATCCGTACTGCCGAAAGCTGTCTCTGCACGCGTTGCAGTGGAAGCAGGTATTGCAGACTACTGGTTCAAATACGTAGGTCTGAACGGCGCTATCGTCGGTATGACCACCTTCGGTGAATCTGCTCCGGCAGAACTGCTGTTCGAAGAGTTCGGCTTCACCGTTGAGAACGTTGTCGCGAAAGCGAAAGAACTGCTGTAATTGCTAGTTGGGTGCGGGCTGGTGCCCTCACCCCGACCCTCTCCCACGGGAGAGGGTGCCAACACTAAAAACGGTAACCCTGGGGTTACCGTTTTGCTTTCACCACGCCACCCGGTTTTTTTGTATCTGCTATTCCTGATCCTTGTAACGCCGCTGTAAATTATTCCATTGAAAATGTGACGCAAGTCATATAGCTGTCTTATTGCTCTGGACAGACATTCCTTTTATTCCCTGATTCGCTTATTCTAGCTGAAGCGTTTCAGTCGATTAAATGTTCGACAATTGACCAATCAGTCGCAGTTTGTGACAGGCAAGGATTCCCCTTCGGGCGTAGCTGGATTACTCTTTCAGCCACCTCAAATTCAGGGATAGCTTTGCAGGAGATCTATGACCGTACGCGTAGCGATTAATGGCTTCGGTCGCATCGGGCGTAACGTGGTTCGTGCTTTATATGAATCCGGGCGTCGTGCGGAAATGACCGTGGTGGCAATCAATGAACTGGCTGATGCTGAGGGCATGGCGCATTTGTTGAAATATGACACCAGCCACGGGCGCTTTGCCTGGGATGTTCGCCAGGAAGGGGATCAGCTGTTTGTCGGTGATGATGCTATTCGCGTGCTGCACGAGAGAAGCATTGCCGGGTTGCCGTGGCGTGAACTGGGGGTGGATGTGGTGCTTGACTGTACCGGTGTGTACGGCAGCCGCGAACACGGTGAAGCGCATCTGGCGGCAGGTGCGAAAAAAGTCCTGTTCTCCCATCCCGGCAGTAACGACCTCGACGCCACCGTCGTCTTTGGCGTGAACCAGCATGAGCTGAAAGCCGAACATCGCATTGTTTCCAATGCTTCCTGCACCACCAACTGCATTATTCCGGTCATTAAACTGTTAGACGATGCGTATGGCATTGAATCCGGCACCGTGACCACGATCCACTCAGCCATGCACGATCAGCAGGTGATCGATGCCTATCATCCGGATCTACGCCGCACGCGTGCGGCGAGTCAGTCAATCATTCCGGTTGATACAAAGCTTGCTGCAGGGATCACCCGTATTTTCCCGCAGTTTAACGACCGTTTTGAAGCGATTGCTGTACGTGTACCGACTATCAACGTTACGGCAATTGACCTCAGCGTCACGGTGAAAAAACCGGTAAAAGCCTGTGAAGTCAACCTGTTGCTGCAAAAAGCGGCACAGGGTACATTTCATGGTATAGTTGACTATACGGAATTACCGTTGGTCTCAGTAGATTTTAACCACGACCCGCACAGTGCCATCGTTGATGGTACACAAACGCGCGTCAGTGGTTCACACCTTATCAAGACGCTGGTCTGGTGCGATAACGAATGGGGTTTTGCTAACCGAATGCTCGACACCACGTTAGCAATGGCCGCTCAAGGTTTCAGGTAAGACGCATCGTGCGTCTGCAAAACTTTAAGAATCAACGAGAGGATTCACCATGTCTGTAATTAAGATGACCGATCTGGATCTGGCAGGTAAACGCGTTTTCATCCGTGCCGACCTGAACGTACCGGTTAAAGATGGCAAAGTGACCAGCGACGCGCGTATTCGTGCATCTCTGCCAACCATCGAGCTGGCCCTGAAGCAGGGTGCAAAAGTGATGGTAACCTCCCACCTGGGTCGTCCAACTGAAGGCGAGTACAACGAAGAGTTCTCTCTGCTGCCAGTTGTTAATTACCTGAAAGACAAACTGTCCAACCCGGTTCGTCTGGTTAAAGATTACCTGGACGGTGTTGAAGTTGCTGCCGGTGAACTGGTTGTTCTGGAAAACGTTCGCTTTAACAAAGGCGAAAAGAAAGACGACGAAGCGCTGTCCAAAAAATATGCTGCACTGTGCGACGTATTCGTAATGGATGCATTCGGTACTGCTCACCGTGCGCAGGCATCTACCCACGGTATCGGTAAATTCGCAGACGTAGCGTGTGCTGGTCCTCTGCTGGCTGACGAACTGGAAGCGCTGGGTAAAGCACTGAAAGAACCTGCTCGTCCAATGGTTGCTATCGTTGGCGGTTCTAAAGTGTCTACCAAACTGACTGTTCTGGATTCCCTGTCCAAAATCGCTGACCAGCTGATCGTTGGCGGTGGTATTGCGAACACCTTCGTTGCTGCTCAAGGCCACAACGTGGGTAAATCTCTGTACGAAGCAGACCTGGTTGACGAAGCTAAACGCCTGCTGACGACCTGCGATATCCCGGTTCCAACTGACGTTCGCGTAGCAACTGAGTTCTCCGAAACGGCGACCGCGACCCTGAAATCTGTAAACGACATCAAAGATGAAGAGCAGATCCTGGACCTGGGCGACGTTTCTGCACAGAAACTGGCTGAAATCCTGAAAAACGCAAAAACTATCCTGTGGAACGGCCCTGTTGGCGTGTTCGAATTCCCGAACTTCCGCAAAGGTACTGAAATCGTTGCTAACGCTATCGCAGACAGCGAAGCGTTCTCTATCGCAGGTGGCGGCGACACTCTGGCAGCTATCGACCTGTTCGGTATCGCTGACAAGATTTCCTACATCTCCACTGGTGGTGGCGCATTCCTCGAATTCGTGGAAGGCAAAGTGCTGCCAGCAGTAGCAATGCTCGAAGAGCGCGCTAAGAAGTAAGCCATTCAAGGGCAGGGAAACCTGCCCAATTTTCAGCGCGCTTTTAAGAGCTCGCACCTTTTCTAACGGCCGAAGATACAGGACTAAGCAACATGTCTAAAATTTTTGATTTCGTAAAACCTGGCGTGATCACTGGTGATGACGTACAGAAAGTGTTCCAGGTAGCTAAAGAAAACAACTTTGCTCTGCCAGCAGTTAACTGCGTGGGTACTGACTCCATTAACGCCGTACTGGAAACCGCTGCAAAAGTTAAAGCGCCGGTTATCGTACAGTTCTCTAACGGCGGCGCTGCGTTCATCGCAGGTAAAGGCGTGAAAACTGACGTTCCTCAGGGTGCTGCAATCCTGGGTGCTATCTCTGGTGCGCACCATGTACACCAGATGGCTGAACACTACGGTGTTCCTGTCATTCTGCACACTGACCACTGCGCGAAGAAACTGCTGCCGTGGATCGACGGTCTGCTGGACGCAGGTGAAAAACACTTCGCGGCTACCGGTAAGCCACTGTTCTCTTCTCACATGATCGACCTGTCTGAAGAGTCTCTGCACGAAAACATCGAAATCTGCTCCAAATACCTGGCGCGTATGTCCAAAATGGACATGACCCTGGAAATCGAACTGGGTTGCACCGGTGGTGAAGAAGACGGCGTGGACAACAGCCACATGGACGCTTCTGCACTGTACACCCAGCCAGAAGACGTTGATTACGCGTTCACCGAGCTGAGCAAAATCAGCCCACGCTTCACCATTGCAGCGTCCTTCGGTAACGTACACGGCGTTTACAAACCAGGTAACGTTGTTCTGACCCCAACCATCCTGCGTGATTCTCAGGAATATGTTTCTAAGAAACACAACCTGCCGCACAATAGCCTGAACTTCGTCTTCCACGGCGGTTCCGGTTCTTCTGCTCAGGAAATCAAAGACTCCGTAAGCTACGGCGTAGTGAAAATGAACATCGATACCGACACCCAATGGGCAACCTGGGATGGTATCCTGCAATACTACAAAACCAACGAAGCTTACCTGCAGGGCCAGCTGGGCAACCCGAAAGGCGAAGACCAGCCGAACAAGAAATACTACGATCCACGCGTATGGCTGCGTGCAGCACAGACCTCTATGGTGACGCGTCTGGAGCAGGCATTCAAAGAACTGAACGCGATCGACGTTCTGTAATTTGAGCTGCTAACAGCATCGGAGGCCCGCAAATGCGGGCCTTTTTTTTTGGCTTTTCAACAGCCTGCCCATCACCGTTTTGTGATCTGTTTGGCAATATCTGCGCTTTTTGTTTACCCTTTACGGATCTGCCTGTCTCCACGGGGGATGGATTTTTGTGTTTGGGTTTATCAAAAGGAAGAGTAAATGGAACAGTTTGATGCCGTTGACAGCATCAATAACGCCGGTACCTGGCTTGAGCGCAACCAGGAATTATTGCTGAGTTATGCCGTAAACATCGTTGCGGCTATTGCCATCATCATTATCGGGATGATCGCGGCGCGAATCATATCGAATACCGTTAACCGGGTGATGCTGGCACGTCATATCGATGCCACGGTTGCGGACTTCCTTTCTGCGCTGGTGCGCTATGGCATCGTCGCCTTTACCTTGATTGCCGCACTGGGACGTGTAGGTGTACAGACCGCATCGGTGATCGCGGTGCTCGGTGCAGCCGGTCTGGCTATTGGTCTGGCGCTGCAGGGTTCGCTCTCGAACCTGGCGGCAGGTGTGCTGCTGGTCACCTTCCGTCCGTTCCGCTCAGGTGAGTATGTTGATCTGGGGGGCATTGCCGGAACTGTACTGCAGGTGCAGATTTTCTCAACGACCTTGCGTACCGTCGATGGCCGTATTGTGGTAGTGCCGAACGGGAAAATTATCGCGGGTAACATTATCAATTTTTCCCGCGAGCCAGCGCGCCGTAATGAGCTGATTATCAGCGTGGCATACGACTCCGACATCGATCAGGTAAAATCGCTTATCGCGGGTATCATCGCTTCTGACGATCGCATTCTGAAAGATAAAGAGCAGATCGTCCGTCTGAACGAACTGGGCGCGTCATCCATTAACTTTGTGGTGCGTATCTGGAGCAAAAGCAGCGATCTGCAAAACGTTTACTGGGACGTGCTGGAACGCATCAAACGTGAGTTCGATGCTAACGGCATCAGCTTCCCGTATCCACAGATGGATGTGAACGTCAAAAAGGTGAAAGAGACCGAGTAATCCTCTTTCGCCGTAGGCCCGGTAAGCGTTAACGCCACCGGGCTTTTTTATTAGCGTGACTAATCCCCGATTAATATTATCAATTTCCTCTAATGTCACTCTCGCAGTATAGTCAGCTCCCAGGACAACTCTGTGAGAATTTCGTCATGTTATCTTATTATTTTCAAGGTCTTGTGTTAGGCGCGGCCATGATCCTGCCCCTCGGCCCGCAGAATGCGTTTGTGATGAACCAGGGTATTCGCCGCCAGTATCACCTGATGATTGCGCTACTGTGCGCGGTCAGTGATTTGCTTCTGATTTGCGCCGGGATATTTGGCGGCAGTGCTTTACTGATGCAGTCTCCGTGGCTACTGACGCTGGTCACCTGGGGCGGGGTGGCATTCCTGTTGTGGTACGGCTTTGGCGCATTGAAAACGGCACTGAGCAGCAATCTTGAACTGGCGAGTGCGGAAGTGATGAAGCAGGGGCGCTGGAAGATTATCGTCACCATGCTGGCGGTTACCTGGCTTAATCCGCATGTCTATCTTGATACCTTTGTGGTGCTGGGTAGCCTGGGTGGACAACTGGATGTTGAACCGAAGCGCTGGTTCGCGCTGGGTACGGTTAGCGCATCATTCCTCTGGTTCTTTGGTCTTGCCATGCTGGCGGCGTGGCTGGCACCGCGTTTGCGCACCGCCAAAGCACAACGCATCATCAATACGCTGGTGGGAATAGTGATGTGGTTTATCGCTTTTCAACTGGCGAAAGAGGGTGTTCATCACGTTCAGGGATTACTCAACTAAGTGTTGTCTTATGGACAACTGAGCAAGACCCGCTAAGCTTGCTGGCATGTGCCCTGTTTATGGGGCACTCTTCGCAACATGGAGGAATGACAGTGAAGTTTAAAGTGATGGCCCTGGCGGCATTAGTGAGTTTAGGTGCGGTGTCGGTACAGGCGAATGAGTTGCCTGCCGGTCCGCACATTGTCACTTCAGGCACGGCGAGCGTGGATGCGGTACCGGATGTCGCGACCCTGGCAATTGAAGTGAATGTGTCTGCAAAAGATGCTGCTTCAGCCAAGAAGCAGGCTGACGATCGTGTTGCGCAATATCTCTCTTTCCTGGAACAGAATGGTGTCGTTAAAAAAGATATCAATTCTGCCAACCTGCGTACCCAGCCGGATTATGACTACCAGAACGGCAAAAGTATCCTGAAAGGTTACCGTGCCGTGCGTACCGTCGAAGTGACTGTGCGCCAGCTTGATAAGCTGAATTCGCTGCTGGATGGCGCGCTGAAAGCGGGGCTGAACGAAATTCGTTCCGTTTCACTGGGCGTTGCGCAACCGGAGAAATACAAAGACGAAGCACGTAAAGCGGCGATTAATGATGCAGTCCATCAGGCGCAGCAACTGGCTTCCGGCTTTAACAGTAAGCTTGGCCCGGTGTATAGCGTGCGCTATCACGTCTCCAATTATCAGCCAGGCCCGATGGTTCGTATGATGAAGGCCGATGCTGCGCCAGTTTCCGCTCAGGAAACCTATGAGCAGCCGACGATCCAGTTTGACGATCAGGTCGATGTCGTGTTCCAGCTGGAGCCTGCTGCAGCAGAGCAGAAACCCGCTCAGTAACCTGTAGGCCGGGTAAGGCGTTGCCTTCACCCGGCTTATTTTTTAATCCTGTCTCAACACCTTATGCCCGTAAGCCAGCAGTGCGTCGGTGACGTTGCGCATCATACGGCTTTCCGGTGCAAAACGGTGCCAGTAGAGCATCCGGCGCTGATATAATCCCGGCGTCAGGTCAATCAGCTCACCGCTTTTCAACTCTTTTTCAATCTGCAGATGCGGGATCATGCAGCAGGTGGTTCCCTGACGGGCAAGCTGCACAAAGGCTTCGGATGAGTTCACGATATGACACGGTACGCTGCCTGGCGGCAGGTCGAAGTTTTGCTGCAGGAAAGCTTGATGCATATCATCCAGATGGTCGAATGCGACGGCTGGGGCCTTAAGCAGCGCGGCGCGGGTAACGCCATTCGGGAAATAACGCTCAGCAAAGGCTTTTGAACCGACAAATAGATAATCCAGCGCGCCCAGCTGATCCACCAGGCAACTTGGCAGTGCCTGAGGCTGGATACTCACCGCCCCGACCACTTCACCACGACGCAGGCGCTCCTGGGTACGCGTTTCATCTTCAACCTGCAGATTCAGGCGGATAGGGGAGTCGGCAAGCACCGGCGCAAGCGCGGGCAGCAGCCAGGTTGCCAGACTGTCGGCGTTCACCGCCAGCGACAGCAACAGCGGCGTGGAACCTGTCTGTTCATCACCCAGCCACTCGTCTTCCAGCAGTTCAACCTGACGCAGCAGGGCAAGCAGTTTTTGTCCTTGCTCTGTGGGACGTGGTGGCACGGTACGCACCAGCAGTGGTTGCCCGAACATGTTTTCAAGCTGCTTGATACGCTGTGACACGGCGGACTGAGTAATGCACAACTTCTGCGCTGCGCGCTCAAAACCGCGTTCACGAATAACAGCATCAAGTGCCTGTAGTGTTCTGTAGTCCGGACGTTTCATTGCTATAGCTGGCTCCTGAATTTTGCTTATTCTGCACTATGACACAATTTTCCTTTTGTGGCAGACGAATTCCACCTGACGTGTTCTATAATGCGCCCTAAGTTTTCATACCACAGGCAAACGATCATGACGCAGGATGAACTGAAAAAAGCAGTAGGATGGGCCGCTCTCCAGTACGTGCAACCCGGTACCATTGTCGGTGTTGGCACCGGATCGACGGCGGCACACTTTATCGATGCGCTGGGCACGATGAAGGGGCAAATCGAGGGCGCGGTTTCCAGCTCTGATGCGTCCACGGAAAAGCTGAAAAGCCTCGGCATTACCGTTTTCGACCTGAACGAAGTGGACCGTCTGGGGATTTACGTTGATGGTGCGGATGAAATCAACGGCCATATGCAGATGATCAAGGGCGGTGGCGCAGCGCTGACGCGTGAAAAGATCATCGCCTCCGTTGCAGACAAATTTATCTGTATTGCCGATGCGTCCAAGCAGGTGGATATTCTGGGTAACTTCCCGCTGCCGGTCGAAGTGATCCCAATGGCACGTAGTGCCGTCGCACGTGAACTGGTGAAACTGGGTGGTCGTCCGGAATACCGCCAGGGTGTGGTGACCGACAATGGTAACGTGATCCTCGACGTTCACGGTCTGGAAATTCTGGACGCTATCGCGCTGGAAAATGCCATCAACGGCATTCCGGGCGTAGTGACAGTAGGGCTATTTGCCAACCGTGGCGCGGATGTGGCGCTGATCGGCACGGCTGACGGCGTGAAAACCATCGTAAAATGATCTGACGGGGGGAGACTCCCCCCGCTAAAAAATTTTTGAAAAGCTAAATTCGGTGACTTGTGTCACGTTTTTGTGCCTCTTTTGCCGATCCTGCCGTATTCGTAAAATTCCGTAGCATTTTCCTCTGTCATTTTGCTCTGTATGACTTTTCTTCAGGGTGCCGACGCAAACGTTCATATTGCTGCAATAGTTTTTTTTGATATGTTGACTACAGCGGATTTAAATCCAGCACAACATCAGTTCAGACAAAAACAGGGTCGGGTAAATGGCAAAGGTATCACTGGAGAAAGACAAGATTAAATTCCTGCTTGTAGAAGGCGTGCATCAGAAAGCACTCGATAACCTTCGTGCGGCAGGTTACACCAACATCGAATTTCACAAAGGCGCGCTGGACACAGAAGAGCTGAAAGCGTCCATCCGTGATGCCCACTTCATTGGCCTGCGATCCCGTACTCACCTGACTGAAGATGTTATTGCTGCGGCGGAAAAGTTGGTTGCTATTGGCTGTTTCTGCATCGGCACCAACCAGGTAGACCTGAGTGCAGCGGCAAAACGCGGTATTCCTGTCTTTAACGCCCCGTTCTCCAACACCCGTTCCGTGGCGGAGTTAGTGATTGGCGAACTGCTGCTGCTGCTGCGCGGTATTCCCGAGGCGAACGCCAAAGCGCACCGCGGTGTGTGGAACAAACTGGCTTCAGGTTCCTTTGAAGCGCGTGGCAAAAAACTGGGTATCATCGGTTACGGCCACATTGGTACACAGCTGGGTATTCTGGCTGAATCGCTGGGGATGCATGTTTTCTTCTACGACATTGAAAGCAAGCTACCGCTGGGTAACGCGACTCAGGTTCAACATTTGTCCGACCTGCTGAACATGAGTGACGTTGTCAGCCTGCACGTTCCGGAAAATGCGTCCACCAAAAACATGATGGGAGCGGGAGAGCTGGCGCTGATGAAGCCGGGTTCACTGCTGATCAACGCGGCACGCGGTACGGTTGTTGACATCCCGGCGCTGTGTGATGCGCTGAAGCGTAAACATCTGGCAGGTGCGGCCATTGACGTATTCCCGACTGAGCCGGCAACCAACAGCGATCCGTTTAACTCTCCGCTGTGCGAGTTTGACAACGTGATCCTGACGCCACACATCGGTGGTTCAACGCAGGAAGCGCAGGAGAACATCGGTCTGGAAGTTGCGGGTAAACTGAGCAAATATTCCGACAACGGTTCTACGCTTTCTGCGGTGAACTTCCCGGAAGTGTCTCTGCCGTTGCACGGTGGTCGTCGTCTGTTGCATATTCACGAAAACCGCCCGGGCGTGCTGACCGCCATCAACAAAATCTTTGCTGAGCAGGGCGTGAACATTGCCGCGCAGTACCTGCAAACGAACTCTCAGATGGGTTACGTGGTTATTGATATTGAAGCGGATGACGACGTTGCCGAGAAAGCGCTGCTGAGTATGAAGGCGCTTCCGGGGACGATTCGCGCGCGTCTGCTTTATTGAGATGATTGCCGCCTGATGCCCTCTCCCCTGTCGGTGAGGGGGCAAGCACTACAAACGGTAACGGCTGTTACCGTTTTTGCTTTTATCTCCACTCCCACAGTTTCGATGGCGTCACCACCGCAGGCAGTGGAATATCCCATTTCTCCACCGGCAGCGCTTCTACGCCCTGACAGTCATGCGCGTATCCTACCGGTTGTAGCCTGTGCTGCCGCCAGTTTTGCAGCGTTCTGTCGTAAAAACCGCCCCCCATTCCTAAGCGCTGACCTTGCTGGTCAAACGCCACGAGCGGCGTGATCAACACATCCAGCGCGGCAAGCGGCAGTACGTCCCGGACGTCGAGTTTGGGTTCGGTGATTTTCAGTCGATTCACCACCAGCTCGCTGTGAGGATGGTAGTGCAGAAACAACAGGTTTCCTTCGCTAAACGGATGTAACACTGGCAGGTAAACTTTCTTCCCGGCGCGCCAGAGCTGTTCGATGAGCGGCTGAGTATCCAGCTCGCCATCAAACGAGAGAAACAGGGCGACCGTGTGCGCCATCACTACAGGCGGATACGCCATCATTCGGGCGGCGGCATGCTGCGCAAAATGCACTTGCTGTTCGGGGGTTAACGCGCGACGACGTTTACGGATTAACTGACGGATGTCCTGGCGTGAGGCAGAAACTTCAGAAAGTAGAGTCATGGTAGTTGGTAGAAGAAGAAAGAGGGAATCTCCGAGATGCCGCCGCAGGCTGTAACCCTTGAACCCTTGGTTCAAGGTGAATGTGTCGTCATAGTTTTAAGGCTTCTCGGACGAACCGAGCATGCTCACCAACCACGGAGCGCCACATTCTTGTGGTATGAAATATCGGCTCAGGGGACTGGCCCGCTTGCGAACATCTCAGAGAAATTTTGTCTTCACAGTTACTCTACCATAGTCAACTGCAAAGTGTTATTCAAACTTGGGTCCCGGTCTTTCGGGATTGCGACCTTGATCAAGCAATGCCTGTTCAATGGTCTGCTGAAGCATCTTAATGCGCTGCTCCATGCTTGCCGCGTAGTCGCGGGTTTTCGCCTTTTCCTGAGTCAGCTCATAGCTGATGTTCAACGCGGCAATAAAGACCAGCTGCTCAGTATTTGTGACTCTAGTGCGTTCTTTAAGATCTTGCAACCGCTGATTCAAATCGTCCGCAGCCTGATTCAAAGCATCCCTTTGTTCAGGTGGACAATTCACTCGCAGTGAACGGCCAAAAATCTGGAGATCGACGGGTTGTGCAGACATGCCACCTTCCTGCTGATTGACTGCGCTGCCTTCGCTTACTGCCCCGGGGGCTGCGAAGGGGCGACACTATAGCTACCCTGATGTGAAGATACAAGCCCTTTTCTGGTATCACCAGGGTCCAAAGTGGTAGCATATCATGAATATTCCTCCCTTTGATGACGAATGCGTATGTCTATACAGAACGAAATGCCTGGTTACAACGATTTAAACCAGTTACTGAACCAGCAGGGAGTGGGTTTAACCCCTGCCGAAATGCACGGTCTGATCAGTGGCATGCTGTGCGGCGGAAACAGCGACAGCTCCTGGCAGCCGCTGATCCACGACCTGACGAACGAGGGGCTGGCGTTTGGTCACGAACTGGCGGAAGCGCTGCGTAAAATGCACGCGGCAATCAGCGATTCGCTGGAAGATGATGGCTTCCTTTTTCAGCTTTATCTGCCTGAAGGGGACGACGTCAGCGTGTTCGATCGCGCCGATGCGCTCGCAGGTTGGGTAAACCACTACCTGCTGGGGCTGGGCGTGACTCAGCCTAAGCTCGATAAAGTGACCGGCGAAGCGGGTGAAGCAATCGACGATCTGCGTAACATTGCGCAGCTCGGCTACGACGAAGATGAAGATCAGGAAGAGCTGGAAATGTCCCTCGAAGAGATCATCGAGTACGTCCGCGTTGCCGCACTGCTGTGCCACGACAACTTTACGCGCTCGCAGCCAACCGCGCCGGAAGTACGCAAGCCAACCTTACATTAAGAAAAACAACGCACAGGAGGGTGTCATGGTTATCTCGAATCAAGAGTATTCTCGCCGTCGTCAGGCGCTGCTGGCTAAAATGCAGCCGGGAAGCGCCGCGCTGATTTTTGCCGCCCCTGAGGTGACGCGCAGTGCCGACAGTGAATACCCCTATCGTCAGAGCAGCGATTTCTGGTATTTCACCGGGTTTAACGAGCCGGAAGCGGTACTGGTGCTGATCAAGAGCAATGACACCCACAACCACAGCGTGATTTTCAACCGCGTACGCGATCTGGCTGCCGAAATCTGGTTTGGCCGCCGTCTGGGGCAAGAGGCCGCACCGGCGAAGCTGGGTGTTGACCGTGCGCTGGCGTTTAGCGAAATCAATCAGCAGCTCTATCAACTGCTCAACGGCCTTGATGTGCTTTATCACGCGCAGGGCGAATATGCGTATGCTGATGAGATTGTCTTTACCGCGCTGGATAAGCTGCGTAAAGGCTCGCGTCAGAACCTGTCTGCCCCCGCTACGCTGACGGACTGGCGTCCGGTGGTACACGAAATGCGTCTGTTCAAGTCCGAAGAAGAACTTAACACGATGCGTCGCGCGGGTGAAATCAGCGCACTGGCGCATACCCGTGCGATGGAAAAATGCCGTCCCGGTATCTTCGAATATCAACTTGAAGGCGAAATTCAGCATGAATTTAATCGCCACGGCGCGCGTTTTCCTTCCTATAACACCATTGTGGGTGGTGGGGAAAATGGCTGTATCCTGCATTACACCGAAAACGAAAGTGAACTGCGCGACGGCGATCTGGTACTGATTGACGCGGGTTGTGAATATCAGGGCTACGCGGGTGACATTACCCGTACGTTCCCGGTGAACGGTAAATTCTCCCCGGCTCAGCGCGCGGTCTATGACATTGTGCTCGAATCCCTGGAAACGGCGCTGACCCTGTATCGTCCGGGGATCTCCATTCAGGAAGTCACCGGTGAAGTCGTGCGCATCATGATTACCGGTCTGGTTAAACTTGGCATTCTGAAAGGCGATGTGGATACCCTGATTACGGAGAATGCCCATCGCCCGTACTTTATGCACGGCCTGAGCCACTGGCTGGGGCTGGATGTGCATGATGTGGGGGCTTATGGCCCTGAACGCTCACGTGTGCTGGAGCCGGGTATGGTTCTGACCGTCGAACCGGGGCTGTACATCGCTCCGGATGCTGACGTGCCAGAAGCATACCGCGGGATTGGCATTCGTATTGAAGACGACATCGTCATCACTGAAACCGGTAACGAAAACCTGACCGCGGGCGTCGTGAAAAAAGCTGACGACATTGAGGCGCTGATGGCAGCGGCACGCGTATGAGCGTGATCATCGTTGGCGGTGGTATGACCGGGGCCACTCTGGCGCTGGCAATCTCGCATCTGACACAAGGGCAACTTCCGGTGCATCTGGTGGAGGCCGTTGCAGCACAGGCATCAGATCACCCCGGTTTTGATGCCCGCGCCATTGCGCTGGCGCAGGGAACATGTCAGCAGCTCTCGCGTATTGGCATCTGGCAGGCGATTGCAGACTGTGCGACGGCGATTAACACTGTTCATGTTAGCGATCGCGGCCATGCTGGTTTTGTGACCCTGGACGCGCATGATTACCGTATTGATGCCCTGGGTCATGTAGTTGAATTGCACGATGTTGGGTTACGTCTGTTCCGGTTGTTACAGGATGCCCCGGGCGTGACGTTGCACTGTCCGGCGCGTGTTGCCAGCTTTAGTCGCAGTGAAGATGCGGTTCGCGTCACGCTGGAAAATGGTACAACTCTTGACGGCCAGCTTCTGGTCGCGGCGGATGGTTCGCGCTCTGCACTGGGTACTCAGTGTGGCGTGGAGTGGCGGCAACAGTCTTATGGTCAGGTGGCGGTCATTGCGAATGTCTCAACGGCAGGCCCACACAATGGCCGGGCATTTGAGCGGTTTACGCAGTATGGCCCGCTGGCGATGTTACCGATGTCGAACGGGCGTTGCTCGCTGGTGTGGTGCCATCCACAGGAGAAGGCGGACGACGTGCTCTCCTGGTCCGACGAACGTTTTTGTACCGAGCTGCAAAAAGCCTTCGGCTGGCGGCTGGGGCGAATTACCCATGCGGGAAAACGGACGGTTTACCCGCTGTCACTGACGACGGCATCTCAGTCCATCTCTCATCGCGTGGCGCTGGTGGGCAACGCCGCGCAGACGCTACACCCCATTGCGGGGCAGGGGTTTAATCTTGGGCTGCGCGATGTCATGAGCCTGGCGGAAACGCTTTCTCAGGCGTGGGACGAGCAAAAAGATTGTGGTGCGTATTCGGTGCTAAGCCATTACCAGAAACGACGCCAGGCTGATAAAGAGGCGACTATCGGTGTCACCGATGGTCTGGTGCATCTGTTTGCCAATCGCTGGGCTCCGTTGGTTGCGGGTCGCAACCTTGGGCTGATGGCGATGGAATTATTCATTCCGGCACGTGACGTGCTGGCGCAGCGGACTCTTGGTTGGGTCGCGCGTTAAGGAGTTATCACCGTGCAAAATGTTGATGTCGCCATTGTTGGCGGCGGAATGGTAGGACTGGCGCTGGCCTGTGGGTTACAGGGAAGCGGCCTGCGTGTGGCCGTGCTGGAACAAAAGCAGCCGCAGCCCGTAGCACCTGATGCGCCGCCGGAACTCCGCGTGTCGGCAATCAATGCTGCCAGCGAAAAGCTCCTGACGCGCATTGGCGTCTGGTCAGGTATCGTCGCGCAGCGTGCCAGCTGCTATCACAGTATGGAAGTGTGGGACAAAGACAGTTTTGGTCATATTGCGTTTGATGACGAAAGCATGGGCTATAGCCATCTGGGCCATATCATCGAAAATGCCGTGATCCACCATGCATTGTGGCAAAAAGCACAGTCCTGCAGCGATGTTACGCTGATGGCACCCGCGCAAATCCAGCAGGTGGCGTGGGGTGAAAACGAGGCGTTTATCACCCTGCAAAGTGGCGACATGTTGACCGCGCGTCTGGTGGTGGGTGCTGATGGCGCTAACTCCTGGCTGCGTAACAAGGCAGACATTCCGCTGACTTTCTGGGATTACCGCCACCATGCGCTGGTGGCGACGATCCGCACTGAAGAACCGCACGGCGGTGTCGCACGTCAGATTTTCCACAACGACGGTATTCTGGCGTTCCTGCCGTTGAGCGATCCGCATCTGTGCTCCATTGTCTGGTCTTTAGTGCCTGAAAAAGCGCAGCTCATGCAGGAAGCCACACCGGAGGTATTTAACCAGGCGCTGTGCATGGCGTTTGATAATCGTCTGGGTCTGTGTTCGCTTGAGAGCGAGCGCCAGGTATTTCCGCTAACCGGTCGTTACGCGCGTCAGTTCGCGGCGCACCGTCTGGCGCTGGTGGGGGATGCGGCGCATACCATTCATCCGCTGGCCGGACAGGGTGTTAATCTCGGCTTTATGGATGCGGCTGAACTGGTTGAAGAGCTGCGTCGTCTGCATCGTGAAGGCAAAGACATTGGTCAGCATCTCTATCTGCGTCGCTACGAGCGTAGCCGTAAGCACAGTGCGGCGATGATGCTGGCGGGCATGCAGGGTTTCCGCGAGCTGTTTGCCGGGGCTAACCCGGCGAAAAAACTGCTGCGCGATATCGGTCTGAAACTCGCCGACACCCTCCCTGGCGTCAAACCTCAACTCCTTCGTCAGGCGATGGGTCTTAACGATCTTCCTGACTGGTTACGTTAAACGCTAATATTGACCCCCATCACACTTTATTTTCCCGGCCTCTGTGCCGGGGAAATTCGCTCGTTTGAAATATTCTAATTTTACGTCATTTTTCGCATTAGATTATCTAATCTGGCTATTTTTCTGATACGGAAATTTTGTCCGTTTTTCAGCATGAAATATCACCATGTGCTAAATCCTGTTAGAGCAATGTTAATTTTATGCGGGTTTAATCGCATTTTCACAGTGAATAACTCTGTAGGCTTTTCAGCGTTTTTTGGTCATAAGCTAATGTGATGACCTGTTTTACCTTATGGTTAATCGCCGGTTTCGGTGGTAAGTTCAGGTAAAAGAGAACGTTTGCGTCGATGCTCACAAGCGAGGTCGACGCCGGGTTTCGCGGCAGTTTTTATGCGTGCGAAATGCAAGATAGCCCTGCTTATTCAACGAGGAAAAGATGGCTCAACAGACTCCTTTGTACGAACAACACGTGTTATGCGGCGCACGCATGGTGGACTTCCACGGCTGGATGATGCCGCTGCACTACGGCTCACAAATTGATGAGCACCACGCGGTGCGCACCGATGCCGGTATGTTCGACGTGTCCCACATGACCATTGTCGATCTGCGCGGTAGCCGCACCCGGGAGTTTCTGCGTTATCTGCTGGCAAACGACGTCGCAAAGCTGAAAGTGCCAGGTAAAGCGCTCTACACCGGCATGCTAAATGCCTCCGCTGGCGTGATTGATGACCTTATCGTCTATTACTTCACTGAAGATTTCTTCCGCCTCGTTGTAAACTCCGCCACCCGCGAAAAAGACCTCTCCTGGATTTCCCAACACGCCGAACCGTTCTCTGTCGATATCACTGTCCGTGACGATCTGTCGTTGATCGCCGTACAGGGGCCGAACGCGCAGGCGAAAGCGGCCTCTCTGTTCAGCGATGAACAGCGTAAAGCCACTGCCGGGATGAAGCCGTTCTTTGGCGTACAGGCAGGCGATCTGTTTATCGCGACCACGGGTTATACCGGTGAAGCGGGATATGAAATTGCCATGCCGAATGAGAAGGCGGCTGATTTCTGGCGTGCGCTGGTGGAAGCGGGCGTTAAGCCAGCCGGTCTGGGCGCACGCGATACGCTGCGTCTGGAAGCAGGCATGAACCTCTACGGTCAGGAGATGGATGAAAGCGTTTCTCCGCTGGCGGCCAACATGGGCTGGACCATCGCGTGGGAACCTGTTGACCGTAAATTTATTGGTCGTGAAGCGCTGGAAATGCAGCGTGAAAAAGGTACGGAACAGCTGGTTGGCCTGGTGATGACCGAGAAAGGCGTGCTGCGCGGTGAGCTGCCGGTGCGTTTTACGGATACCGACGGTAACCACCTCGAAGGCGTGATCACCAGCGGTACCTTCTCCCCGACGCTGGGTTACAGTATTGCACTGGCACGTGTTCCGGCAGGTATTGGCGAAACGGCAGTGGTGCAAATCCGCAATCGTGAAATGCCGGTCAACGTGACCAAACCTATTTTTGTTCGCGCCGGTAAGCCGGTCGCCTAATCATTTTTATCAGGAGAACTTCAATGAGCAATGTGCCAGCAGAACTGAAATACAGCAAAGAACACGAGTGGCTGCGCAAAGAGGCGGACGGCACTTACACCGTAGGGATCACCGAGCATGCGCAAGAGCTGCTGGGCGACATGGTGTTTGTTGACCTGCCTGAAGTGGGCACAACCGTAAGCGCCGGTGATGACTGTGCTGTGGCGGAGTCCGTAAAAGCGGCCTCTGACATCTATGCCCCGATTAGCGGTGAAGTTGTTGCCGTGAATGACGCGCTGAGCGACTCCCCGGAGCTGGTGAACAGCGAGCCATATGAAGGTGGCTGGATCTTCAAGATCAAAGCCAGCGACGAATCGCAGGTTGCCGCATTACTGGATGCAACCGCGTACGAAGCCCTGTTAGAAGACGAGTAAGCCATTATCCCTCTCCCCTTTGGGGAGAGGGTAGGGTGAGGGGAACAGACGACACCCTCACCCCAGCCCTCTCCCTAAGGGAGAGGGAGAAAACACATTCACTGCACGTTTCAGGAACCATCGCTCATGACACAGACTTTAAGCCAGCTTGAAAACCGTGGCGCTTTCATTGAACGTCACATTGGGCCGGATGCTCAGCAACAGCAGGAGATGCTGAATACAGTTGGCGCGGATTCACTCAATGCACTGATTGGCCAGATCGTGCCAAAAGACATCCAGCTTGCAACGCCACCTCAGGTTGGTGACGCGACCACTGAATTCGCCGCACTCGCGGAGCTGAAGGCGATTGCCAGCCTCAACAAGCGCTATAAGTCTTACATTGGCATGGGTTACACCAACGTGCAGTTACCGCCGGTGATCCTGCGCAATATGCTGGAAAACCCAGGCTGGTACACCGCGTATACCCCATATCAGCCGGAAGTATCTCAGGGCCGTCTGGAAGCGCTGCTGAACTTCCAGCAGGTGACGCTGGATCTGACCAGCATGGACATTGCTTCCGCCTCCCTGTTAGATGAAGCGACTGCTGCTGCCGAAGCGATGGCAATGGCGAAGCGTGTGAGCAAGCTGAAAAATGCTAACCGTTTCTTCGTGGCGGCAGATGTACACCCGCAGACGCTGGATGTGGTTCGCACCCGTGCAGAAACCTTCGGTTTTGAGGTGATTGTTGATGATGCCGATAAAGTGCTGGATCACCAGGATGTCTTTGGTGTGCTGCTGCAGCAGGTGGGCACTACCGGTGAAGTACACGACTACAGCGCACTGATTACCGAACTTAAATCCCGCAAAGTGGTTGTGAGCGTAGCCGCTGATTTTATGGCGCTGGTACTGTTGACCGCACCAGGTAAACAGGGTGCGGATATCGTCTTCGGCTCTGCACAACGCTTCGGCGTGCCAATGGGTTACGGCGGCCCACACGCTGCGTTTTTCGCTGCAAAAGATGAATTCAAACGCTCTATGCCAGGCCGTATTATCGGTGTCTCAAAAGATGCCGCCGGTAACACCGCGCTGCGCATGGCGATGCAGACTCGTGAGCAGCATATCCGCCGCGAGAAAGCGAACTCCAACATCTGTACCTCACAGGTGCTGCTGGCGAACATCGCCAGCCTGTATGCCGTATTCCACGGCCCGGTCGGCCTGAAACGCATTGCCAGCCGCATTCACCGCCTGACCGATATTCTGGCCTGCGGTCTGCAACAGAAAGGTCTTAAGCTGCGTCACGCGCACTACTTCGATACCCTGTGTGTGGAAGTGGCTGATAAAGCGGCTGTTCTGGCTCGCGCCGATGCGGCAGAAATCAACCTGCGTAGCGATATCCACAATGCAGTGGGCATTACGCTGGATGAAAGCACCACCCGTGAAGACATCCTGCACCTGTTTAACGTGTTACTGGGCGATTCACATGGCCTGGGCATTGATACGCTCGACAAAGAAGTCGCGCTCGACAGCCGCTCCATTCAGGTAAGCATGCTGCGTGACGACGCGATTCTGACGCACCCGGTCTTCAACCGCTATCACAGCGAAACCGAGATGATGCGTTATATGCACTCTCTGGAACGTAAAGATTTGGCGCTGAACCAGGCGATGATCCCGCTGGGCTCCTGCACCATGAAGCTGAACGCCGCGGCAGAGATGATCCCAATCACCTGGCCTGAGTTTTCTGAACTGCACCCGTTCTGCCCGGCTGAGCAGGCGGAAGGTTATCACCTGATGATTAACCAGCTCTCCGACTGGCTGGTGAAACTGACCGGCTATGACGCGCTCTGCATGCAGCCAAACTCCGGCGCGCAGGGTGAATACGCGGGCCTGCTGGCGATCCGCCATTATCACGAAAGCCGCAATGAAGGGCATCGTGATATCTGCCTGATCCCAAGCTCCGCGCACGGCACCAACCCGGCCTCTGCACAGATGGCGGGGATGGAAGTGGTGGTGGTTGCCTGCGATAAGAACGGAAACATCGATCTGGCCGATCTGCGTGCCAAAGCCGAACAGGCGGGCGATAAGCTCTCCTGCATCATGGTGACCTACCCGTCCACCCACGGTGTGTACGAAGAGACGATCCGTGAAGTGTGTGAAGTGGTGCATCAGTTTGGCGGCCAGGTGTATCTTGATGGCGCAAACATGAATGCTCAGGTGGGGATCACCTCTCCGGGCTTTATTGGCGCGGACGTTTCGCACCTGAACCTGCACAAAACCTTCTGCATTCCGCACGGCGGTGGCGGCCCGGGTATGGGGCCAATCGGCGTGAAAGCACACCTGGCACCGTTTGTTCCGGGTCACAGCGTGGTGCAGATTGAAGGGATGCTGACCCGTCAGGGTGCGGTTTCTGCGGCACCGTTTGGTAGTGCTTCTATCCTGCCAATCAGCTGGATGTATATCCGCATGATGGGTGCGGAAGGGCTGAAGCAGGCAAGCCAGGTGGCGATCCTGAACGCCAACTACATTGCTACCCGCCTGAAGTCTGCCTTCCCGGTGCTCTATACTGGCCGCGATGGTCGCGTGGCGCACGAGTGCATCCTCGATATTCGTCCGCTGAAAGAGCAAACTGGTATCAGTGAACTGGATATTGCCAAGCGCCTGATCGACTACGGTTTCCACGCGCCAACCATGTCATTCCCGGTCGCGGGTACGTTGATGGTGGAGCCAACGGAATCTGAGAGTAAAGCCGAGCTGGACCGCTTTATCGACGCGATGCTGGCCATTCGTATGGAGATCGATCGCGTGCAGGACGGCGAGTGGACGCTGGAAGATAACCCACTGGTCAATGCGCCACACACGCAGAACGAGCTGGTGGCAGAGTGGACTCACGGTTACTCCCGTGAACTGGCTGTCTTCCCGGCCGGTGTGGCAAACAAATACTGGCCGACGGTGAAGCGTCTTGATGACGTTTACGGTGACCGTAACTTGTTCTGCTCCTGTGTACCAATGAGCGAATACCAGTAAATATTTCGCTGTAGTAATGTAGGCCGGGTAGGCGTTAGCGCCACCCGGCTTTTTTATTGGGAGAATACGATGGCAATTGCTCTTGTGACGGGTGCCAGCCGCGGTATTGGTAAAGCTACCGCACTGCAACTGGCCCGGGAAGGTTACACTGTGGCGGTGAACTATCACCACAACATTAAGGCGGCAACGGACGTGATTAATCAGATCGTTGACGCAGGTGGTAAAGCGTTTGCCGTGCGCGCGGATATCAGCGATGAAGCGCAGGTACTGGCGATGTTCGACAGCATTGACCGCGAAGGTGAGCCACTCACCGCGCTGGTGAATAACGCCGGGATTTTGTTCGAACAATCCACCATTGAAAGCCTGTCAGCCGAGCGGATCAATCGTGTGTTGTCCACCAACGTGACGGGGTATTTCCTCTGCTGTCGTGAAGCGGTTAAACGGATGTCGTTTAAACACGGGGGTAAGGGTGGGGCGATTGTGAATGTTTCATCTGCAGCGGCACGCCTTGGCTCACCTGGTGAATACGTTGATTACGCGGCATCGAAAGGGGCTGTGGATACGTTGACCACCGGACTTTCTCTGGAAGTCGCGGCACAGGGTATTCGGGTAAATGGCGTGCGTCCTGGCTTTATCTATACCGATATGCATGCGTCTGGTGGTGAACCGGGTCGTGTCGATAGGGTTAAATCAATATTGCCGATGCAGCGCGGTGGCCAGCCGGAAGAGGTGGCCCAGGCGATTGCCTGGCTACTGAGTGAGAAAGCTTCATATGTGACGGGGAGTTTTCTTGAGTTAGCGGGCGGGAAGTAAACGCCCGGTAAGCACAGCGCCACCGGGCAAAAAATCACAGCGTCTCGCCGTTGCTGGCAATCACACCTTTATACCACTCGAAGCTCTTCTTACGGGAACGGGACATGTCACCGGTGCCGTCGTCGTGTTTGTTCACGTAGATAAAACCGTAGCGCTTGCTGTACTGGCCGGTAGTGAAAGAGACGCAGTCGATACAGCCCCACGGTGTGTAACCCATCAGATCCACGCCGTCATAGGTGACTGCTTTCATCATCTCTTCCACGTGGGCGCGCAGGTAGTCGATGCGGTAGTCATCATTGATACTGCCGTCGGCTTCCACTTTATCGTAAGCGCCAAAACCGTTTTCCACGATGAACAGCGGCTTCTGATAACGTTCGTATAGCTCACACAGAGAATAACGCAGACCCACCGGGTCAATCTGCCAGCCCCAGTCGGATGCTTTCACGTGTGGGTTTGGTACGCTGCCTTCAAAGCCAGAAATGGCATCGCCGGTACCGCCTTCCGCTTTTACCGCGTTGGTCATGTAGTAGCTGAAGCCTAAATAATCGCAGGTGCCTTCGCGCAGAATTTGCTCGTCACCGGCCTCCATTTTGATGGAGAAACCACGGCGTTCCCACTCGTTCAGCACATACGTTGGGTAGTAACCCCGCAGCTGAACGTCGGTAAACACATAGCGCTCGCGCATGGATTCCTGAGCGAACATTACGTCTTCTGGTTTGCAGGAGAATGGGTATAGCGCAACCATCGCCAGCATGCAGCCGACTTTCATGTCCGGGTTAATACGGCGTGCCGCTTTCACCGCCAGTGCGCTGGCCACGAACTGGTGGTGTAGCACCTGATACATGGTCTCTTCCGGGTTGTCATGCCCGGTATAAACCACGCCGGAGCAGCAGTAGCCAAACAGTGGCGCACGCCAGTTACGCTGGTTGTTGATTTCGTTGAAGGTCATCCAGTATTTGACCTTGCTCTTGTAGCGCTCGAAGACCACCTCTGAGAAGTGTACAAAGAAATCAACCACTTTGCGGTTGGTCCAGCCGCCGTATTCCTGCACCAGGTGCAGCGGCATTTCGAAGTGGGAGAGGGTGATCACTGGCTCGATGTTGTACTTCAGCAGTTCATCGAACATGTCGTCGTAGAACTTCAGCCCTTCTTCATTTGGCTGGGTTTCATCGCCTTTCGGGAAGATGCGGGTCCAGGCGATAGAGGTGCGAAAACATTTGAAGCCCATCTCAGCAAACAGCTTAATGTCTTCTTTGTAATGGCCGTGGAAGTCGATGGCTTCATGGTTCGGATAGTATTTACCCGGCACCACTTCCTGCGTGATTTCGCGTGGTACGCCGTGGGCTCCACCGGTCAACACGTCACAAATGCTCGGCCCTTTGCCGCCTTTGTTCCAGCCGCCTTCAACCTGGTGAGCGGCAACCGCGCCACCCCATAAAAAGTCTTTTGGTAAGGTGAGTTTTTTCATTATTGCTATTCCCAATAAATGGCTTATTGGTATCGAGTCTAGCAAAGCGAAATTAAATGTCACGATATAACAATTTACGGGAAATGTGATTTGTTACATCGAAAAAACAGGGTGTTTTATTCCGTTAATTTCTTCGCCAGCTTACGCCCCAGCGACTCCAGAATATAGATGACGGGGATCTGGGTGGTAATATCGTAAACACCCGCAATACGCATTTGTGGAACATGCCAGGAGAGGTTAAAGTCCGCCAGTTTTGCCAGACGGGAGTGTTCGTGGCTGGTAATGGAGAGCACCTTACAGTGGTGCAGGCTGAACTGGCTGGCGAAACGCAGGATCTCTTCCGTTTCACCGGAGACAGACAGTACAATCGCCAGCGCATTTTTAGCCATATCATTAGTGACCGGGAAATACGGGTCATCGATATGATTGCTGAATTTACCAATATTTGAAAAGAAGCGTGCGCCATATTTTGCCAGTGAACCAGACGTACCTGCGCCGACAAATATAATTCGTTCAGATGATAAAATAATATCTACCGCGTCATCCAGTAACGCATCGAACTCTTCATTGTTAACACTTTTAAAGAAGCTGATAATTTCACTGGCACCGAAATTCGCCTGCTGGGGTTCGTTCTGCTCTAAATAGAGTTTAAAGCGTACGCGGAATTCAGAGTAACCTTCACAGTTGAGCTTGCGGCAAAAGCGTAAGATCGTGGTGGTTGAGACGCCAGCCGCATCCGCCAGCTCGCGGATGGTCATGTACGTCACTTTGTCACGATTTTTAATGACATAGTTGTAGACCATCATCTCCAGGTTATTGAGACTGGCAACGGCGGAATGGGAGAACATGCTCACAATGGCTACACTCACTCATCAGACTTTTCTTCAGGGAATAATAACATGCAGTCAAACGACATCACTTTTTTTCAGCGTTTTCAGGATGACATTCTGGCCGGGCGTAAAACTATTACCATTCGGGACGCAAGCGAATCACATTTCAAAAAAGGTGATGTTTTGCGCGTCGGGCGTTATGAGGATGACGGTTATTTTTGCACCATTGAAGTGAGGGCAGTCTCCACCGTCACGCTGGATACACTCACGGAAAAACACGCTCAGCAGGAGAACATGCCCCTTGAGACACTCAGGAGTGTGATAGTTGAAATCTATCCAGATCAGACTCAGTTTTATGTGATTGATTTTAAATGCGTTTAATGTAAGGTGGAACATGTGTTAGCTGAAATGAAAATGTAATTATATGATTGTAAATTGGAAATGTTACTTTTAACTTTATTTTAGCTAACAGGTGTTCACTGGAATCATTCTCAGTTAGCATAGTCAGGCGATGAATAATCATCTTTAGTTTTCCCGGAGTTACTTATGGTGAGCAAGCCATTAATCGCACAGGGATATTCGCTGGCTGAGGAAATAGCCAACAGCATTAGCCACGGCATTGGCCTGGTTTTTGGGATTGTCGGTTTAGTGTTACTACTGGTACAGGCTGTGGATACCAACGCCAGCGCGATGGCGATCACCAGTTACAGCCTGTATGGCGGGAGTATGATCCTGCTGTTTCTGGCGTCGACGCTGTACCACGCTATTCCGCATCAACGGGCTAAGATCTGGCTCAAGAAATTCGACCACTGCGCTATCTATCTTCTTATTGCAGGCACTTACACGCCTTTCCTGCTGGTGGGGTTAAACTCGCCGCTGTCGCGTGGCCTGATGATTGTAATCTGGAGTCTGGCCCTGCTGGGGATCCTGTTTAAGTTAACTATTGCACACCGGTTTAAGGTGCTGTCGCTGGTGACCTATCTGACGATGGGGTGGTTGTCGCTGATTGTGGTTTATCAGCTGGCGATTAAGCTGGCGGTAGGGGGCGTGACGCTTCTGGCGGTGGGGGGGGTGGTTTATTCGCTGGGCGTAATTTTCTACGTCTGCAAGCGTATTCCGTACAACCACGCCATCTGGCACGGCTTTGTGCTGGGCGGCAGCGTGTGCCACTTCCTGGCGATTTATTTGTACGTAGGGCAGGTGTAGTTTTATGCGGCCTGATACCCTTTCCCACGGGAAGAGGGTGCAAAAATAAAAAACGGTAACCTTTTGGTTACCGTTTTGTTTTTATCTCACCACCGGGCGATACCGCATCACTCTTCCAGTGAATATGGCAGTGGCTCGATGCTCAGGGTATTGGCATCGTCACGCACGCGGAACACGCTGTCGGCTTCCATATCGTTATTCATCACGGCCTGAACCAGAAGACGGCCATCATCCAACTGCACGGCGGCTAAAACGGTGCCGGTACGACGCCAGTTGTCACCCATCTTCAGCTCTAAATCTTCGCCCGCTTCCGGGACGCGACTGGCGTGGCCCGCCAGCGTCCATAATGCACGCTTGTTTGCTCCGCGGAATTTCGCACGCGCCACCATCTCCTGACCGGTATAGCAGCCTTTCTTAAAGCTGATGCCTCCCAGCGCCTGCAGGTTGGTTGCTTGCGGAATAAACTGCGCGCTGTTCGCCGCGTCAATCACCGGCAATCCTGCTTCAATGTTCAGCGCCAACCACTGCTGGCTGTTGTTGAACTGTGCTTCACCGCGAAGCGCCTCGGTGACGCGTTCGGCAGTGGCGGCATCCGTCACCAGCAGGAAACGCTCCGCCGGGTGTTCAAACCACAGGATGGATGTTGCGCCCTCGCTGACCAGCTGTTTTTCCGCATCCGGCAGCTCGCTGAACAGATTTTTCAGCGCCGCGCGTGCCTGGAAGCCTGCCACACCGAGCAGGACATGCTCATCGTCCGGTGCAATAGTGACTTTGGAAAAGACTGCGTATTTTTTCAGTTCGGTCAGTTGGGCATCGCGCAGGCTGCGGCGCTCAATAAAGGCAAACCCGTCCTGACGACGGAACAGACGCAGGTTGCTCCACATTTTGCCTTTTGGATCACAGTGCGCGGCCAGCAGATGCTGGTGTTCGTTCATCAGGCTGACGTCAGCGGTCACCTGGCCCTGCAGATACTTTTCGCTGTCGGCACCGGTGAGTGTCGCCAGCGCCCAGTCATCAAGAGAAATAAGCGTCAGCGGCAAACGCGCAGAGGCGGCGGGCTGGCGAGGAGAGAATGGAATAAAAGCCATAGTGATATCCTGAATTGCTTAACGCTTTGATAATGCCTAATGGTAAAAGAGACTGTAATCATTGCAAGCGCTTTCAGCAGGCCATTCGTGCCATAACGCAGATATGCGTAGCGCCACGCAAAACAGAGTAATCCACTATCCTGGTAGGTTTTTTTTCTGGAATCCTGCTTCAGGTTCGTAATATTCCAGTAAAGAAACGGTCGAAAACACGTTACACTAGTTTGTGTCCCCGCAGAGAAATAAAGAACACTGGACGGGGTGCCAACTGTGCCAAACGTAATGCAGGAAACAGAACATGGATATTAACAACAAGGCCCGTATTCACTGGGCGTGTCGACGTGGTATGCGTGAACTTGATATTTCTATCATGCCTTTCTTCGAGTATGAGTATGACAGCCTGAGCGATGACGATAAGCGTCTGTTTGTACGCCTGCTTGAGTCTGACGATCCTGATTTATTCAACTGGCTGATGAATCACGGTCAACCCGCCGACACCGGGTTGCAACGGATGGTGGAATTAATTCAAACACGGAATCGGGAACGTGGTCCTGTGGCAATCTGATCTTCGCGTCTCGTGGCGCTCACAGTGGATGTCGTTATTACTCCACGGCCTGGTTGCGGCATTTATTTTACTGATGCCATGGCCGCTTAGCTATACACCTTTGTGGCTGCTGTTGCTGTCATTTGTGGTTTTTGACAGCGTGCGCAGCCAACGCCGAATTAACGCCTGTCAGGGTGAAATCAAATTACTGATGGACTCTCGCCTGCGCTGGCAGGGTAAAGACTGGGATATTATTGGTATGCCCTGGATGCTCAATTCCGGCATGATGCTACGGTTGCGCAAGGTAGATGGCGGGCGTCGCCAACATCTGTGGTTGTCAGCAGACAGCATGGACACTGCAGAGTGGCGAGATCTGCGCCGGATGATATTGCAGCAGCCGACGCAGGAATAAATGCACGTCAGCTAAACTTTTCTGCCATCTCACCCAGAATCTGTTCGCACCAGTTTTGCAGGCGTTCGTCGCTAAGATCGTACTGGTTGGTTTCATCCAGCGCGAGCCCGACAAACAGCTGGCCGTCTGCGATAATCGGCTTTTTGCTGGTGAACTCGTACCCTTCGGTTGGCCAGTAGCCGATAAACGTAACGCCTTTCGGTGCCAGTTTGTCGTGCAGCATGCCGAGCGCATCCAGGAACCACTCACCGTAACCCAACTGATCGCCCATGCCGTACATGGCAATGATTTTGCCGTCGAGGTTGAGCGTATCGAGCTGTTCCCAGATGGCTTCCCAGTCTTCTTGTATTTCGCCGAAGTCCCAGGTTGGGATACCGAGGATCAGCACGTCGTACTGTTCCATCAGCGTGAGTGCGTCATCTTTCAGGTTATGCAACGTCACCAGTTCCGGGCCAATGATGTCGCGAATTTTTTCTGCCGCCATTTCGGTGTAGCAGGTGCTGGAACCATAGAACAGACCAATATTCATCGCGTAACTATCTCAATTCTTGCGTTGACTTTGCGCGTAGTGTACCAGAAACCGGTAACAATCAGGCATAATGCCCGTATTGCTGAATTAAAGGGGCCGCTGTGGAAAAGGATCTCGCACTCATCGAACAGTTTCTCGATGCGCTTTGGCTGGAGAAAAACCTGGCCGAGAATACGCTCAGTGCCTACCGGCGCGATCTCACCATGCTGGTGGAATGGCTGGCACACAGGGAACTGTCGCTTGAGAGCGTACAACATGACGATCTGCAGACATTACTCGGCGAGCGTATGGACGGGGGCTACAAAGCAACCAGCTCCGCACGCCTGCTAAGCGCTATGCGTCGGCTGTTTCAGCACCTTTACCGTGAGAAAGTTCGCGCGGACGACCCCAGCGCACTTCTGGCCTCACCTAAACTCCCCCAGCGGTTGCCGAAAGATCTCAGCGAAGCACAAGTTGAGAGATTATTACAGTCGCCTGCAGTTGACCTGCCGCTGGAGTTACGCGATAAAGCCATGCTTGAACTATTGTATGCTACCGGCCTGCGTGTTTCTGAGTTAGTAGGGCTAACGATGAGCGACATCAGCCTGCGTCAGGGCGTGGTTCGCGTGATAGGTAAAGGGAACAAGGAACGGCTGGTACCGCTGGGCGAAGAGGCAGTCTACTGGCTGGAAAAGTATCTGGAGCACGGTCGTCCGTGGCTGCTTAATGGCGTTTCGATTGATGTCTTGTTCCCCAGCCAGCGTGCGCAGCAGATGACGCGGCAAACGTTCTGGCATCGCATCAAGCATTACGCCACACTGGCTGGCATCGACAGTGAAAAACTGTCACCGCACGTTCTGCGTCATGCGTTTGCGACGCATCTGTTAAACCACGGCGCTGATTTACGCGTGGTACAGATGTTGCTGGGACACAGCGATCTTTCAACGACGCAGATTTACACCCATGTCGCGACGGAACGCCTGCGGCAGCTACACCAACAGCACCACCCACGTGCGTGAGTGCCGACGAATTGTAACAGGATCAACTATGAAAAAGTCTTTTGCGCTGTTCACCCTGCTGGCAGCTTCATTTACCGGTTTTGCCCATGCGGATGACGCCGCCATTAAACAGTCTCTGACGAAACTGGGTGTCACCAGCAGCGATGTTCAGGCTGCGCCAGTTGCAGGTATGAAAACCGTATTAACTGACAACGGCGTGCTGTACGTGACCGAAGACGGGAAGCACATTATTCAGGGGCCAATGTACGATGTGAGCGGCGCGCAGCCCGTGAACGTGACTAATCAGCTGCTGATGAAAAAACTGAACGCGCTCGACAAAGAGATGATCGTCTATAAAGCGGCGCAGGAAAAACACGTCATTACCGTCTTCACCGACATCACCTGCGGCTATTGCCACAAGCTGCATGAAGAGATGAAAGACTACAACGCGCTGGGGATCACAGTGCGTTACCTGGCCTTCCCGCGAGCGGGCGTACAGAGCCAGCCTGAGCAGGATATGAAAGCTATCTGGTGTGCGAAAGACCGTAACAAAGCCTTTGATGACGCGATGAACGGCAAAGGCGTACAGCCAGCTTCCTGTGATATCAATATTGCCAACCACTATGCGCTGGGCGTGCAGTTTGGTGTGAACGGTACACCCGCGATTGTGCTGAGCAATGGCTATGTTGTACCGGGTTATCAGGGACCAAAAGAGATGAAAGAGTTCCTCGACGCGCACCAGAAACAGTTTGGTGGTAAATAATCCGCGTGAAAGCCCCGATAAAACTGCGCCGCCGTGAAGCGGTTGAAACGGCTGATTTACCCGCCGATCTTTCTCCGCTGTTAAAGCGGCTCTACGCGAGCCGTGGTGTGCGTACGGCGGAAGATCTTGAACGTGGCGTCAAAGGGATGCTGCCCTGGCAGCAGCTTAACGGTGTCGAAAAAGCCACTGAAATGCTCTACAACGCGTTCCGTGATGGGACGCGGATTGTGGTGGTGGGGGATTTCGATGCCGATGGTGCAACCAGCACTGCGCTGAGTGTGCTCAGCCTGCGCGCACTGGGCTGCGATAACGTCACCTATCTGGTGCCAAACCGGTTTGAAGATGGCTACGGTCTTAGCCCGGAAGTGGTCGAGCAGGCACACGCGCGCGGTGCACAGATGATCATGACCGTGGATAACGGTATTTCCTCTCATGCGGGCGTTGAGCGTTCGCACCAGTTGGGGATCCCGGTGCTCGTGACCGATCATCACCTGCCGGGAGAGACTCTCCCTGCCGCCGAAGCCATTATTAACCCGAACCTGCGCGACTGTGATTTCCCGTCGAAATCGCTGGCGGGAGTAGGGGTAGCGTTTTATCTGATGCTGGCGCTACGCACGCTGCTGCGTGATAAGGGCTGGTTTGAATCCCGTGGGATCGCCGTGCCGAACCTGGCCGAGTACCTCGATTTGGTGGCGCTTGGTACCGTGGCAGACGTGGTGCCGCTGGATACCAACAACCGCATTTTGACCTGGCAGGGCTTAAGCCGTATTCGGGCGGGCAAGTGCCGTCCGGGAATTAAAGCGCTGCTGGAGATTTCCAACCGTGACCCGCTCAGGCTGGCGGCAAGTGATTTAGGCTTTGCCCTCGGGCCGCGTCTGAACGCTGCCGGAAGGCTGGACGATATGTCCGTTGGCGTTGCGTTGCTGCTGTGCGACAACATTGGTGAAGCGCGCGTGCTGGCCAACGAACTGGATGCGCTGAATCAAACCCGCAAAGAGATTGAGCAGGGAATGCAGGCCGAAGCGCTGACCCTGTGCGAAAAGCTGGAGCGCAGCGGTGATACGCTGCCGGGCGGCCTGGCAATGTATCATCCCGAGTGGCATCAGGGTGTGGTGGGCATTCTGGCGTCGCGCATTAAAGAGCGTTTCCACCGCCCGGTGATTGCTTTTGCCCCGGCGGGCGACGGCACGCTGAAAGGTTCTGGTCGCTCAATTCAGGGGCTGCACATGCGTGATGCGCTGGAGCGTCTGGATACGCTTTATCCTGGCCTGATGATCAAGTTCGGCGGCCACGCGATGGCAGCCGGTTTGTCGCTGGAGGAAGCGAAGTTTGATGAGTTCCAGCGCCTGTTCGGTGAGCTGGTGACCGACTGGATTGACCCGGCTCTGCTGCAGGGCGAAGTGGTTTCCGACGGCGCACTGTCAGCGGCAGAAATGACGATGGACGTGGCACAGATGCTGCGCGATGCAGGCCCGTGGGGGCAGATGTTCCCTGAACCCTTGTTCGATGGCCGTTTCCGTCTGTTGCAACAGCGCATTGTGGGCGAACGCCATTTGAAAGTGATGGTTGAACCGGTTGGCGGTGGCCCACTGCTGGACGGCATTGCTTTTAACATCGATACCGCCATCTGGCCGGACAACGGCGTGCGCGAGGTGGAACTGGCCTACAAGCTTGATATTAACGAGTTTCGCGGTAACCGCTCCCTTCAGATCATCATCGACAATATCTGGCCAATTTAGCGTCAGTAAAGCTACAAAAAAGGGCGTGGATTCGGTACAATCCCGCTCTTATCACCGCATTTTGACAAGTCCATAAAAGAAAACAGACCATGTTTGAAATTAATCCGGTAAAAAACCGTATTCAGGACCTCACGGAGCGCTCTGACGTTCTTAGGGGGTATCTTTGACTACGATGCCAAGAAAGAGCGCCTTGAAGAAGTAAATGCCGAGCTGGAACAGCCGGACGTCTGGAACGAACCTGAACGCGCTCAGGCGCTGGGTAAAGAGCGTTCCTCTCTCGAAGCTATCGTTGATACCCTCGACCAAATGTCTCAGGGGCTGGAAGATGTTTCCGGTCTGCTGGAGCTGGCTGTAGAAGCCGACGACGAAGAAACCTTTAACGAAGCCGTGGCAGAACTCGACGGTCTGGAAGAGAAGCTGGCACAGCTTGAATTCCGTCGCATGTTCTCTGGCGAGTATGACAGCGCTGACTGCTATCTGGATATCCAGGCCGGTTCTGGCGGTACTGAAGCGCAGGACTGGGCAAGCATGCTGACGCGTATGTATCTGCGTTGGGCAGAAGCGCGCGGCTTCAAAACCGAAATCATCGAAGAGTCTGAAGGTGAAGTCGCGGGTCTGAAATCCGTCACCATCAAGATTATCGGCGATTACGCCTATGGCTGGTTGCGTACTGAAACTGGCGTTCACCGCCTGGTGCGTAAGAGCCCGTTCGACTCCGGTGGTCGTCGCCATACCTCCTTCAGCTCCGCGTTTGTCTACCCGGAAGTGGAAGACGATATCGATATCGACATCAACCCGGCCGATCTGCGTATTGACGTTTATCGCGCATCTGGTGCGGGTGGTCAGCACGTTAACCGTACGGAATCTGCGGTGCGTATTACCCACATTCCAACCGGGCTGGTAACGCAATGCCAGAACGACCGTTCCCAGCATAAGAACAAAGACCAGGCCATGAAGCAGATGAAAGCGAAGCTTTATGAGCTGGAAATGCAGAAGAAAAATGCTGAGAAACAGGCGATGGAAGATAACAAGTCTGACATTGGCTGGGGCAGCCAGATCCGTTCTTATGTCCTCGATGACTCCCGCATCAAAGACCTGCGTACCGGGGTTGAAACCCGTAATACGCAGGCGGTGCTGGACGGCAGCCTGGACCAATTTATCGAAGCAAGTTTGAAAGCAGGGTTATGAGGAACCAAAATGTCTGAACAACAAGCACAGGGCGCTGACGTAGTAGTTGATCTTAACAACGAACTGAAAACCCGCCGCGAGAAGCTGGCTGCACTGCGTGAGCAGGGCGTGCCGTTCCCGAACGATTTTCGTCGTGACCACACCTCAGACCAATTGCACGCAGATTTCGGCAGTAAAGAGAACGAAGAGCTGGAAGCACTGAACGTTGAAGTGTCCGTGGCTGGCCGTATGATGACCCGTCGTATCATGGGTAAAGCCTCTTTCGTCACGCTGCAGGACGTGGGTGGCCGTATTCAGCTGTACGTGTCCCGTGACGACCTGCCGGAAGGCGTCTACAACGAGCAGTTCAAGAAATGGGACCTGGGCGATATCCTGGGTGCGAAAGGTAAGCTGTTCAAAACCAAGACCGGTGAACTGTCTATCCACTGCACCGAGCTGCGTTTGCTGACCAAAGCGCTGCGCCCGCTGCCGGACAAATTCCACGGTCTGCAGGATCAGGAAGCACGCTACCGTCAGCGTTACCTGGATCTCATCTCTAACGATGAATCCCGCAAGACCTTCAAAATTCGCTCCCAGATTATGGCGGGTATCCGTCAGTTCATGGTTAACCGCGATTTTATGGAAGTAGAAACCCCGATGATGCAGGTGATCCCTGGCGGCGCGTCTGCGCGTCCGTTTATCACCCATCACAACGCCCTGGACCTGGACATGTACCTGCGTATCGCGCCGGAACTGTACCTGAAGCGTCTGGTTGTGGGTGGTTTCGACCGCGTATTTGAAATCAACCGTAACTTCCGTAACGAAGGCATCTCCGTTCGCCATAACCCAGAGTTCACCATGATGGAACTCTATATGGCGTATGCAGATTACAAAGATCTGATCGAGCTGACCGAATCCCTGTTCCGTACCCTGGCGCAGGACGTTCTGGGTACCACTGAAGTGCCTTACGGTGAAGAGGTCTTCGATTTCGGTAAGCCGTTCGTCAAACTGACCATGCGCGAAGCGATCAAGAAATACCGTCCAGAAACCGACATGGCTGACCTGGATAACTTCGGTTCTGCGAAAGCGATCGCCGAAAGCATCGGTATCAAAGTTGAGAAGAGCTGGGGTCTGGGCCGTATCGTGACCGAGATCTTCGAAGAAGTGGCAGAAGCACACCTGATTCAGCCAACCTTCATCACCGAATACCCGGCTGAAGTCTCTCCGCTGGCGCGTCGTAATGACGTGAACCCGGAAATTACCGATCGCTTTGAATTCTTCATCGGTGGCCGCGAAATCGGCAACGGCTTTAGCGAGCTGAACGATGCAGAAGATCAGGCGCAGCGTTTCCAGGACCAGGTTGATGCGAAAGCGGCAGGGGACGACGAAGCGATGTTCTTCGACGAAGACTACGTGACCGCGCTGGAGCACGGTCTGCCGCCAACAGCAGGTCTGGGTATTGGTATAGACCGTATGGTTATGCTGTTCACCAACAGCCATACCATTCGTGATGTGATCCTGTTCCCGGCGATGCGTCCGGTGAAATAAGTCGTTAAGATGTCAAAAAAGCCCCGAAAGGGGCTTTTTTATTGCGCCGCGAAGGCTCTGAGCGCCTCGCGGGCGGTTGTGGCTTCCATGACCATCCACGGGCTAAAGGCCCACGGAGTGGCATCCAGCGCGCGGAACAACGCTTCCAGCTCAACCCACTGATATTCCATCACCTCATCGCGATTTATTGTCACATTGTTCGTGATGCGGGCTGCGAATACCGGGCAAATCTCGTTTTCAACGATCCCGGATGGATCAGATTCCCGATAACGAAACTCCGGTGCGACGGGGGTGATATCTGTGATTTCTGCGCCCACTTCAAAGCGGCAGCGACGGATAACCGCCTGTGTTGTTTCTTCGCCGGACTGCGGGTGACCACAGACGGAGTTTGTCCAGACGCCCGGCCAGGCTTTCTTGCTTAATGCGCGGCGGGTGATCAGACATTCACCTTTGGCATTAAACAGCCAGGAGGAGAAAGCCAGATGCAGCGGGGTATGCGAGGTGTGTGCGGCGTATTTTTCCTGAGTGCCAAGCACCAGTCCCTGGTCATCTACCAAAATAACGTGTTCTTGAATACTCATTCTTGCTCCAGTACAAGGACCGCCGGGTAGTGCGGCACTTATTCAGACCCGCACTACCATCAGCGGCATTATTATACTGCATTCTTAATACGAACACTTTGACCCGCAGAGCGGAAAAGGGAATGACCCATATCAGTTTCGGCTGCTATCATAGTGCGCCATTCACGCTGACCGAGGATCTGTTTTGTTTGCAGGAAGCCTGACTCGAAACCCCATCACTGCCGTTTTCTGCCTGACGCTGGCGCTACTTCTGGCGGGATGCTCGGGAAGTAAATCTTCGGATATGGGCAGCTATTCCGGAGCGGTGTATACCGTGAAGCGTGGTGATACGCTGTACCGTATTTCGCGTATGACGGGCACCAGTGTGAAAGATATTGCGCGGATGAACAATATCCCGGCGCCGTACACCCTCGAAGTGGGGCAACAGCTCAGGGTTAACGGTAGCTCTTCCTCTTCAGCCAAAAAATCGACCACCTCAAAAGGTAAGACCGCCAAAGTCACGCCATCCTATGCGGTACCGCAGTCCTCCTGGCCACCGGTCGGGCAGCGCTGCTGGATCTGGCCTGCCAGTGGCAAAGTGGTGGTGCCATACTCATTGTCTGAAGGTGGTAACAAAGGTATTGATATCGCGGCAGCGCGCGGCACGCCGGTCTACGCATCCGGCGCGGGAAAGGTGGTCTACGTTGGTAACCAGCTGCGCGGGTACGGTAATCTGATCATGATTAAACATGGTGAAGATTACATCACTGCTTATGCCCACAACGATACGATGCTGGTCAATAATGGGCAGAACGTGAAGGCAGGGCAGAAGATTGCGACAATGGGGAATACCGGTACAGACTCGGTGAAGCTGCACTTCCAGATTCGCTATAAGGCGACGGCCATCGATCCACTGCGTTATCTTCCTGCGCCCGGCAGTAAACCGAAGTGCTAAGTGATTATTTAATCGCCACTTAGTTATGCAGAGGCTTGTCTGAAGACGCGTAAGGTCTATAATGCTTTACGCACCTCAAAGCGGGCGTAGTTCAATGGTAGAACGAGAGCTTCCCAAGCTCTATACGAGGGTTCGATTCCCTTCGCCCGCTCCAGAATCTCCCCAGGTGGAACCGTTCGAAAAACTCCGGTTCTTTCAGCATGTTACGCAGTAGTGCTTACTAACATGCTTAGGCGTTCTACCATAGTTCACTACTTTGAGACTTGTCACGAATGGTTACTCGGTGAAATGAGAGTGTAGCTAATCGTCGGCGGTGGTTTCAAGTTCTTACCGCGATAGTCCAACAATGAACGCAAAGCCTACACCAGGCAGCGACGGATCGCACTTCTCATAACCTTACAGTGAAGCGCATTTTTTGCCGATGCTCCCACATGCCACACGTCGAGATGACGTTGCAGGGAATAAACAGGTTTATGGTGGTGTTCGTACCTGCACACGAAATGCAGGCTCTGCCAGCGGTTCGGCCTCGCTCCTTCGGGTACATGGTCATCCTGATAAACTTCACTGTCTGACATACCCTGATGTTGTCGCCTAACGGCTCCGCGCGTTGTCTTACCACCAACGGGCTTATTGGCTGCTATTCCCTTAATTTAAGTATGGTACTATGTAGGGAAAATCTTAAAAGAAGGGTGGTTTATGGGCTGGTCTTCGTTGGTTAGGATAACCATTGGTACATTTCTATTAGCTGGGTTGTCGTTCTCTACATACGCGAAGAACTGCAAGAAAGGTATACCATGCGGTAATTCGTGCATTGCGGTTGGAAAAACGTGCAGGATTGGATCAAGCACCTCTTCTGCGTATAAAAATTATTCTTACTCTTACCCATCATCTTCTCTTCATAGTTCAATCCCTAACTCCTCTTCACATTCCCCATCAGCGAAGGTTGAGGGAAAAAACACAGCTTCAACTGCGAAAACCTATCTCTGTCAGTACGCTATTGCAGCAGTACAGAATGGTAGAATAGTTGCTTTACGTGTGCTGGGTAGTGCAGAGGTAACGTTGTATGTCGATAGGGCTTTGTTGAATAAATAAGATTTCGTGCGAACGACCCTGTAGCTGGCTGGATTTTCAGGCAATACGCACGCTTTCTGGCATCCCAGCCTTTGTCATCCTGTTCAACGCACGCACCATGGCCATAGCTTCCGCTACCTGACCATCGTAGTCACGCAGCGTCAGTGAATCTCCCAACAACTGCTTCATTCTGTACATTGCCGTTTCCGCTATCGAGCGACGGTTATATTCCGTTGTCCATTTCCACCGTGCATTGCTTCCGCTCAGCCGCTGATTAGCAACGGCACGGTTGCGGTCTGCGTACTCACCGGGCCAGTAACCTGCTCCTTTTCGGGGAGGAATAAGCGCGCTGATTTTTTTGCGGCGCAGTTCATCGTGACAGAGCCGGGTATCGTAAGCCCCGTCTGCCGCGGCTGCCCTGATTTTTCTGTGAGTCTGCCGGATAAGGCCCGGGAAGGCTTCTGAGTCCGTGACGTTATTCAGCGACAGGTCTGCACAGACAACTTCATGTGTGTTGCTGTCAACAGCAAGATGCAACTTTCGCCAGATACGACGGCGCTCTTTGCCGTGCTTTCTGACTTTCCATTCGCCTTCACCAAAGACCTTCAGCCCGGTGGAATCAATCACCAGGTGTGCGATTTCACCCCGGGTGGACGTTTTGAAACTGACATTAACCGACTTTGCCCGCTTACTGACACTGGTGTAATCCGGGCAGCGCAACGGAACGTTCATCAGGGCAAAAATGGAATCAATAAAACCCTGCGCAGCCCGCAGGGTCAGCCGGAATACGCGTTTAATCACCAGAACGGTGGTGATGGCGAGATCAGAATAGCGCTGGGGCCTTCCTCGTGATGAAGGCGTTGCCGACTCATACCAGGCCTGAATCGCCTCATCATCCAGCCAGAAAGTGAGGGAGCCACGGTTGATGAGAGCTTTGTTGTAGGTGGACCAGTTGGTGATTCTGAACTTTTGCTTTGCCACGGAATGGTCTGTGTTGTCGGGAGGATACGTGATCTGATCCTTCAACTCAGCAAAAGTTCGATTTATTCAACAAAGCCCTAATCGGCGTCCAATCTGATCCAGACTGATATCAACTTTCCCGATACTCTGGAGAAACACCTCCACAGCCCGTGCTGATTTGCTGAGAGTGGAGAATGACCTCCGATCCTGGTAGGCAGTTGCGTATTCATCACGTAATAAGCACAGGTGAGGAATAGAACTGGCTCGCTCTTCAATAAGTGGCTTATTTTTGTTCTTTCTGATCTGAGTGTGCAGGGACGTGATCGCAACTTGGATGCGTTTGTCCTCTGTATCCGGCTTGAACTGTTCTTTCAGGTTGTTCCACTCTACCAGCATGTGATTGCGAAAGTGACGCGCCTTGTAAATGTCCCGTGTACCTGTACTTTTCCGGTACAGACGTTTACCGCCGAACATGTGGCGCATGTAAGACGGGATGTAGATCTGAAACTGCCAAACGCCGTCCGGTGAAAGATAAAGATACTCCTGGCCCTTGATTGTCATGAGACTGATCCTCTAAAATCTCGCAATCAAGTATCAATAATAGTTACTATGTTGATTCGATGATCGTCGCGTTGCGGAAATTATGAAACAGAGTTTCGATTCCCTTCGCCCGCTCCAGAATTCCCCTAACTTTATTTTCCCATTCGCCCAGGAACAAAAAACGATACAATTTCGGTGCAACTGGCGCGGTATCTTTGTTTCGCGAAAGAGCTTCCCGTCTGCTTTGCTCATAGCTTGAAGTTATTGTATTTCGACCATTTTTAATCTTCCGCAGGCATTGGGCGAGCAGACCATGCTGATTCCATTGACAATCCTTTACTGGCGTTAATAGTTTTGCGTATCTTGCCCGCCGAAAATATTCGCGCGACTAGTTGAGGGCTTACCGTTGCTGTAGTGAGTATCCTGACCATTAAAAATATTGGCCCGACTGCTAGACTGGGTGCCGTCGTTGTAATGGGTATCCTGACCGCCAAAAATATTGGCTCTACTGCTGGATTTTTTGCCATCGCTGTAATTCGTATCCTGTCCACCAAAGATATTCGCTCTGCTGGTTGCCTTCCTTCCGTCGCTGTAAGTGATATCCTGTCCGCCGAAAATATTGGCCCGACTGCTGGATGTTGTGCCATCGTCATAGCGACAGTCCTGCCCATCAAAAATATTGGCTCGGCAACTATCCGCCATAGCAGTATTCAACGAACCCGCAAAAATAATAAATACTAAAACCCACGTCTTAGCGTTCATGGCTATTCTCTGAAAATGAATGGGAGCAACGGTAGCTATACTATGCCTGATAGTGTAACGCGGGAGGTTATGTTGTCCTAATTTTCGCAACAAAATGTGGGCACTACATCGGTGAGGCTTTGTTGAATAAATAAGATTCCGTGCGAACGTCCTTGTTGCGGGTCGGATTATCAGGCATCACGCACGCTTTCTGGCATACCTGCCTTCGTCATTTTGTTCAGTGCACGTACCATGGCCAGAGCCTCTGCAACCTGACCATCGTAGTCACGTAATGTCAGTGAACCTCCGAACAGCTGTGATACATGGTCGTTTCCGCTATAGCGCGACGGTAATATTCCGTTGTCCATTTCCACCGTGCATTGCTTCCGCTCAGCCGCTGATTAGTAACAGCACGGTTGCGGTCCGCATACTCATCTGGCCAACGCAGCGGAACGCCCATCAGGGTAAAAATGGAATCAATGAAGCCCTGTGCAGCCCGCAGGGTCAGCCGGAATACACGTTTAATCACCAGAACGGTAGTGATGGCAAGGTCAGAATAGCGCTGAGGTCTTCCGCGTGCTGAAGGCGGGCGGTGTCATACCACGCCTTAATTGTTTCATCGTCCAGCCAGAAAGTCATGGAGCCACGGTTGATACGCGCTTTGTTATAGGTGTGCCAGTTGGTGATTCTGATCTTCTGCTTTGCCACGGGACTGCTTGCGTTGTCAGGGAATGCGTAATCGGATCCTTCAACTCAGCAAAAGTTTGATTTATTCAACAAAGCCCCTTCTGAGCCTGTTGTTTCTGGCTCAGATAGTTATTCTCAACAACAACCAAGCCCTATGATTTGTATTTTTTCATTTTCAAGAATAAATTCACAAAAAACATGAGCGTACCAAAAACAACCCCATTGAAAAAACTAAAGTTAAAGTCATCAAGGAAATTAGTAATCGAATAAGAAGGCCAATGTCCTTCTATCAGTAAAACAGGCAATCTGCTAAACACTGAAACTAAAACACATCCGGCTAAAATGGTGACGAAACCCATAAGTAAAAAAGGAAGAAAGTAAAAAAGTATTTTTTTCATTTCAGTTTCCCCTTGGCATAATCTTCGCCTGCTTTTCCCGCTCTCTCAGATAGATAGCCACCTGCTATTACTGGTAATTGGTTTACTTTAGGTGGCTCTATTATTGATGGCATTCTCGAATTTTGATAATCTTTAAATCCATTACTCCAAGGATTCCATACCTTATTATCAACCTTCTGAACACCCAACCCAAACAAATAACCTAACGTAGCCCCACCTGCAGCCCCGATCATAGGCACAGTTGGACTCTTACCATCAATAAGACTACTTATCCCTGCTCCTGCGGTGCTCACTACTGTAGTTCCAACATATTTCATACCAGTTGTAGCTGCTCCAGTTATCATTGCTGTGATAAGACTATTCGGGCTAAATACCTCACTTGGATCATTATGGATATTGTACGCCTGAGACGTGGCGTTTGCGATTCCACTTGTAGCCGCTGAAACACCTCTTGTTGCTAATGTTGAACTGCCAATCAAGTCCGCAACAGCAGGAGCAACGGCACGACCAAGAATCGGTATTGAAAGAGAAATCGTTGCGATAGCTGCTTTAGGTATGTTGTTTGATCGCTGCATCTCGTCATAGTTATCAATCACTGGCGACAGCTGATTAATGCTGTACTGTGCCAGTTGCTTACAATCTGCATCACAACCCGGTGATTGCATTAGCTGGATAAGGTCATCCTGTTGTTTAACAAGATAATCCTTACTGATCTGTGTGTTCAGCGCTTTTTGCTGTTGAGCCGCATCCGCTTTGCTCGCAACATCCACCAGTTTCTTACGCTCTTCATCCGTTGATGCCGATTTATATTTCTCAAGCCATGAGGTGGTCTGGTCAGCGCTGAGATAATTATTCTCAACCGCATTCTTCCCGGCACTGGCCCCGGCCGCAGCACCCGCCGTATTTCCCCCGGCAATCCCGCCAGCCATGCCCGCTGAAACAGTCGCCAGCGTACTCACGGTTTGCTTCTGGTCTTCCGTCAGCTTCGACGGGTCTGTGTCCGGATAGAGCTGTCTGGCAATCGCTGTCGCTACCAGTTCGCCGGATGCCGCCCCCACTGCGCCCGCCGCGGCACTGTTGCCCTGAAGGGCTGCGGTTACGCCGCCGAGGATGGCATGGGCAATCGCTTTTGCCGCCGTGTTGTCATCGATGCCTGCATGGTGGCCGATGATGTTCGCCAGTTCCGGTGCTGAAGCGCCCGCCAGCGCGCCCCCGATATTGCCGCCCGCCAGTCCCTGCAGCGCTGCCGTGGCCGCCTGGATACCACGCTGCATGTTGCTGCCGGTTCCGTACGTCACCATCACCTCTTTGTATGCCTGCGTGTCACGCAATTCCGCAAGATAGTTCTGGCGTTCTTTTTCTGTCGCATTTGCCGGAGGTGTCTTACCGGATGCTTTCTGGGCCGCTTTCAGCCCGTTCAGGTCACCCTGAGTCCTGGCAATATCCGCCACCTGGCTGCCAATATCGCTGATCATCCCGACTGCTTTCAGGCGGTTCTGCTCTTTCTCCTTGTCGAAGATCGGGCTGATGCTGTCGTTGGCATGTTCGGTGTCGCGGCTCAAATCGGCCACGTCCTGCTTCTGGTTTACCTTGTCGCGGAGGGTGAGGGTGCCTTCTGCCACGGCGGCCTGTGTGGTACCTTCCGCATGGCCTTTGTTGCCAGCGGCGGAGATCATGCCACCCGGCAGGTTGCCCTTGAATTTATCCCCGAAGCTACCGCCGCCGCTCAGGCTGATACCGGAGTGCGAGGTTTTAAAGTCGGCTTCGTTGTGGATGTCGCTGAAGCCCAGCGTCCCGGTATCGAGGCTGTTTTTGTCCGGTGTGGCGGTGGAGGCGATAACCGCACCGTCAAGCTGGGTGTGATGACCCACGGTGATATCGAAGCCGCCGTCCCCGGCATACAGCCCGGTTTGTTCGGCAACGGAATCAAAGCGGCTCTTCATCTTGTCCTGGCTGGCGTTGATATAGCCTGAACCGGACATGGTGCCGAAAGTGAAGCTGCCACCCGCAGCAACGCTGGTCTGCCTGCTGTCGTAGTCATTGTTGTTCTGCTGACTGCGCATCAGCAGATCGTGACCGACATCTGCCACGATTTTATTGCCGTTACCGGAACACCGGGAACAGGCACCGCAAACGTATTATTCTCAACAACTACAGCACCACAAGTGATGCTGTAGTCTGGGATTTATACATCAATTAAGAAGTTCCGTTGATACGTTGCCAATATCGAAGAACTCTTTAAAGACCCTGACAACAAGATCAAAATCTTTTGTCAGTTGTCGCTCAGGCCAGTAATCCCCATAAATCTGTATTTTTTTCTCCATACCAGATTCCGATTTATCCCAATAGGAACGAACCGTTAAATCAGATTCCGAGCACTCTAGTAACGTCAAGAGATAGAAGCCATCATCTGTAGATACTTCTAAATTCATCGGCCCAATATCAGGTTCGGGGACAATGCGGAGTCTTACACCACCTGTATCCCCCCTCAATTTCATCAGGAATTCTTCTACATCATTCCACTTGGGGCCACGAACCCGCGAAAAAGAGTTTCTGGCGTACAGATAGAAATCGACTTCAAACTCATCTTTCATAAGTTTCTTTCCTGGTGAGTTTTTTCATCCCTTTTTCCCAATACAAAGTATCTCCGCTTTTCTCTTCAAAAATAGTAAGCGATTTCAAGCCAGATTTTTCAGCCATACTTTTTATATCGCTGAGACAGTAACCGCAAACTGGCTTACCAGATACTTTCATTTCCATGCTACGACCCGTTGTCATACCCTGCTCGTAGGCTTGTTGGATAGTACCAACTTCAGCATGAGCGGTAGCCATATTTCCATTTGGGAAATTTTTATCCGGTTGGTTAATTACTTTTGCCTGCACTACATCATTGATAAGCGTTGGTTTGCTGGCATCCCCCAAGAAGAAATCAGCTCTGTTCCCCTGATTCGTATCCGTAAAGACTTTTCCTGTCTGAGGATCTGTCAATTCAGCAGTAACTTTGGGAATAGAAGAATGGGCATTTTTATCAATAGACTGAGAATTCTCTGTCCAGCCAGCACCTTTATTTGGAGAAACAATACCTGTTTCAGTTTTGGTGATAACGCTGTTCCCTGCTGCGCCACCAAATATAGCAGCCGTTCCGAGACCAACATTCAGAGCTCCGTCACTATAGTTACCATCAGCAATCTGACCTATCCCCGTACCTGTCTGGTATGCACCTCCCGCAGCTACAAATCCACGCACCAGAGTACCAGGGGCTCCAGGAAGGACCATCAAAGCATCTGTACCCACTGCGGCTTGACCTGACTGAACACCGTACATTTTCAGATAGCTCAGCGCCTCATTATAGGCTTTGGCATCAGATGCCGATGCCACAAAAGCTCCGCCCTTCGTCAGGGACTGTATCGCTTGTGCCGCTTGCTGCTCTGAGTAACCGTAAACAGTCTGGAGTTCATAGCCATACTGATTAAGTAGCCCGGCAAGTTCTTGCTTTTCTGCATCATTCAGCTGACCATTCTGGTATTTATTCAGAAGCCCATTATTGGCTTTGTCCTCATTGGTTAGACGAACAATATCCTGCGATGCCTGAAGAAGGTTCTTACCATTTTTTTGATCTTCAAGCGCTTTATTAAGTGCATCATTTTTTGAAGCGCTAAGGAAGTTATTCTCAACTACATTCTATACCTGAGCATTAGCCAAACACCGCTGGCTGCAATGGGGCCTGTTAGCAACCCTAAAACTATGCATTCCCCTAACTTATTAAAATTGAAGTCAAAATAACCAATTTTAAAATAGTAATATAAAGAAAATGCCATGTTTAGCACTGTAAAAAGCACAATCATCGTTATGACGAGACTTGCCAAAAGATAAAAAAACACTTTCAAATTAATATCCCTATTTACCATTTTCATGTGCCTTATATTTATCATTGACATAATCTCCACCGACTTCAGCACCGACAGAACCACCTAAACCACCAATAGTTCCAGGGATAGGGCTCTCAGGTTTTGCACCTGTCATCCATGAATACCCTCCAATTGGCACCTCTTCATACTTATCTCGGACATTATTAAATAATGGCTTCAATGGTGCTGAAATCAGCTTTCCAGCAGTATAACCTATCGCAGAACCAGCTAAGGAAGGTGCGAACAAGTTCCTGATATGAGATCATCATGTTCATCCGGAGCGCATCCCAGAGGGACATCATGAGCCATCAACTCACCTTCGCCGATAGTGAATTCAGCACTAAGCGCCGTCAGACCCGAAAAGAGATTTTCCTCTCCCGCATGGAGCATATTCTGCCATGGCAGAATATGACCGCTGTCATCGAGCCGTTTTATCCCAAGGCGGGCAATGGCCGACGGCCCTATCCGCTGGAGACCATGCTGCGTATTCACTGCATGCAGCATTGGTACAACCTGAGCGACGGTGCCATGGAAGATGCCCTGTACGAAATCGCCTCCATGCGCCTGTTTGCCCGATTATCCCTGGATAGCGCCCTGCCGGATCGCACCACCATCATGAATTTCCGCCACCTGCTCGAGCAGCATCAACTGGCCCGTCAATTGTTCAAGACCATCAATCGCTGGCTGGCCGAAGCAGGCGTCATGATGACCCAAGGCACTTTGGTGGATGCCACCATCATTGAGGCACCCAGCTCTACCAAGAACAAAGAGCAGCAACGCGATCCGGAGATGCATCAGACCAAGAAAGGCAATCAGTGGCACTTTGGCATGAAGGCCCACATTGGTGTCGATGCCAAGAGTGGCCTGACCCACAGCCTAGTCACCACCGCGGCCAACGAGCATGACCTCAATCAGCTGAGTAATCTGCTTCATGGAGAGGAGCAATTTGTCTCAGCCGATGCCGGCTACCAAGGAGCGCCACAGCGCGAGGAGCTGGCCGAGGTGGATGTGGACTGGCTGATCGCCGAGCGTCCCGGCAAGGTAAAAACCTTGAAGCAGCATCCGCGCAAGAACAAAACGGCCATCAACATCGAATACATGAAAGCCAGCATCCGTGCCAGGGTGGAGCACCCGTTTCGCATCATCAAGCGGCAGTTCGGCTTCGTGAAAGCCAGATACAAGGGGCTGCTGAAAAATGATAACCAACTGGCGATGTTATTCACCCTGGCCAACCTGTTTCGGGTGGACCAAATGATACGTCAGTGGGAGAGATCTCACTAAAAACCGGAAATAACGCCAGAAATGGCGGAAAAAATAGCCTAAATAGGCTGATTCGATGTGTTTGCGGGAAAAAAATCGGCCCAGATCCGCGAAATTTTAATCAGCGAGTCAGCTTTGGAAGAAATGACCTGCTTATTCGCACCTTCCCTAACGCCCCGGCAACGGCAGCTGTTGGATCTTCATTTTGGAGTACGCTTCCAGTATATGCAGTGCTAACACTAATGACTGAGGAACGTACAGCACCAGTACCTGCGGAAAACCAGCCCGTAGCACCCGACATCATGAAATCAGTATAATTAAATGAATCCTCAGGATTGTTATATATTTTAACCCCCTGAGCTGTACCATTAATTAACATACTGACACCCGCGCTTGTAGCTTTTGCTGCTGCACTTGCAGTCCCTCCCATCATCCCTGTCATTGCTGTCGCTGCCAGGAAACCATAAGATTTTTCAAGTTTATCTTTTTCAGCACAGGCAGCGCTATCTCCTCCAGCACATCCATCAAGTGCCTTCTGCCACTGTCCTGACAACTTTCTGACCTGCTCATCAGTAGAAGGTGTATCAGCCCAGTTATTCTCAACCGCATTCTTCCCGGCACTGGCACCAGCCGCAGCTCCCGCCGTATTTCCCCCGGCAATCCCGCCAGCCATGCCCGCTGAAACAGTCGCCAGCGTACTCACGGTTTGCTTCTGGTCTTCCGTCAGCTTCGACGGGTCTGTGTCCGGATAGAGCTGTCTGGCAATCGCTGTCGCTACCAGTTCGCCGGATGCCGCCCCCACTGCGCCCGCTGCGGCACTGTTGCCCTGAAGGGCTGCGGTTACGCCGCCGAGGATGGCATGGGCAATCGCTTTTGCCGCCGTGTTGTCATCAATGCCTGCATGGTGGCCGATGATGTTCGCCAGTTCCGGTGCTGAAGCGCCCGCCAGCGCGCCCCCGATATTGCCGCCCGCCAGTCCCTGCAGCGCTGCCGTGGCCGCCTGGATACCACGCTGCATGTTGCTGCCGGTTCCGTACGTCACCATCACCTCTTTGTATGCCTGCGTGTCACGCAATTCCGCAAGATAGTCCTGGCGTTCTTTTTCTGTCGCGTTTGCCGGAGGTGTCTTTCCGGATGCTTTCTGGGCTGCTTTCAGCCCGTTCAGGTCACCCTGAGTCCTGGCAATATCTGCCACCTGGCTGCCAATATCGCTGATCATCCCGACTGCTTTCAGGCGGTTCTGCTCTTTCTCCTTGTCGAAGATCGGGCTGATGCTGTCGTTGGCATGTTCGGTGTCGCGGCTCAGATCAGCCACATCCTGCTTCTGGTTCACCTTGTCGCGGAGGGTAAGGGTGCCGTTCGCGACAGCCGCCTGAGTCGTACCTTCGGCATGTCCGCTGTTGCCCGCCACCGAAATCATCCCGCCCGGCAGGTTGCCCTTGAATTTATCCCCGAAGCTACCGCCGCCGCTCAGGCTGATACCGGAGTGCGAGGTTTTAAAGTCGGCTTCGTTGTGGATGTCGCTGAAGCCCAGCGTCCCGGTATCGAGGCTGTTTTTGTCCGGTGTGGCGGTGGAGGCGATAACCGCACCGTCAAGCTGGGTGTGATGACCCACGGTGATATCGAAGCCGCCGTCCCCGGCATACAGCCCGGTTTGTTCGGCAACGGAATCAAAGCGGCTCTTCATCTTGTCCTGGCTGGCGTTGATATAGCCTGAACCGGACATGGTGCCGAAGGTGAAGCTGCCACCCGCAGCAACGCTGGTCTGCTTGCCGTCATAGTCATTGTTGTTCTGCTGACTGCGCATCAGCAGATCGTGACCGACATCTGCCACGATTTTATTGCCGTTACCGGAACACCGGGAACAGGCACCGCAAACGTATTATTCTCAACAACTACAGCACCACAAGTGATGCTGTAGTCTGGGATTTATACATCAATTAAGAAGTTCCGTTGATACGTTGCCAATATCGAAGAACTCTTTAAAGACCCTGACAACAAGATCAAAATCTTTTGTCAGTTGTCGCTCAGGCCAGTAATCCCCATAAATCTGTATTTTTTTCTCCATACCAGATTTCGATTTATCCCAATGGGAACGAACCGTTAAATCAGATTCCGAGCACTCTAGTAACGTCAAGAGATAGAAGCCATCATCTGTAGATACTTCTAAATTCATCGGCCCAATATCAGGTTCGGGGACAATGCGGAGTCTTACACCACCTGTATCCCCCCTCAATTTCATCAGGAATTCTTCTACATCATTCCACTTGGGGCCACGAACCCGTGAAAAAAAGTTTCTGGCGTACAGATAGAAATCGACTTCAAACTCATCTTTCATAAGTTTCTTTCCTGGTGAGTTTTTTCATCCCTTTTTCCCAATACAAAGTATCTCCGCTTTTCTCTTCAAAAATAGTAAGCGATTTCAAGCCAGATTTTTCAGCCATACTTTTTATATCGCTGAGACAGTAACCGCAAACTGGCTTACCAGATACTTTCATTTCCATGCTACGACCCGTTGTCATACCCTGCTCGTAGGCTTGTTGGATAGTACCAACTTCAGCATGAGCGGTAGCATCAGGCAACACAACTGGTCGATGTGTAAGTATCCCGGTAATAGCGCTATAAAAAAGGCTGCATTACGCAGCCTTTTTTGGGGAACCCATTCAGTTCTTCGGGAAAATCCAGACGTGTTTTGCTGGCAGTGATAAATGACAATGCTGCGGGTCGCGAACGTCGTGGCCATAGGCGCGGATCACAAAGTCATCGCCTGCCGTGCGGAACAAGTATTCCCAGCGGTCACCCAGATACATGCTGGTGAGCAGCGGCAGTTCAAGCTGATTTTCACCCGGGCCGTCCACCACCTCGACGCGCTCGACGCGGATCACCGCGGTGGCCTCCTGACCGTTTTGCACGCCTTCACCGGCCTGCCCCCACAATACCCAGTCTTTTCCCTCAATGCATGCTTTGCCATCGCGCACTTCTGTCACTTTGCCGTGCAGACGGTTATTGCTGCCCATAAATTCTGCCGTAAACAGAGTCTTTGGCGAACCGTACATCTCCTGCGGTGTGCCTTGCTGTTCAATCTTACCGTTATTGAGCAGCAGGATGCGGTCGGAAATGGACATCGCTTCATTCTGGTCGTGCGTCACCATCAGTGCGGATAAGCCCAGCTTGATAATTAACTCCCGCAGGAACACGCGGGCTTCTTCGCGCAGCTTGGCGTCGAGGTTAGAGAGTGGTTCATCCAGCAGGATCACCGGTGGGTTGTAAACCAGGGCCCGGCCAATCGCCACGCGCTGCTGTTGTCCACCGGAAAGCTGGTGTGGGTGACGTTTACCAAGATGACCTAACCCAAGTTGATCCAGCACATCCTGTACCCGCTGGTTGATCTCTTTGGTTGCGACTTTACGCAGTTTTAACGGATAGGCCACGTTCTCAAAAACGGTTTTGTGCGGCCACAGCGCGTAGGACTGAAATACCAGCCCCAGATTACGCTCTTCCGCCGGAATTTCGCTGCGCGGCGTGCCGTCGTAAACTTTGTTTTTGCCAATCACAATTGATCCCTGAGTCGGCTTTTCCAGCCCTGCCACCGCGCGCAGCAGGGTGGTTTTCCCGCTGCCCGATGGCCCCAGCAGAGAGACCACTTCACCGCGCTTCAGGTTCATGGAAACGCCTTTCAGCACCGGGTTGTCGCCGTAGGTTAAGTGCAGGTTGTCGACCGCTAATTCAATCATGTAATTTGACTCCGAAACGAAGGGCAATGCCCAGACCTACCACGACCAGCAGGATATTAATAAAGGAGAGCGCTGCCACGATATCAATGGCACCAGCGGCCCACAGCGAAACCAGCATTGAACCAATGGTTTCTGTACCGGGAGAAAGCAGGTACACACCCGTTGAGTATTCACGCTCAAAGATCAGGAACATCAGCAGCCAGGAACCGATAAGACCGTAGCGGGACAGCGGAATGGTCACGTGGCGCGTAATTTGCCCGCGCGTTGCTCCTGTACTGCGGGCGGCCTCTTCAAGCTCTGGCCCTACCTGTAACAGCGTGGAGGAGATAAGCCTCAGTCCGTATGCCATCCACACCACGGTGTAGGCCAGCCAGACGCTGAAAATGGTGCTGCGTAATGAGCGCAGCCAGACGATCAGGTTTTCGCGCATCCAGTCAGACCAGACGAACCCGGAAAGCCAGCCTGATTTCAGCGAGTTATCCAGCCACATCGGCAGGAACAGGAAGACCCACAGGAAAGCCAGACCCGCGAGCAGGCCTGGAACCGCGCGCGGCACCAGTACGCTGTAATCAAGAAAGCGCGTGGTATTGTCCGGTTTGCGGTGCATTGCGATGCCAACAAACAGGTAGCACGCCACGGCCAGCGCGCCGCCAATCACGCCGATAGACATTGAGTTGACGATGGCGCGTAACAGGTTCGGTTGTGCCCAGATGGTGCGGAAGGTATCGAGTGAAAGCTCATCCCACAGCGAAACACCCACCCCCCAGTTAGAGATAAACGCGCGCAACACCACGCCAAGCAGGGGGACACCGATAGTCACGGTCAGCCAGGCGGCCACCACTGCGCCGGCCACCCAGCGCCATTTACCCAGCGGTAAGGCACGCGCCTGCGACGCTTTCCCTTTCATGGTCACGAAGCGGTTGGCGGTACGCATCAGACGACGCTGCAGCATAACCAGTGGAATAGTGATACAAATCAGCACCACGGCAACCGCTGCCATCAGGTGATAGGACGGGGTACCGAGCTTGTTGGTGAGCTGGTACAAATAGGTTGCCAGCACCATGTTACCTTCCGGATCGCCGAGCACCAGCATCAGGCCGAAGACTTCCAGCCCAAGGAAGAACAACAGCACGATGGCATACAGAATCGACGGGCGCACCATCGGTAAGCTGACGGACATCATCACCTGTAAAGGTGATGCCCCCGCAGTGCGTGCGGCCTCTTCGACATCGGAACCTACGCTGCGCAGCGCGGAAGAGATATAGAGATAGGCGTGTGGAACATGCGTCAGGCCCGCAATGACCACGATGCTCGACATGTCGTAGATATTCCACGGGACAAAGCCAATCAGCGCTTGCGCCCACAGGGATAAGAAACCCACCGGACCTGCCGCCACCACATAGCCAAACCCCAGCACCATCGGTGAAACAAAAATCGGCACCAGGATCAGCGGCTCAATCAGACGACGGCCAGGTAAATCGGTACGTACCATCAGAAAGGCCAGCACACCGCCCAATGGGATGGCGATGACGACCAGGCCAAAGGCGAGAATAAAACCACTTTTCAGTGCCTTATAAAAATCAGGGTCGGTGAAAATAAAGCCAAATGACTCAAGGCTCCACTCTTTTGCCGGAGAAAAGAACGGGGCGGATAAAAAGCTCTGTATCACGATAAACGACAAAGGCACGTAGATAACCAGTGCGGTTATCAACACGACAATACCGCGCGGCAGGCTTTGCCATTTTCTGTGTAATGTATTCATGGGGATATCCCTGGTGTTGCAGCCCAGAAAAATGAACTCAGGTCGTTGAACAGGAGCGCGGCGACATGCGCCGCGCTCAGATGCTTATTTGGCGGCGGCTGCACGCCACTGTTTGATGTAATCCAGACGTTTTTTCGGCTGCAGATATTCCAGCAGGCTTTCATCAACCGGGATCGGTTTCAGCGCAGTGCCCAGAATTTTGGTCAGACCGTCGATATCATTTTTACCTTCGATATCGTTACGAATGGACGGGATATCCGCCTGGTTTGCCAGAATGCTTTGCCCTTTTTCTGACAGGACATAGTCCAGCCACAGCTTAGCGGCATTGCTGTTCTGCGCCTGCTGGCTGATGAAGGAAACGCGCGACAGAACCAGGGTGTAATCTTTCGGGTAGGCGATCCCAAGTGACGGATCGTTCTTCGCCCGGGCTTCAGCGTAGGAGCCCAGAATGTTAAAGCCAATCAGGTTTTCACCCGATGAGACCCTCTCCATCATGGTACCGGTGGAGGACTGCACCGCTAAGCCGCCTTTGGCGACGTCAGCCAGCGTTTTGAAGTAGTTGGGATCGGCCTTGTGATCCTGCACGGAGAGCATGAAACCCAGACCCGACTTTTCGATGTCGTAGGTGGTGACTTTGCTCTTAAATTTGTCCGTCTGGCTGGCAATCAGTTTCGCCAGGGCTGCATGGGAATCCGGTACGTCACCCGCCGGGATCAACCGTTTGTTGTAGATGAATACGACCGGCTCGTAGGTGGTGCCATAAGCTTTATCATGCCAGACCGCCCATTTTGGCAACTGGCTTTGTTCCGGAGATTTGTACTCCATCGCGTAGTCGGTTGCGAGCTTCAGCCCGGTATCCATTGATGAGCTCCAGACCACATCGCCGCTACCGCCACCGGAGGCCTGTTCGCTGATAAAACGGTTGTACAGCTCGGTGCTGTTCATGTCGTTGTATTCAACTTTAATGCCGGGGTAAGTCTTTTCGAAGCCCTCGATCAGCGGCCCGGCGGCTTTGGTATCGGTGGTGGAATAGATAACCACCTTGCCCTCTTTGGTCGCGGCATCCACGACTTTTTGATACTCAGCAGGGTAGCCCTGCGGCAAAGCAGACATTGCGGAGGTTGAAATCAGTACAGTAGCGGTAAGCAGAGAAATTCGGAAAGTGTTCGACATTATAATTAACCTTTTAGTTACATTTGAGGAACTAATGGTCAACATAGCTTATGGGTTAGGGCAAACAATAGGGTGATGAGGGTTCCGGTTCTGAAGTGTGATTGTCGGCGTTGTTTCGGCAATTAACACCATTAAATCCGCGAACATTCGCCAGCGAACGGTTTCGGTTTATGCCTTATCGGGGGCTTTACGATACAGCCTTCTGGGGTGACCAATGTTGCCATACAGCATTTCGATGCTGATAAATCCGCTTTCCACACAATATTCCAGATAGCGACGCCCCGTGGTTTTACTGATCCCAACGCTCTCCACCACCTCTTCCACCGACATCGTGCTTTCGGGGTTATCGGCGAAAAATCGCTTAATACGTTCCAGCGTGTTGGGTTCAATTCCCTTGGTGGAGGGGGCAAGTGAAGACTCTGCGGCGGGCAGATTAAACAGGCGATCCAGCGCATGCTGGTCGACAACCTTAACCTGTTGCACGGTGTGGATGAAGCGCATAAACCGCTCCAGAGAGGCGTGCAGGCGCTGGAAAAAGACGGGTTTAATCAGATAGTCAAACGCGCCGCTGCGCATGGCATGGCTACAGGTTTGCATGTCGCTGGCGGCGGTGATGAAAATGACTGAGCATTCAAAACTTTTCAGCAGCGGATGGTCGATTAACTCCACGCCCTTACCGTCCGGGAGATAGTTATCCAGCAGGATAAGCCGCGGCTGATGTTGGCGGATCAGGCTATGCGCCTGTTCAATCGACGTGGCTATGCCGACCACGCGCAGGTGAAAATTCTGCTCGATATACTCACGATGCAGTTCTGCAAGGTGCGGTTCATCCTCAACAATCACAACATCTAGTGGTCGGGTCGTGGTCATACGTTAGCCCTGCCGAACGGGTTGATAGTAGGGAATAAACACAGAGAAAACGGTGCCCTGCGGGGTGTTATCGGTGATTTCTATACTGCCGCCCGCCTTATCGACATATCCTGCCACCAGAAACAGACCGATACCATGCTCTGCGCCCACTAATTCGTTACTGCTTTCCGGTTTACTGCTGAATCCCTGCCTGAAGATATGGGGCTTCATGGCGTCATCCACTCCACAACCCCGATCGGCCACCTCTATCAGCAACTCCTGGTTCCTGTCGGAAATATAGAGTTCGACGGGGGCGGGAACCGGGGCTTTCAGGGTCGCATCCACGGCGTTATCCAGCAGGTTGCCAATCACGGACACCAGTTCCGTTTCGGTGAGGGTACCGGGCATTCGGGTGAGATGGCAGGCGGGGTCAAACAGCAGCTCAATGCCTTTTTCCCGTGCGCTGACGTATTTTCCCAGCAGCAGCCCGCACAACGTCGGGGAGGCGAAATGGGCAGAGACGAAGTCCAGCACTCTTTGTGCCCCTTCCGATTGTACCTGGATGTAACGGATCGCTTCGTCATAATGTTTCATCTGCAACAACCCGACGAGTGTTGCCGTCCAGTTCAGCTGTTCATGGCGCATGATGCGCAGGTTATCCGCATAGCGTTTGATCTGGCTTAGCTGACTACTGAGGGTGTTAATGTCGTTTTTGTCGCGAAAGCTATAGACCCAACCACTTTCGACACCCGGCTCCACCTCAATCGCCACGCGGTTGACGATCACCTCACGCTGGTTAAATACCGCAACCTGGTCGTGGCTGCCGCGGCTTACTGAGGCATAGCGTTGAGATAAAAAGCCCGGTGGCGTTTGCAGAACATCCTCCAGCGGTTTGCCAATAAGCTCTTCCTCGCTTTGATGAATGTCCAGCAGCTCTCTGGCAGCACGGTTAATTAACATCAGCTGCTTTTCATTGTTGACCGCAAATACCCCTTCATACATAGCCTCAAGCAACGCTTTTTGCTGCAACACCAGCTGGGCGATATTTTTCGGCTCAAGCCGGAACATCTGCTTTTTAAGATTACGGGTGAACAGCCAGGAGAAAATAAACAGTAACAATAAAAGACCAATACCATATAACCCGGACTGCCAGAGAATATGGGCATTAATATTGGCAATATACGAGGTCAGATAACCGACCGAGACAATTCCAATCACCTGATGTTGGGCATTAAAAATAGGGGCCTTGCTGCGTAATGAAACCCCAATGCCTCCCTGGCGCACGGATATAATCGTTTTTCCCTTTAATACCTCGGCATTATCCCCACCAATCATGGGTAAATTCAGGCGTTCCGGCGATTCTGAGTGATACAGATGCTGCTCCTGGGTATCGCCAATGACAATATAACTGGCATCACTTTCAGCACGCAGCGGCTGAATTAAACGGGCAATACCGGGTATATCTCTGGCTGTGACTTTTTCAGCAAGACCTGGCATTAACGCTATTTCACTGGCCTGCACGCGGGCGCGCTGACCCAGATCGTGGTGCAACTGCCGGTCAATAAAATGAAACAGGATGGTTCCCAGCAAAGCCAATAGCAGGCAGGAAAAGCACACCAGCGCTAAAAAGAGCTTCACCTGAAAAGAGAATCTGCGTTTCATTACAACCTGCAAAAGCCATAGAAAAGGACAACGTTTATGGAGCCTAACATGCAGCCATGTCAGGCGTAATCGGGCAAAAGCAGAGTTGTGAGCTGGCTTTTCGTTTTCGGTGTTATAGCCATCGGGATCCCGTAAGGCTATGCTTCATTCAGCACGATAATAACGACAGAGGCAATGTTATGGATAAAGATTTACTGGAAGCAGGATACCGGGCCTATACCGGGGAGAAAATCGACGTCTATTTTAATACCGGGATCTGCAAACACTCAGGAAACTGCGTACGCGGCAGCGCGGCGTTGTTCAACCTGAAGCGTAAACCGTGGATTGTGCCTGATGAAGTGGATGTGGCAACCGTCATCCGCGTGATTGATACCTGCCCGAGCGGTGCGCTGAAGTACCGTCAAAAATAAGCGAGGAACCATGAATATTCTGGAAGGCCATAACAAGTTTTACGTGAACGATGCAGAAGGAAATCAGGTCGCGGAGATTGTCTTCGTACCGACCGGTGAGCACCTGAGTATCATCGAACATACCGATGTTGACCCGAGCCTGAAGGGGCAGGGAGTCGGTAAGCAACTGGTGGCGAAAGTGGTGGAAAAAATGCGCGGTGAGAACCGTAAAATCATCCCGCTGTGCCCGTTTGCTAAGCATGAGTTTGATAACACCCGGGAATATGACGATATTCGTGCGTAAAGCACGCGCCCGGCATGACGCCGGGCACAATGACGATTAACCCACAAACATCACCGACACGCACAATACGCCAACGATCAGCGTCAGCAGGTTGCCGATGGAGCGATACTGTCTCAGGGACGGGATCAGGTATGTCGACAACGTCGGCATGATAAACAGGATCAAGGCGATAAGCGGGCCGCTGATGGCGTAAATCATTGAGATGGCATTCGGGTTGATGCAACACACCGTAAAGGTGATCACCGATACGCCAAGAATCGACACGGCGCGGTTAAAGGCGCGGCTCTTCTTCACACCCACCTGATGTAGCGACGATTTCACTATCTCCGTTGCCCCTTCAATCACCCCAAAATAGGTGCCGAGGAATGATTTTGACATCGCAATAATCGCCACAATCACCCCGGAAATGCCCAGCCAGGCTGGAGAAGAGGGCATCATAGACAGCGCCGACAGGATCGTCACGCCTTCCTCTTTTGCTGCCACGATGTATGACGGCGGAATAGACAGCAGGCAGCTAAATACAAAGAACAGCACGCTCAGACAGATGATCAGGTATGCCACCTTCATGATTTTCTTGCATTTGCTGATGGCATCTTCGCCGTACTTCTCGCGACGGTCGACGACGAACGTCGAGATAATCGGGGTATGGCTAAAAGCGAAAACCATCACCGGGATCGAAATCCATACCTGATGCAGCGTATGTTGGTTGAACGCCATCTGGCTGGTGAGCAGCGAGGGTTGCCAGCTTCCCGTCAGGTACAGCGAAACAAACAGGAAATAGGCGATCAGCGGAAATACCAGGAACCCCATCACTTTTATCGTGATATGTCGTCCCATCAGGAAGATCAGGTTCAGAACCAGCACCACGCCAAAGCTGACCAGCACCCGCACGGGGGTATCCACCGTCATCCGTTTTGCCAGTTGCTCGGTTAGCGAGTTGGTTATTGCCACGGCGTAAATCAACACCACCACAAAGAAGGCGATGAAATAGAGTGTCGTGATCAGATTGCCGATTTTCTTGCCGTAGTAATGGGAAACGGCTCCGGTGATCCCTTCATTCCCTTTTGTTTTCGACGACAGGATAAATTGTGCCAGCGCTCTGTGTGGCCAGTAGGTTAATGGGTAGGCCACAAGGGCAGTGATAAGCAGGACAATCGCGCCTGCGGAGCCAAGCTGAATGGGCAAGAACAGCGTTCCCGCGCCCACGGCTGTACCATAGAGGGCGAAACTCCAGAGAGTCTCTTCTTTTGACCAAATTTTAGACATTAGAGCAACGCATCAACCAGAAAACCAACACAAAGGAGTGCAATTTACCATAATTATGAGCTGAGAGCGCAGTTGCTTCGAAGGTGTCTGGCCGGAGCGGGCGTCCGGCCAGAGAGGGATTAGCCTGCGAGGGCGCGTCGTTGCTGGCGACGCTTGAGAAATTTCTCGCGCAGGGTGTCGTAGGCCCAGTTATAGAACATGGTGTACGGCAGGAAGAACAGGAAGAAACCTATTTCCAGTGTGAATGCCTGAAGCAACGTGACGCCCAGAACGGCGGCAACAATGGACACACCGATCACAATAAACCCGCACTCAAACCCCAGCGCATGCAATGCGCGAACTTTTGCCGTACGTTTTACCCGCTGTACTGGCCAGAAACGGTCAAAACCGAAGTTATAGATAATGTTCCAGAGCATCGCCGTGGTTGCCAGAATAATGGTCAACCCTCCCATTTCGACAACGGAACGTTGCATTAACCACGCTGCCGTTGGGGCAAGGATCGCCGTGGCAATGCCTTCGAAACAGACGGCATGAAAGATCCGCTCTGGCAATTTACGTTGGAGTGCATCCTGATGTTGCATAGTGACCTCATTAATTCGCCAGTATGGGCGGTGTTGAGGTCTATTTTTATCGTTAAAGATGATATATAAAAGATAGTATCCATCGATAAAATAGATACATCATGCGCTATTCTCCCGAAGCCCTCATTGCGTTTGTCGAAACGGTTTCTGCTGGCTCTTTTTCCGCCGCCGCGCGCCGCCTGCGAAAAAGCCAGTCCACTATCAGTACCTCAATTGCGAACCTGGAAGCTGATCTGGGGTTTGAGCTGTTTGACCGCTCGGCGCGCCAGCCAGTCTTAACCGCTCAGGGTGAACAGGTGCTGGGCTATGTACAGTCGATCCTTGCCGCCAGTGCGCGGCTTGATGAGCTGGCGGTGTCGCTCACGGCACAAACGGAGGCTCGCCTGACGTTTGTGCTTTCCGATACGCTCAACCCGGACGTGCTGGAAGATCTCATGAACCAGTTCGATCGACGTTTTCCACATACGGAATTCGAATGCCTGATTGGCGAGGAAGAGGATGTTATCGATCTGCTGCAGAAGGAGAGGGCGCAGATTGGGCTGACGGAAGCACGAGACAGCTACCCTCCCGGGATTGGGGTCACACGGCTTGCAATGCAGACCCGGATGGCCATTTATGTCTCTGCCACTCATCCCCTGGCAGAACAACACGAAACTCAGGCCGGTGAGCTGCACGGCTGGCGTGAACTGCGACTGAATACCTACCTGGAGCGTGAACCCTCGCTGGCGCGAGGACCTGTCTGGTCAGCACCGAATTACCTGTTACTCCTGGGTATGGCGGTGCAAGGATTTGGCTGGTGCGCGTTGCCGTGTGCGCTGGTGGATGAATTTGCCGCCGCGAAATCACTGGTGCAACTGAATGTTCCCGGCTGGCCGAGAACCATTGCCATCGATCTGCTGTGGAACAAGCGATCCCCGCCAGGCGTCGCCGGAAGCTGGTTGCGCCAGTATTTGCAGGATGCACGCTAATCCTGTGACTAAACTCACTTTTTATAAACAATTGCGTCAACTATCGATAACAATACTCTACTATCGTCATGTCATTTAACACAGAGGTCGTGATGAAAGATGTCGTTATAGTGGGTGCGCTGCGTACAGCTATCGGCTGTTTTCAGGGGTCGCTTGCGCGCCACTCGGCTGTTGATCTGGGTAGCGTGGTGGTTAAAGCGCTGGTGGAACGCAGTGGGATCGCAGCACATGAAATTGATGAGGTGATCCTGGGCCAGGTTCTGACTGCCGGAGCCGGGCAAAACCCTGCCCGACAGGCGGCGCTGAAAGGCGGCCTGCCCAATACCGTATCCGCGATTACCATCAACGACGTCTGTGGCTCTGGTTTAAAAGCGCTGCATCTTGCCACGCAGGCCATTCAGTGTGGCGAGGCAGATGTCGTGATTGCGGGCGGGCAGGAGAACATGAGCCGCGCACCGCACGTATTGACCGACAGCCGTACTGGCGCACAGCTGGGAAACAGCCAGCTACTCGACAGCCTGGTACATGACGGCCTGTGGGATGCATTCAATGACTACCATATGGGCGTGACGGCAGAAAACCTGGCGCGTGAGTACGGCATCAGCCGTGAACTCCAGGACGCCTGGGCGCTGAGTTCACAGCAAAAAGCCCGTGCCGCGATTGATTCCGGGCGTTTTCGCGATGAGATTGTCCCTGTCAGCACCCTGCGTCAGAATGGCGAAGCCGTTACGGTAGATACCGACGAGCAGCCGCGCACCGACGCCAGTGCCGAAGGACTGGCAAGGCTTAACCCGGCATTTGAAACGCTCGGTTCGGTTACGGCGGGCAATGCCTCTTCCATTAATGACGGTGCAGCGGCCGTGATGATGATGAGCGAAAGTAAAGCCCTGGAACTGGATCTTCCTGTGCTGGCGCGCATTAAAGCGTTTGCCAGCGTGGGCGTTGATCCTGCGTTAATGGGGATCGCACCCGTTTATGCTACCCGCCGCTGTCTGGAGCGCGCAGGCTGGCAGCTTGAGGATGTGGATCTGCTGGAAGTCAACGAAGCCTTTGCCGCTCAGGCGATTTCGGTTGGCAAAATGCTGGAGTGGGATCCGCTGCGGGTGAATGTTAACGGTGGTGCGATCGCACTGGGTCACCCTATCGGCGCGTCTGGCTGCCGGATCCTGGTATCATTGGTTCACGAAATGAAAAAGCGTAACGCCCGCAAGGGGCTGGCGACGCTGTGTATCGGTGGCGGACAAGGCGTCGCGTTAGCCATCGAGCGTTAATTCCTCGCAACATCACTCTTCATGCCGGGTCAGCGTGAGCATCACCCGGCAAAAGCATGCCCAAAAACCAACAGCGTCCTCCTTAATAACCGTGATCAAAATGCTATTTTTAGCATGTTAAATGCAAAAATGAAACATTGTTTTAAATTGAGTTGAAAACATATTTTGCTGTGGATACTATGTGTTTACCAACAAAATGGAACGCTGTTTCGTTAATTTTTCTTTTGGTTACGATCGACTGGTGCTGAAAGAGTAAGGAGCCAACATGATTCTCGATGCATTTTCTCTGCACGGTAAAGTGGCGGTGGTTTCCGGTTGTGATACCGGCCTGGGTCAGGGGATGGCATTAGGTCTGGCGGAAGCGGGTTGCGATATCGTGGGTATCAACATTGTTGAGCCAACTGAAACCATCGGGCGCGTGATCGCGCTGGGTCGCCGTTTCCTGAGCCTGACCGCCGACCTGCGTAACATCGACGCGATCCCGGCACTGCTGGAACGTGCTGTCGCGGAATTCGGTCATATCGACATTCTGGTGAACAACGCCGGTTTAATTCGTCGTGAAGATGCGATCGACTTCAGCGAACGCGACTGGGACGACGTGATGAACCTGAACATCAAGAGCGTGTTCTTTTTGTCTCAGGCGGCAGCGAAGCACTTCATCGCTCAGGGGACAGGCGGCAAGATCATTAACATTGCTTCCATGCTCTCCTTCCAGGGCGGGATCCGTGTACCGTCTTACACCGCGTCAAAAAGCGCCGTCATGGGCGTGACCCGTTTGCTGGCGAATGAGTGGGCGAAGCACAACATTAACGTCAACGCGATTGCTCCGGGCTACATGGCAACCAACAACACCCGGCAGCTGCGGGCTGATGAGCAGCGTAACGCGGAAATCCTCGACCGTATTCCGGCTGGTCGCTGGGGTTTACCGGGCGATCTGATGGGGCCGGTTGTGTTCCTGGCATCTCCGGCATCTGACTATATCAACGGCTACACCGTGGCGGTTGACGGTGGATGGCTGGCACGCTAATTCCGTTTTCAGACAGAACCTCTGCCTCCGCGCGGAGGTTTTTTTTGCTCAAAAATCGTCATAGTCCATATCTGTAAAGATGAAAAATCCATACCAAAAAATCATATATGACGTAAATCACAAATTTAATGCTTAAAAATAAACACGTTAATAAAAACAGGTGAATATTCATCATTAGTTGAAATTGTAATGTCCATCACAGAATGCTACATGGCAGTCAAATAATCCATGTTTTCACGAATTACGGCCTGACACTTTTTCTCGCTATCTCGTAATTTCAGTGGACAAATTTCGCTGTTCAGGCAGGAAACTATGACCTCTATAAATGACTCTACCCTCATGCCCGGCGTACTGCGTGATACCCGCCGCATGAATCAATTTGTCTCTATTGCGGCAGCCGTGGCCGGTTTACTGTTCGGTCTGGATATCGGCGTCATTGCCGGGGCGCTGCCGTTTATTACCGACCACTTTACGCTGAGCAGTCGCCTGCAGGAGTGGGTGGTGAGCAGTATGATGCTTGGTGCGGCCATTGGGGCGCTGTTTAACGGCTGGCTCTCGTTCCGTCTGGGGCGTAAATACAGCCTGATGGTAGGGGCGATCCTGTTTGTGGCTGGCTCTGTTGGCTCCGCGTTTGCGGCAAGTATTGAAATATTGTTGCTTTCCCGCGTGTTGCTCGGCGTGGCGGTGGGGATTGCCTCCTATACCGCTCCTCTGTATCTCTCTGAAATGGCGAGTGAGAACGTGCGCGGCAAGATGATCAGTATGTATCAGCTGATGGTGACGCTTGGTATTGTGCTGGCATTTTTGTCCGACACCTACTTCAGCTACAGCGGTAACTGGCGTGCGATGCTGGGTGTGCTGGCGCTGCCTGCACTGTTGCTGATTGTGTTAGTGGTTTTCTTGCCGAACAGCCCGCGCTGGCTGGCGCAAAAGGGCCGTCACGTGGAGGCAGAGGAGGTGCTGCGTATGCTGCGTGATACCTCTGAAAAAGCACGTGAAGAGCTGAATGAAATCCGCGAAAGCCTGAAGCTGAAACAGGGGGGCTGGGCGCTGTTTAAGATCAACCGCAATGTACGCCGTGCGGTGTTTCTCGGTATGTTGCTGCAGGCGATGCAGCAGTTTACCGGGATGAATATCATCATGTACTACGCGCCGCGTATTTTCAAAATGGCCGGTTTTACGACCACGGAACAGCAGATGATCGCCACGCTGGTGGTGGGGCTGACCTTTATGTTCGCGACTTTTATTGCGGTGTTCACCGTCGATAAGGCCGGGCGTAAACCGGCACTGAAAATTGGTTTCAGCGTGATGGCGATCGGCACGCTGATCCTCGGCTACTGCCTGATGCAGTTTGATAATGGCACTGCATCCAGCGGGCTTTCCTGGCTCTCCATTGGTATGACCATGATGTGTATTGCCGGTTATGCAATGAGCGCCGCGCCGGTGGTGTGGATCCTGTGCTCTGAAATTCAGCCGCTGAAATGCCGTGACTTCGGCATCACGTGTTCCACCACCACTAACTGGGTGTCGAACATGATCATAGGTGCGACGTTCCTGACGCTGCTGGATGCAATTGGCGCGGCGGGTACCTTCTGGCTCTACACGGTGCTGAACGTGGCGTTTATCGGAATTACGTTCTGGCTGATCCCGGAAACCAAAGGCGTCACGCTGGAACATATCGAACGTAAGCTGATGGCAGGGGAAAGGTTGAGGAATATCGGCGTGTAATTTTATTGCCCGGCGAAGCAGCGCTCGCCGGGTTTTTTTTATCTCTGCGGCAGATGCCGTGCCCGTTTATTCTCCGCTGAACGTCAGTGTTACTTCATTTAACTTTATTTAATGACGTTATTTTTCCGTTATCCTGACGACATGCCATCAAGGGATTTACTACAAATTCTGATAGGTGGCACATAGTTAGACTTATCCGGCATTCAGATAATTCTTATTATCTTGTATTATTCTGACTCCACGAACCAGTCAGGCAGAAATTTACTGCACCCTCAAAAGTAGAACAGTTATGTCAGCTATGGATTTCAAAAAAAACACGGACCTCGATTTTCCCCACTATGCCACCCCGGCAGCCAGTACTAAAGAGATAGATCTTCTGGGATTGTTGCACGTCCTGCTGGCGGCAAAAAAACGTATTATCGCCATTGCCTTTACCTTCGCGCTGGTAGGTCTGGTCATCACGTTTCTGATGCCGCAAAAATGGACCAGTAAAGCCGTGATCACCCCGGCAGAACAGACCCAGTGGAACCCGCTGCGCCAGATGATGGTTGAGCTACAGGTGCTCGGTGTAGACGCAAAAATTTCACGCCCGGATGTGTTTAATCTGTTCATCAAAAGGTTTCAGTCGCAGTCGCTGCTGGAAGAGTACATGAAGAACTCACCGTACGTGATGTCTCAGTTAAAAGGCACTGATATTGATCCGCTGGAGCTGCACCGTGCGGTGGTGAACATCGCAGAAAAAATGACAGCAACGGATAACGTCCAGGCAAAAGATGCTGATAAAGCACCTTATGTCTCCTGGACGCTGAGTTTCTCCGCACCGACGGCGGGTGATGCTCAGACGGTTCTTGACGGCTACATTGACTATATCTCCCGCATGGTAGAGCAGGAGACGATGCAGAACATTCGTAATCAGATCGTGTTGAAAACGAAAGAGGTACAGCAGCAGCTGGAACTGGATCGTGTGCGCCTGACGAATATTCATAATACTAACCTGCAGCGTCTTAACTACTCGCTGGAAGTGGCCAACGCGGCGGGTATCAAGAAGCCGGTCTACAGCAATGGCCAGGCAGTCAAAGACGACCCGGATTACTCTGTTGCGCTCGGTGCTGACGGTATTGCGCAAAAACTGCAGATTGAAAAAAATCTGAAGGATATCTCTGAACTGAATGCAGACTTCCAGAACCGTGAATACTATCTGACTCAGCTGCAAAAGCTCTCCTTTAAAGACATCACGCTTGAGCCGTTTAAATACCAGCTCTCTCCTTCCATGCCGGTGAAGAAAGATGGCCCGGGTAAGGCCTTAATTGTGCTGCTGGCGGGGATTCTGGGCGGTTTTTTTGCCTGTGGCAGCGTGCTGTTACGTGACGCCATGCGCTCACGCGATGCACTTCTGGAGCCAGTGGCAGAATAATTCTGTGGTGATGAAAAAGGGGCGCTGAATACAGCGCCTTTTTTTATCCGGGGAAGCGCCAGCCGGATAAATCAGGCGGGTTGCAAAAGCGGTGACGGGACAAAGAGCTGGAAACGCGATCGCAAGTTTGCTTCACTGGGATAAACGCATAAGGAGGGATGATGAAAACGATCGGCCTGTTAGGTGGGATGAGCTGGGAATCAACAATCCCTTATTACCGCCTGATTAATGAAGGGGTGAAGCAGCGTCTTGGCGGCCTGCACTCCGCCAGCCTGTTGCTGCACAGCGTGGATTTCCACGAAATTGAAGCCTGCCAGTCGAGTGGCGAGTGGGAAAAAGCCGGGGAGATCCTGGCGCAGGCGGCGCTTGGGCTGGAACGTGCCGGAGCCGAAGGCATTCTGCTCTGCACTAACACCATGCATAAAGTGGCGTCACAGATAGAAAACCGCTGCTCGCTGCCGTTCCTGCATATTGCCGATGCGACGGGACGCGCGATAAGCGCATCAGGGATATCACGCGTGGCGTTGTTGGGTACGCGCTACACGATGGAGCAGGATTTCTATCGTGGGCGGTTGAGCAGCCAGTTTGGTATCGAAAGCCTGATCCCGGAAGAAGCCGACAGAGAACGCATTAATCAGATTATTTTTGACGAACTTTGTCTGGGCACTTTCAGCGGATCTTCCCGTGCCTGTTATGTCCGCGTGATTGAGAAACTCGCACAACAGGGTGCAGAAGGGGTCATTTTCGGCTGTACGGAAATTGGTTTGCTCGTACCGGCTGAGCAAAGCCCGATTCCGGTATTTGATACCGCTGCCATTCATGCTGCCGACGCCGTCGAATTTATGCTCTCCTGAGCGGGCTTGCGCCGGGTATGTCCCGGCTCAGGCCTGCGCGTTGGCGGCGTCGTAAGCTGATTGCGCCGCGACAATCGCATCCATATTACTTTCCACCCAGTGCGCCAGTACGGTGACCGTTTCGGTTAAGGCCTGCCCAAGCGGCGTCAGGCTGTATTCCACCGTCACCGGCACCGTCGCGAAAACCTCCCGCGCAACCAGCCCGTCACGTTCCAGCTTGCGCAGAGACTGGGTCAGCACCTTCTTGGTGATCCGCTGAATATCGCGTTGCAGCTGATTAAAGCGCATCGGCCCGTTCTGGAGACGCGCAAGGATCAACAGCGCCCACTTATCGGCAATACGCGCCAGCACATCGCGTGTCGGGCAGCGTTCATCGAACACGTTATAAGGAGGCATCTCCTTTTTCAGTATTGCAGTATCAGTCATGGTGGTTCCCTCAAGGTAACCAGGTGAGGTAAAGGTGCCTTCTTACACCCGCGTTTGTTTGCGTGTATAAAACGACTTAAGGTTTCTATTTGATACCAGGGAACCGAAAATGGCAACTGATTCGCAGAGTAATGTCCGGACATATTTAATCGTTTGATTAACAAAGTAATATTGCATCAGGAGAGATACGATGAGCGTTGTAGTTATCTATTATTCTGGCTACGGCCACACCAAACGCGTTGCTGAAACGGTCGCAGAGGGTGCGCAGGCTGAACTGATCGCGATTGACAGCAATGGCGATATTCAGGAAAGCGACTGGCAAAAACTGAATGATGCGAAGGCAATCATTTTTGGCGCGCCAACCTACATGGGGAGCGTACCGTGGCAGTTTAAAAAGTTTGCTGATGCGACCTCTAAAGCCTGGTTCGTACGTAGCTGGCAGGACAAAGTCTTTGCTGGCTTCAGCAACAGCGCAAGCCTGAATGGTGATAAGCAAGTCTCGCTGCAATACCTGCAAACGCTGGCTTCTCAGCACGGCGGGATTTGGGTGAGCCTGGGTCTGCCACCGTCGAACACTCAGGCGGCAACCCGCCAGGATATCAATAACCTGGGCGGTTCTGTTGGACTGCTGGTACAGTCTCCGTCAGATGCAGACGCAGGTGCCATTGCGTCAGGCGATCTGGATACTGCAGTGAAATTCGGTGCGCGTGTGGCTGCGGTCGCAAAACGTTTTAACTGAGTCTTATGATGCCCGCCGTTTAGTCGGGCGTCTTTTCAAGCACCTTCTCCAGCTGTCCGGTCAGCGCAGATACTCCCCCTTGCAGATGCTCACTGAACGCGTCCACCAGCGCGGAAGCCGGGCGATGCAGCGGGCGGATCAGGCTCACGGTAAAAGGTACTGAAACGCTAAAACGGCGAACCACAATTCCGCTACCCGCGTAATCCAGCGCCGTGAGCGGATTGACCACCGCGACCCCAACCCCGGCGCGCACCATTGCGCAAATTGAGGTGGCACTGTGCGTTTCCACCACCATCCGCCGTTTCACCTGATGCTCGGCAAAGAGCGTGTCCAGCAGCTGTCGGTAGCTGTCGGTCTGGGAGAGGCTAATGTAGTTTTCACCGTGGAAATCAGCCGGTGTCAAAACGCGTTTGCGGACAAGTGGATGCCCGGCAGGCAGTACGCAGACCTCATCTAACGCGAGCAGTTCTGCACGCTGTGTTCCCGCTGGTGTGGCGAGGGTCTCGGTCAGACCCAGATCGTGGCGCTGAGCGGAGAGCCACTCTTCAAGCAGCGGCGACTCCTGCGGCACGATGGTGAGGTTTACCTCAGGATAACGGCTCAGAAAAGGCTGTATCAGCATCGGCAAAAACGACTGCGAAAAGACGGGCAGGCAGACAATCGACAGCTCGCCCTGGCGAAACTCGCGCAGGCTTTCTGCCGCGCTGACGATCCGATCCAGCCCGTACCAGGATCGCTGAACTTCCTCGAACAAACGCAACCCTTGTACCGTCGGGTGCAGCCTGCCGCGCGTGCGTTCAAACAGCTTCAGCCCCAGCACCTTTTCGAAACGCGCCAGCTCGCGGCTGACTGTCGGCTGCGAAGTGTGCAGCATCTGTGCGGCCTCGGTGAGATTGCCGGTAGTCATCACGGCGTGAAAAATCTCGATATGGCGTAAGTTGACGGCTGGCATGGCGCACCTGAGGGTTGAGGGCTATCCATATCATTTTTGCATAGACTCACGATAAAACGATATTTTTTATTCTCTTTGTGCTGTGGCGTAATCAGTAAAAATTGTGACGACCCGGAGAAGACCATGCCACGCCCGCTTAACCAGACCGATACCGATTTGAACGCCGACAACCTGCTGCGTCTGCCTGCCGAATTTGGCTGCCCGGTGTGGGTCTATGACGCGCAGATCGTGCGCGAGAAGATTGCCGCGCTACATCAGTTTGACGTAGTGCGTTTTGCTCAGAAGGCATGTTCCAATATTCATATTCTGCGCCTGATGCGCGAGCAGGGTGTGAAGGTTGACTCCGTTTCGCTGGGAGAAATCGAGCGTGCGCTGGCGGCCGGGTTTGATCCGAAGACCGACAGCGATGCGATTGTCTTTACCGCCGACCTGATCGACGATGCAACGCTTGCGCGCGTACATGAGCTGCAGATCCCGGTTAACGCGGGTTCTGTGGATATGCTGGAACAGCTCGGACAGGTTTCGCCTGGCCATCGCGTCTGGCTACGTGTAAACCCGGGTTTTGGTCACGGCCATAGTCAAAAAACCAATACCGGTGGCGAAAACAGCAAGCACGGGATCTGGTACAGCGATCTGCCAGCCGCCCTTGAGGTGTTGCAGCGTTACAACCTGACGCTGGTGGGTATTCATATGCACATTGGCTCCGGTGTGGATTACGGTCACCTTGAGCAGGTATGTGGCGCGATGGTACGCCAGGTTGTCGACTTTGGTCAGGATCTGGAGGCGATCTCTGCCGGTGGTGGTCTTTCTATTCCTTACCGCGAAGGTGAAGAGGCGATCGATACCGATCACTACTACGGCCTGTGGAACACCGCGCGTGACAAAATTTCTGCGCATCTGGGTCATGCAGTGAAGCTGGAGATTGAACCGGGCCGTTTCCTGGTGGCAGAGGCCGGTGTGCTGGTGGCGCAGGTACGCAGCGTGAAAGAGATGGGATCGCGCCATTTCGTTCTGATTGACGCAGGCTTCAATGATCTGATGCGTCCGTCCATGTACGGCAGCTATCACCACATTACAGCGCTGGCTGCCGATGGCCGTGATTTAACCCACGCGCCGCGCGTTGAGACGGTCGTCGCTGGTCCGCTGTGTGAATCTGGTGACGTGTTTACCCAGCAGGAAGGGGGCAAAGTGGAAACCCGCGCGCTGCCAGAAGTGAAGACGGGTGATTACCTGGTGCTGCACGATACAGGAGCTTACGGGGCGTCTATGTCGTCTAACTACAATAGCCGCCCGCTGCTGCCGGAAGTGCTGTTTGATAACGGTGTGGCGCGACTGATCCGTCGTCGCCAGACCATTCAGGAGTTGCTGGCGCTGGAACTCGTCTGATTAAAATACGGCCCCGTTGTGACCGAGTCGCGTAATACCAGCGTGCCGGTAAACGGTGGGATCGCTTCAACCGGCTGGTTTTTTGCCAGCCGGATAGCCTGATCGATGGCCGTGACAATCATATTGTCGATGGGCAGATAAACCGACGAGAGCGCAGGCTCCAGCCATTTGGCGCAAGGCGCATCGTCGAAACCAAACAGCGAAATATCCTGTGGGATCCGCCGCCCGGCCTGGTGTAAGGCTTTGGACGCACCCAGCGCCATATCATCGTTACAGGCAAACAGGGCGCTAAACGGAACATTTTCGGCAATAAGCTCCTTGCACAGCTCGTACCCCTGGGTCATACCCGCATCGCCATATTTGATCAGCCGCTCGTCCAGACGAATGCCGTGCTTCTCCAGCGCTTTACGGTAGCCCATCAGACGCGCTTTCCCGGTTGGCGTGTGAATAGGAACGGTGATACAGGCGATCTCACGGTGGCCCTGGTTTATCAGATAATCCACGGCTTTAAAGGCCGCATCCTGCTGTTCGAAGAAGACGCAGCGATCGGCTGCCTGGCTGACTTCGCGGTTAATGACCACCAGCGGCGTCTGCACGGAATTCATCAGCTTCATGATCGTCTTTTCGCTCATGTACCGCGTGTAGAGCACGATGGCATCGCACTTGCGATCGGCCAGCATCTGCACCGCCTGTTCTTCCTGCTCGGGGGCGTCGTGGCCGTCGGTGACGATCAACTGCTTTCCGTGCGTCTCGGTCTGCCGCGAAGCCTGCTGCAGCAGGCGACCAAAGTAAAAACCGTCGAAGGTGGAGACCACCAGACCAATGCTGTTGCTGGTCTGGTTGGCAAGCGACTGCGCGAGAAAGTTCGGGCGGTAGCCCAGCTCTTCCATCGCCGCGAACACCTGCTGACGCGTACTCTCTTTAACCTGACCTGTGCCGTTCAGTACGCGCGATACCGTGGCTTTAGACACGCCCGCCCGTAGTGAGACATCCAGCATTGTTGCCATTAGAAATTCCTGCTTCCACGTAATGGTCTGCAGTTTAACACAGACCATCCGGCGCATAAGCGATGCGGGAAGGGCAAAATCCCCATCACGATCACGCTTTTCGGTAACGATCCGTCAGCCGGGAATAAATGACGGAATGTGGCATGCCAAAATGCTATAACTCATCGCCTGTAATCTCTCTGGCGGCGTTGGGTTCGTCGTCACAGAATCGCGCCTCTCTGAGGCCACCTTTTCAAACCAGCACCTGGTTTTCGGGGAAAAATGAAGTGAATATTCTGCCGTTGTACGCCGCACCACAGTATGCGGAACAGGTTATCGACTGGATCTGGCACGCCTTTGGTGACGGGCTGCCCCGGGAATTTTTCCAGAGTATTGTTGAGCACAGTCAGACGCCGGGCGCATTACCACTGACCTTTATTGCCGTTGAGGGCGAACAGCTTCTCGGTACCGTGGGGCTCTGGCGCTGCGATCTCATTACCCGTCAGGATCTTTATCCCTGGCTGGCGGCACTGTATGTGGATGAAACGGCGCGAGGAAAAGGGCTGGCGGGGCAACTTCAGCAGCATGTCATCGCCTGTGCCGCGCGTATCGGGTATACCGAGCTACACCTTTGGTCTGCCTGCCGTGACTTCTACGAACGTTACGGCTGGCAGTACATCGGCGATGGGCTGGAATACCCGGATAAAATGGTACACCTTTATCGCTATTCGTTAGATGTCTCAGCGGGTTGTACCACGGAGTGACGGCGTACTAAGGTTGGACTGAACAGATGCGTAATATCCGGCGGCTGGCGTTTTTCCGCCAGTGCCAGCGCCAGCTCCGCAGCCTGCGTTGCCATCGTGACAATCGGGTAGCGGACGGTGGTCAGGCGAGGGCGTACGTAGCGTGAAACCAGCACATCATCGAAGCCAATAAGGGAAATTTCCGCCGGAACCTCAATCCCGTTGTCATTTAACACCCCCATTGCGCCAGCGGCCATCGAGTCGTTATAGCTGGCAACTGCGGTAAAATTCCGCCCGCGCCCCAGCAGCTCCGTCATTGCCTGTTCGCCACCGCTTTCATCTGGTTCACCATACGCGACCAGGCGGTCATTGCACGGCAGACCGTTTTCACGCAGGGCATCGTAGTAGCCCCGCAGACGGTCTTCCGCGTCGGAAATAGAATGGTTAGAGCAGAGATAGCCGATACGGGTATGGCCTTGTTGAATCAGATGGCGGGTGGCAAGCCAGGCACCGTAGTGGTCGTCGAGTGCCACGCAGCGTTTCTCAAACCCGGGAATAATACGGTTGATTAATACCATACCGGGGATTTGTTTCATCAGATGAATCAGTTCGTCATCGGGGAGCATTTTGGCGTGGACAACCAGCGCAGCGCAGCGGTGGCGGATCAACTGCTCAATGGCCTGACGTTCTTTTTGTTCATTATGGTAGCCATTGCCGATCAGCAAAAAATTGCCTGTCTGATAAGAAACCTGTTCAACGGCCTTAACCATTGCGCCGAAAAAAGGGTCAGAGACATCGCCTACTACCAGCCCGATGGTGTCTGTCGACTGCTGAGCAAGCGCACGGGCGTTAGCATTGGGGTGGTAGTTCAGGGTTTCCATCGCGTTCTGTACTGCCTGGCGTGATGCGTCACTGGCTTTTGGGGAGTCGTTTATCACGCGTGAAACAGTCGCAACGGAAACACCAGCCAGACGAGCTACATCCTTAATTGTCGCCATTTAATACCTTCTTAGTAGGGGTAAGCGTTTACACACTCGCTAGTGTTGCGGAAAAGTAATGTGCATTCAAGGGGAGTGGGTTTTCACAATCGACAAACGTGACGCAGAACACCCCCGGCAGTGTAAGCGTTACACGGGTAACCATGTCAAAATAATGTCAATCCGAACCTTTAGTTACACTTTGCCTCAGGCTGTTGCGATTGTCTGATAGCGAGAATGACGACGGGATTGATAAAGTCGAGATCCCAGAGGTATTGATTGGTGAGAATTCTTAGTACGCATCTCGTACTCATCTCTTGCACCAACCTGCGCGGATGCGCAGGTTTTTTTTCGTCCTGTTTTAGCTATCGCTCCTGCTGCACTTCTCGTGTAATCTGCCACCATTTAACGTAGCCCTTCACACTGGTTGGCAAAGGGAGTTGAGATGCTTTTTGGGTTCTTCCGTATACTTTTCCGTATTCTCTTTCGTATCCGTGTCACTGGCGATGCTCAGACGCTTCGCGGCGAACGCATACTCATCACACCTAACCATGTTTCTTTTATCGACGGCATTTTACTGGCGCTGTTTCTGCCCGTGCGCCCGGTGTTTGCGGTCTATACCTCAATCAGCCAGCGGTGGTTTATGCGCTGGCTGGCACCGTTGATTGATTTTGTGCCGCTCGACCCGACAAAACCGATGATGATCAAACATCTTGTGCGCCTGGTTGAGCAGGGGCGTCCGGTGGTGATTTTCCCGGAAGGGCGTATTTCGGTAAGCGGTTCGCTGATGAAAATCTACGACGGCGCGGGGTTTGTCGCGGCGAAGTCAAAGGCAACCGTCGTGCCACTGCGTATTGAAGGTGCGGAGCTTAGCCATTTCGGTCGCCTGAAAGGGCTGGTGAAACAGCGCCTGTTCCCGAAAATTACCCTGCATATTCTGCCGCCAACGTCACTGCCGATGCCTGAAGCGCCGCGTGCGCGCGATCGCCGTAAAATCGCCGGTGAAATGCTGCATCAGATTATGATGGAAGCGCGTATGGCCGTTCGCCCGCGTGAAACGCTGTATGAATCTCTGCTGTCGGCACAATATCGCTATGGCGCGAAGAAAAACTGTATTGAAGACATCAACTTTACGCCAGATACCTATCGCAAGCTGCTGACCAAAACACTGTTTGTGGGCCGTATTCTTGAGAAATACAGCAAGAAGGGCGAAAAGATTGGCCTGATGCTGCCTAATGCGGGGATCAGCGCGGCAGTGATTTTCGGCGCGGTTTCTCGTGGCCGTATTCCGGCGATGATGAACTACACGGCAGGTGTTAAAGGGCTGACCAGCGCCATCACTGCGGCACAAATCAACACTGTCTTCACCTCCCGCCAGTTCCTGGACAAAGGCAAGCTGTGGCACTTGCCGGAGCAACTGACCCAGGTTCGCTGGGTCTTCCTTGAAGATCTGAAAGCGGACGTTACGACGGGTGACAAGCTGTGGATTTTTGCTCATCTGATGATGCCTCGTCTGGCACAGGTTAAACAGCAGCCGGAAGATGACGCGATTATCCTCTTTACCTCCGGCTCTGAAGGCAACCCAAAAGGGGTTGTTCACAGCCATAAGAGCATTCTGGCAAACGTAGAGCAGATCAAAACCATTGCTGACTTTACGGCGAATGACCGTTTTATGTCGGCGCTGCCGTTGTTCCACTCCTTTGGCCTGACGGTCGGTCTCTTTACTCCGCTCCTGACTGGCGCAGAAGTGTTCCTGTATCCAAGCCCGCTGCATTATCGCATTGTGCCGGAGCTGGTGTATGACCGTAACTGCACCGTGTTGTTCGGGACGTCAACCTTCCTCGGTAACTATGCTCGTTTTGCTAATCCGTATGACTTCTACCGCGTGCGGTATGTGGTGGCCGGAGCGGAAAAACTGCAGGACAGCACGCGTCAGATTTGGCAGGACAAGTTTGGCCTGCGTATTCTGGAAGGTTATGGCGTCACAGAGTGCGCACCCGTGGTATCCATTAACGTGCCGATGGCGGCGAAACCGGGCACGGTTGGCCGCATTCTGCCGGGGATGGACGCGCGCCTGCTGGCGGTACCGGGCATTGAGGATGGCGGGCGTCTGCAGTTGAAAGGGCCAAACGTGATGAACGGTTATCTGCGGGTGGAAAACCCGGGCGTGCTGGAAGCGCCGACGGCAGAAAACGTTAACGGGGAAATTGAGACAGGCTGGTATGACACGGGCGATATTGTTCGCTTCGACGAGCAGGGCTTCGTGCAAATCCAGGGGCGGGCAAAACGCTTCGCCAAAATTGCCGGTGAAATGGTTTCTCTGGAGATGGTTGAACTGCTGGCGACGGCGGTATCCGCCGACAAACTGCATGCGACGGTTGTGAAGAGCGATGCCAGCAAAGGTGAGGCACTGGTGCTTTTCACCACCGACAGCGAGCTTAAACGTGACAAGTTGCTGCAATATGCGCGCGAGCACGGCATCCCTGAGCTGGCGGTGCCGCGTGATATTCGCTACCTCAAACAGCTTCCGGTGTTGGGTAGCGGTAAGCCCGACTTTGTGACCCTGAAAGGCATGGTTGAACAGGCGGAACAGCAAAATGCGTGAGTCAGTACACACTAACACTTCACTCTGGTCAAAGGGCATGATGGCGGTGATTGCCGCCCAGTTTCTCTCTGCTTTTGGTGACAACGCCCTGCTGTTTGCTACCCTGGCGCTGTTGAAAGCCGAGTTTTACCCCGACTGGAGCCAGCCGATCCTCCAGATGGTGTTTGTGGGTGCTTACATTATTTTTGCGCCGTTTGTGGGGCAGGTGGCGGACAGCTTCCCGAAAGGCCGGGTGATGATGTTTGCTAACGGCCTGAAGCTGCTGGGCGCGGCCAGTATCTGTTTTGGCTTCAACCCGTTTATCGGCTACACGCTGGTGGGCGTTGGCGCTGCGGCTTACTCCCCGGCGAAGTATGGCATCCTGGGGGAGCTGACGACCGGTGATAAGCTGGTGAAAGCTAACGGTCTGATGGAGTCTTCCACTATCGCGGCGATCCTGCTCGGCTCTGTCGCGGGGGGCGTGCTGGCTGACTGGCACGTGCTGGTGGCGCTGGGCGTTTGTGCGGTGGTGTATGGCGGGGCGGTCATTGCCAACCTGTTTATCCCGAAACTACCGGTAGCACGTCCTGGTCAGTCCTGGCGTTTTACGCCGATGACCGGCAGCTTTTTCAACGCCTGCCGTGTATTGTGGCGTAACGGTGAAACGCGTTTCTCGCTGATGGGCACCAGTATGTTCTGGGGGGCGGGTGTCACGCTGCGCTTCCTGCTGGTACTGTGGGTACCGGTGGCGCTGGGCATCACCGACAATGCCACACCGACCTATCTTAATGCGATGGTGGCTATTGGGATCGTCGTTGGTGCTGTAGCGGCGGCAAGGCTGGTGACGCTGGATACTGTTGCCCGCTGCATGCCGGCGGGGATCCTTATTGGAGTGGTGGTACTTCTTTTCTCGCTGCAACACGCGCTACTGCCCACGTACGCACTGTTGATCCTGATTGGTATCCTGGGCGGTTTCTTCGTGGTGCCGCTGAATGCGCTGTTACAGGAGCGTGGAAAGCAGACCGTTGGGGCGGGTAATGCCATTGCTGTGCAGAACCTCGGCGAAAACATGGCCATGCTGTTGATGCTGGGGCTTTATTCTCTGGCAGTGAAAGTGGGTGTGCCAGTGGTAGGCATTGGCGTCGGGTTCGGGGCGCTGTTTGCGCTGGCGATTGCCGGATTGTGGGTCTGGCAGCGTCGCCGTTGATATGTGCGGCCTGATGCCCTCACCCTAACCCTCTCCCCAAAGGGGCGAGGGAATGATGTGCTGCCACATTAATTTGTGGGGAACCCTCAGCAAAAACGGCAACAGAGTTGCCGTTTTGCGTTTATTACGGGGCCGGATAGGTATAAACCTGATGCACCGCTTCAATCTCCGCTAACACCTCTTCGCTCAGGTTCAGATGGAAACTCTCGATGTTGGTTTTCAACTGTTCCATTGTTGTCGCACCCAGCAGGGTGCTGGCAACAAACGGCTGACGGCGCACGAAGGCCAGTGCCATCTGTGCGGGATCAAGACCGTGACGCTTCGCGATATCAACGTAGGCTGCAACGGCTTTCTGGGTCTGCTCACCGCTGTATCGGGTGAAGCGGCTGAAGAGGGTGTTACGCGCACCGGCAGGTTTCGCGCCGTTCAGGTATTTCCCCGTGAGTGTACCAAAGCCCAGGCATGAGTAAGCGAGCAACGGCACTTCTTCATACTGTGTCACTTCGGCCAGACCCACTTCGTAGCTGCGGTTCAGCAGACTATAGGGGTTCTGGATAGTGGCGATGCGCGGCAGATCGTGCTTATCTGCCAGGTGCAGATAACGCATCACGCCAAAGGCCGTTTCGTTAGAGACACCAATGTAGCGGATCTTACCCGCACGCTGGCACTCCGTCAGCGCTTCCAGTGTTTCCAGCAGGGTCACGACCGGTGCGCTCTCATTCCAGCTGTAGCCGAGCTTACCGAAGCAGTTGGTTGGACGCTGCGGCCAGTGAACCTGGTAGAGATCGAGATAATCGGTTTGCAGGCGCTTCAGGCTGGCATCCAGCGCGGCGCGGATATTCTTGCGATCGAGGATCTGATTTGGACGGATCCCGGCATCGTTGTTGCGCGAGGGGCCGCTGACTTTCGAGGCCACAATCAGCTTTTCGCGGTTACCGCGTTTTGCCAGCCAGTTACCCACGTAGGTTTCGGTTAACCCCTGCGTCTCCGGGCGTGGAGGTACGGGGTACATCTCTGCAACATCAATCAGGTTAATCCCCTGGCTGACGGCATAATCGAGTTGTGCATGGGCATCGGCTTCGCTGTTTTGTTCACCAAATGTCATCGTGCCCAACCCCAGTTGACTTATCTCCAGAGCGCTGTGGGGGATACGGTGATAAAGCATAGTCGACTTCCTTCAATAGACATGTAGATACGTCATCCATCAAGCTGACTTGCTGTCCTGATGCAACTTGAATGATTTTGTGTACAGACCGCGTCAGGAACCTCCCGACAAAGGAATATAAACATGGCAGAGGGGAAGCAAAAGGGGAAGGAAAAAATCAAAAAGGCCAGCAAGCCACTGACCTTTATCTGTTTATCGCTCGATAATTTGCGAAACTTCGTCACGGTTGATTTGCATTTTATTGCCTTCCTGGTCGCGGTAGCTCACCAGTCCGGTATCATCGTCGACTTCGGGTTTGCCGTCGGTCAGGATCATCCTGCCATCCTTCGTCGCCATAACGTAATCGCTGCTACAGCCCGATACTGCAAACGCTAAACCGACTGCTGAAATTAACACTGCCCATTTTTTCATCGTTATCGTCCTCACCTGGCTTGTATCACATCATAGTGTAGTAATAACCCGATATTCCGACAGGAGGAAGCAGTAAAATCTTAAAAACCAGCTAATTGTGTTTAATAGCTCTCAAACTTCGTTAAAAACTATGTTTTTAGTAAAAAATGGCGTGCGAGCAGCGCACCGGTGAAATTCTTTTTAAGATAAAAGCCGCGTGGCAAGGTCAGTATCGGTTCACCCTGTGCGCCTATCGCCTCGGTGAGCGCTTTACTGTTGGCCGCTTTCGGACGCAGCTGTAACACTTCACCGTGTCGGGCGGTGATGCGCTCTACATGACCCAGCACGATCATATCCATCAGCTCTTCCCAGTCCTGGCATAGCTGTCTCTCTTCGCTCTCATCCGGGCTCCAGAGCAGCGGTGTGCCCACGCGACGTTCAGCCAGTGGGATCTGGCGTTCACCTTCTACCGGTACCCATAGCACTCGCTTCAGCTTATGGCGAACGTGGCTGGTTTCCCACGTTACGCCGGTATTGCCGGTTAACGGTGCGACACAAACAAAGGTGGTTTCCAGCGGTTTCCCCTGGCTGTCGACAGGAATGGTTTTCAGCTCGACACCCAGAGCGGCAAAATCTTGCTCTGGCTTACTCCCCGCACTTGCACCCAGCCACAGCTCCAGCAACATGCCGATCCAGCCTTTATCCCGCTTCAGATCGTTAGGGATCGGCAAACCTGCCAGTGCCGCCAGGTCGCCGAGCGAAAAGCCAGCGAGACGCTGTGCCTGGTCCAGCAGTTGGGTTTCGCTGGAAGGGGGAGAAAGTAAGGGTGCAAGCGGGTGCATGAAGGTAACCTTTTGATTAAAAAATGAACTAAGAAATTATCCCCTGTGGATAGAGTTTAACTTTTTCTGTACGAATATGCCATGTGCATGATTTATAGGTTGTTTTGGATGGCGAAAATTCTTCCTGTACAGCCATAAAACAGGTTGTCCAAATCTGGTCACTGACAATAAACAGGATCTTACACCATGTTATCCACAGAAAAGTGGGATAACTGGGAATAACCCGTACTACTGTTTCAATTTACAGCCTTGACGTGCGATGAAAATCGAATTTTCAGACAATTTGTGCCTAACTTATTGGCACAATCTGTGGATAAAACCGACGCTGTTCGATCTTTCATCAGTATGACGATCGCTGATGTGATGATCATCACGTTATTACGTTTTATGGCGATGGAGTTAAGGTTAACGTTATGAAAATAATAATATTATTTTTATGGGGATACGTGGCGTTCTGAACGGGGATTCAGGTTGTTCATCGGTAATTCCATACTTCTTCACAACTATATCCACAGAAAAGGTGAATAAAATTGCCCTTACGGCAACTCATCTGTTTATAACTCAGCGTATATTTGTGAGTTATTCAAATGTTATTAGGTTGCAGGCCTGTAAGAGAGTGGTTTACCGCCTCTCTGTAGTGTGAAACAATCGTTCATATATAAGGTTTAGTTTGGGGTAGTCCGGTGATTGATGACGATGGCTACCGCCCGAACGTAGGAATAGTAATTTGTAATCGTCAGGGCCAGGTCATGTGGGCCCGACGATATGGTCAGCACTCCTGGCAGTTCCCGCAAGGCGGGATCAACCCGGGAGAGTCCCCAGAACAAGCGATGTACCGGGAGCTGTTTGAAGAGGTTGGTTTAAGCCGAAAAGATGTTCGCATTCTGGCTTCGACCCGCAACTGGTTGCGTTACAAGTTACCGAAACGTTTGGTGCGTTGGGACACAAAGCCGGTTTGTATCGGCCAGAAACAAAAGTGGTTTCTATTGCAGTTGGTGGGCAACGATTCAGATATCAATATGCAAACCAGCAGTACGCCGGAGTTTGATGGCTGGCGTTGGGTGAGCTATTGGTATCCTGTTCGTCAGGTCGTGTCATTTAAGCGCGATGTTTACCGTAGGGTGATGAAAGAGTTCGCAAGTGTTGTTATGCAGCTTCAGGAGATCCCACCTAAGCCGCAAAGCGCACCTGCCTGGCGACGTAAAAGAGGTTAAGCTACGCAAATCATGCTCACCCGCTTGCGAGAAATAGTCGAGAAGGTGGCCAGTGCGCCTCGTTTGAACGAGGCGTTGAATATTCTGGTCACTGACATCTGTCTTGCGATGGAGACCGAAGTCTGTTCGGTGTATCTGGCCGACCATGACCGGCGCTGTTATTACCTGATGGCGACCCGTGGTTTGAAAAAACCTCGGGGCCGTACCGTTACGCTCGCGTTTGATGAAGGTATCGTGGGTCTGGTGGGGCGGCTTGCAGAGCCCATCAACCTTGCGGACGCGCAAAAACACCCCAGCTTTAAATACATCCCTTCCGTAAAAGAAGAGCGTTTCCGCGCATTCCTGGGCGTGCCGATCATTCAGCGTCGTCAGTTGCTGGGTGTTCTCGTTGTTCAGCAGCGAGAACTGCGTCAGTACGACGAAAGCGAAGAGTCTTTCCTCGTGACGCTGGCCACGCAGATGGCCGCGATCCTCTCCCAGTCTCAGTTGGCTGCACTCTTTGGTCAGTATCGTCATACGCGCATTCGCGCACTTCCGGCGTCTCCGGGCGTGGCGATTGCCGAAGGCTGGATGGATGCCACGCTGCCATTGATGGAGCAGGTTTACGAAGCCTCCACGCTTGATGAAGCGCTTGAGCGCGAGCGCCTTACCACCGCGCTGGAAGAGGCGGCGAACGAGTTTCGTCGTTACAGCAAGCGTTTTGCGGCGGGAGCGCAAAAAGAGACGGCGGCCATTTTTGACCTCTACTCGCACCTGCTTTCCGACGCGCGTCTGCGCCGTGAGCTTTTTGCTGAAGTTGATAAAGGCTTCGTAGCGGAATGGGCCGTTAAAAAGGTCATCGAAAAGTTTGCTGAGCAATTTGCCGCACTGACCGATGGTTACCTGAAAGAGCGTGCCGGGGATTTACGCACCCTGGGGCAGCGTCTGCTGTTCCACCTCGATGATACCATTCAGGGGGCGAATGCCTGGCCAAAACGGTTTATCCTGGTTGCCGATGAACTCTCGGCGACAACGCTGGCTGAGCTACCGCAGGATCGGCTGGCGGGCGTAGTGGTGCGTGATGGCGCAGCCAACTCCCATGCGGCCATTATGGTACGTGCTCTCGGTATTCCTACCGTGATGGGCGCTGATATCCAGCCGTCGGTGCTGCACCGACGCACCCTGGTGGTGGACGGGTATCGCGGTGAGCTGTTGGTCGATCCTGAGCCGGCTCTGCTCCAGGAATACCAGCGCCTGATCAGTGAAGAAAATGAATTAAGTAAGCTGGCGGAAGATGACGTCAACCTGCCCGCGCAGCTCAAAAGCGGCGAGCGGATCAAAGTTATGCTTAACGCCGGTTTAAGCCCCGAGCACGAAGAAAAACTCGGTAGCCGCATCGACGGTATCGGTTTATATCGCACAGAAATCCCGTTCATGCTGCAAAGCGGCTTCCCGTCAGAAGAAGAGCAGGTTGCGCAGTATCAGGGGATGCTGCAGATGTTTAACGACAAACCTGTCACGCTGCGTACTCTGGATGTCGGAGCCGATAAACAGCTGCCGTACATGCCTATCAGCGAAGAAAACCCGTGCCTGGGCTGGCGTGGGATCCGCATTACGCTCGATCAACCGGAGATCTTCCTGGTTCAGGTGCGTGCCATGATGCGCGCGAATGCGGCGACGGGCAATCTGAGCATCCTGCTGCCGATGGTCACCAGTATTGATGAGATCGATGAGGCACGGCGGTTGATCGAACGTGCAGGGCGTGAAGTTGAAGAGATGATTGGCTATGCGATCCCTAAACCACGGATCGGCGTCATGCTCGAAGTGCCTTCAATGGTCTTTATGTTGCCGCAGCTGGCGAGCCGGGTCGATTTTATCTCTGTCGGGACTAACGACCTGACGCAGTATATGCTGGCTGTTGATCGTAACAACACACGCGTTGCCAGTATCTATGACAGCCTGCACCCGGCGATGCTTCGGGCATTAGCGATGATCGCTCGTGAAGCGGAACAGTGCGGTCTCGACCTGCGCCTGTGCGGTGAAATGGCCGGAGATTCAATGTGCGTTGCGATCCTGATTGGTCTGGGGTTCCGCCATTTATCCATGAACGGCCGTTCTGTTGCGCGAGTGAAATACCTGTTACGTCATATCGAATTTGACGATGCCCGCGAGCTGGCGGAGCGCAGTCTTGAAGCCCAGCTGGCTACTGAGGTTCGCCACCAGGTCGCTGCTTTTATGGAGCGACGCGGCATGGGTGGTTTGATCCGTGGCGGTCGTTAGTCTGTCCGTCTCCCTCTCGCTGTGGGAGAGGCAACACGCAGCACCATCCTCTATACACATCTTTTACATCTCAGGCGCATCCTCAGCGCCTGCCTTATGCTATGATTCGCAACTTTGGAGCTTCTGCTAACAACAGAAGCGCATGTCTACCGCTGTCCACTTTCAGCGGAATAACAACATCTTGTGGTGACAGATGAACAGTGGTTATCTGCATTTTCCGGAATTCGATCCGGTCATTTTTTCTGTTGGACCTGTAGCGCTTCACTGGTACGGCCTGATGTACCTGGTGGGTTTCATTTTTGCTATGTGGCTGGCTGGCCGTCGCGCTGGTCGTCCGGGTAGCGGCTGGACGAAAAACGAAGTAGAAAACCTGCTGTATGCGGGCTTCCTCGGCGTATTCCTCGGTGGCCGTATTGGGTACGTTTTGTTCTATAACTTCCCGGTGTTCCTGAGCGATCCGCTCTATCTGTTCCGCGTCTGGGATGGCGGTATGTCCTTCCACGGCGGCCTGATTGGCGTGATCCTGGTCATGGTGATTTTTGCCAAACGTACCAAACGCAACTTCTTCCAGGTCTCTGATTTTATTGCTCCGCTGATCCCATTTGGTCTTGGTGCGGGTCGTCTGGGCAACTTCATTAATGGCGAACTGTGGGGGCGTGTCGATCCGAGCGTTTCCTTCACTATGCTGTTCCCTGGCTCCCGCGCAGAGGACATGGCACTGTTACCATCTCACCCTGAGTGGCAATCCATCTTCGATACCTACGGCGTTCTGCCGCGCCATATGTCCCAGCTTTATGAGCTGGTACTGGAAGGCGTGGTGCTGTTTATCATCCTGAATCTGTTTATCCGCAAACCGCGTCCAATGGGGGCTGTCTCCGGCCTGTTCCTGATTGGCTACGGTGCGTTCCGTATCATCGTCGAGTTCTTCCGCCAGCCGGATGCGCAGTTTACTGGCGAGTGGGTTCAGTACATCAGTATGGGGCAGATCCTCTCCATTCCGATGATCGTAGCGGGTGTCATTATGATGATTTGGGCGTATCGTCGTCGCTCACAGCAACAACTTTCCTGAGGAACCATGAAACAGTATCTTGAATTGATGAAAAAAGTGCTCGATGAGGGCACGCCGAAAAATGACCGTACCGGCACCGGCACGCTCTCCATTTTTGGCCACCAGATGCGCTTCAATCTGCAAGAAGGCTTCCCACTGGTGACGACAAAGCGCTGCCACCTGCGCTCGATCATTCATGAACTGCTCTGGTTCCTGCAAGGCGATACCAACGTTGCTTATCTGCATGAAAACAATGTCTCTATCTGGGACGAATGGGCAGATGAAAACGGTAACCTGGGCCCGGTTTACGGTAAGCAATGGCGTGCATGGCCAACGCCTGATGGCCGCCATATTGACCAGATCACCACCGTGATGAACCAGTTGAAAAACGACCCGGACTCGCGCCGTATTATCGTTTCTGCCTGGAACGTGGGTGAACTGGATAAAATGGCGCTGGCACCGTGCCATGCGTTCTTCCAGTTTTATGTGGCTGACGGCAAACTCTCTTGCCAGCTCTATCAGCGCTCCTGCGACGTGTTCCTCGGCTTGCCGTTTAACATTGCCAGCTATGCGTTGCTGGTTCATATGATGGCACAGCAGTGTGACCTGGAAGTGGGTGATTTTGTCTGGACGGGTGGCGATACCCACCTGTACAGCAACCACATGGAACAGACGCATCTTCAGCTGACCCGCGAACCGCGCGCACTGCCGAAGCTGGTTATCAAACGTAAGCCGGAATCGATCTTCGATTACCGCTTTGATGATTTTGAAATTGAAGGATACGACCCGCATCCTGGCATCAAAGCGCCCGTTGCTATCTGATACGGCAAATACTCACACAACCGGTGCTTTTTAGCGCCGGTTTTTTTTCGCCTCTGCTTTGTTTTTCGGGGCTGCATCCAGAAATAATGTAACGTCCTGCAACCGATAACATTCTCTGGATAACGGCTCGTAAAGCCCTGATTTACAACTCGTCACGTTTCCCGTCCTTCGCCACACTTCCGGCATGAAAAAAGAGAACGGCTTTACGCTTATCGAAACCCTGGTCGCCATCTCGCTGGTCGTTATTCTTAGTGCCTCAGGGCTTTATGGCTGGGACCGCTGGCAACGGCAGCAGCGGCTGTGGCAAACAGCCGGACAGGTACGTGATTACCTGGTATTCCTGCGCAACGATGCAAACCGGCATAACCGCGATCACCTGATCACACTTCAACAGGATGGGGAACGTATCTGTTTAATGAGTTCTGTCGTGCAGGGTTGCGAGAAAGGTAACCCTTTTGTGTTCAGAATGCTCTGGCCTGATATCACGGTAAGCGAGATAACACCCTCATTAGGATTTTATGGGTTAAGGGATACGGCCTGGGCGGGACGAGTACGGGTACAAAGCCGGGCGGGGGAATGGTTGATTACCGTCTCAAATGGGGGGCGTATCAGGATGTGCAGTAGTGCAGGAGAACGTTTATGTCGATGAACCAACACGGTTTCTCGCTTACAGAAGTCCTGATTGCCACTGCAATCAGTAGCCTTTTGTTGTTAAGTGCATCGCGCTTTTTACCCGGATTACAGCGGGCTACATTACTGCAATCAGGCCAGCGGGATCTTGAAGAGGAGGTCTGGCAACGCCTTTTTTCCATCGGCAAGCAGCTCCAGCGTGCGGGATATTGTGCGGGAAGCTGTGAGGGGCAAGCTCTGGCGATTGGAGAGCAGGGAAGTTGCGTGATTGTGCAGTGGGATGCAAACAGCAACGGTCACTGGGATACCTCTTCGTCGGAACCTGAGAGTACGGGGTTTCGTCTGGGATCCGGAGCGCTGGAAACTTTGCGTGGGGCAACCTCTTGCGAGGGGAAAGGATGGGAAAAATTGACGGATCCTGGCAGCGTTGTGATCCAGCAGTTTGCGGTGAGTCGCGTTGAACACTCCGGTTTTGCGCCGCAGCTGAATATTGAACTGGCCGCCATCCGCACAGGTAAGCAGGGTGTACCTTACCAGGTTAACTATAGCGTTACGGGGTTTAACTTATGAACCGTCAGCGTGGGATGTCGTCACTGGCGCTGGTTCTGCTTTTGCTGGTGCCTGGCACGTTGATCCTCTCCGGCTTTAATCAGCAACTGACATCCTTTAGCGCGCTGGTTGGCGGCGAAAGCCGCTCGATTCAACAGCAGGCTTCTGTGCAGTCAGCGCTGGAGTGGGGGCGCGTTCAACGCTGGGCGTTACAGCCAGAGGTCCAGTGCAAGCAGGTACAGACGTGGCGTGTCTGCCTGCGTTTGCTGAGCGAGGCGCGAGTTTTGCTTATTGCCGGAAGCAATGGCCTGCTGTTGTGGCGTGGAGGGGAGGTTGCTGAAGGACGTATACGTTTTGCACTTCACGGCTGGAGTGATTTTTGCCCGCTCAAGGAAAAGGCGCTATGTCAGTTACCCTGAACAAAGAAAAGGGATTTAGCATGGTAGAAGTATTGCTGGCGATGATGCTGCTGGTGACGATTGTGACGGCACTGTCTGGTTATCACCGGGCGCTGGCAGCCCGGTTCACCATGTTTAATCAATATCGCCAGCTCTGGCACCACGCCTGGAACCAGACACAGTTGGGTACCACTGTTCTGCCAGGCGGCTGGCAGATAAACCGGGTGCAGACAATACAGTCCGGATGTGTCAGCATCACGGTTACACTTATTTCTCCTCTGGGACGACGCGGTGAGATGACGCGTCTGCATTGCCCGGTCAGCCAGTAGTCGGGAGCGTCTATGTTAAGGGTCTACCACTCAAATCGTCTGGATGTGCTGGAAGCGCTGATGGAATTTATCGTTGAGCGCGAGCGGCTTGACGATCCTTTTGAGCCAGAAATGGTGCTGGTGCAGAGCACCGGTATGGCGCAGTGGCTGCAGATGTCGCTTTCCCGGAAATTTGGCATTGCGGCGAACATTGATTTTCCGCTGCCAGCAAGCTTTATCTGGGAGATGTTCGTCCGTGTACTGCCGGACATTCCTGAGCAGAGTGCGTTCAACAAGCAAAGTATGAGCTGGAAGCTGATGGCTCTGCTGCCAGGTATGCTGACACGCGATGAATTCACCATGTTGCGCCACTATCTCAATGACGATACCGATAAGCGCAAGCTGTTCCAGCTGGCATCGCGTACCGCTGATCTCTATGACCAGTATTTAGTGTACCGCCCGGAATGGCTGACAAGCTGGGAAACGGGGGCGCTGGTGGAAGGATTACCAGACGCGCAAATCTGGCAGGCACCGTTGTGGAAAGCGCTGGTGGAATATACGGAGACGCTCGGCCAGCCAAAGTGGCACCGTGCCAACCTGTATCAACGGTTTATCTCAATACTGGAAAACGCATCTGAGCGGCCTGACAATCTTCCGTCACGCGTGTTTATCTGTGGTATTTCGGCTTTACCTCCGGTCTATCTGGACGCGCTAAAAGCGCTGGGTAAACATATTGATATCCATATTCTCTTTACCAATCCCTGCCGCCACTACTGGGGTGATATTCAGGATCAGCGCTGGTTTTCGCGGCTGGTGACCCGGCAGCGTCGACGGCTCTTTGAAGAACGTTCCGTCCCGCTGTTTAAAGACAGTGCGACCGCCGCGCAGCTTTTCGATGAAAACGGCATTCAGAACTTGCCGAACCCGCTGCTTGCCTCGTGGGGCAAACTGGGGCGCGACTATATTCATATGCTCTCTGACATTACCTCGTCAGGCGAAGGTGATGTGGACGCGTTTGTTGAGATCCCCCCGGACAGCCTGCTGCACAATATTCAGTTGGACATTCTGGATCTGGAAAACCGTGCGGTTATGGGCGTGACGGCCAAAGAATTTGAACACAGTGACGGTAAGCGGAAGCTGGATCCTGACGATCGCAGTATCACTGTGCATGTTTGCCATAGCCCGCAGCGTGAGGTTGAGATCCTGCACGACCAACTGCTGGCCATGTTGCAGGACGATCCTGAGCTGACGCCGCGTGACATTGTGGTCATGGTGGCAGACATCGATAGCTACAGCCCCTTTATTCAGGCTGTTTTTGGCAGTGCGACAGGCGAGCGATATCTGCCTTACGCCATTTCTGACCGTCGTGCGCGTCAGTCTCACCCGGTACTGCAGGCATTTGTCAGCCTGCTGTCACTGCCGGACAGCCGGTTTATCTCTGAAGATGTGCTGGCTCTGCTGGATGTGCCTGTGCTGGCCGCACGCTTCAACATCAACGAAGAGGGGTTACGCTACCTTCGCCAGTGGGTGAATGAGTCTGGTGTACGCTGGGGGATAGATGACGATAACGTGCAGGAGTTTGAGCTTCCACCAACGGGTCAGCACACCTGGCACTTTGGTTTGACGCGAATGCTGCTGGGCTATGCGATGGAAAGCAGCCAGGGAGAGTGGAATGAAGTACTGCCATACGATGAGTCCAGCGGGTTAATCGCTGATCTGGTCGGCCATCTGGCGTCGTTGCTGATGCAGCTAAACCGTTGGCGGCGTGAGCTGATGCAGCCTCGTCAGCTTGAGGAGTGGCTCCCGGTTTGTAGGGATTTGCTCAATGATTTCTTCCTGCCGGACAGTGAAACTGAAGCGGCGATGGCGCTTATTGAAAAGCAGTGGCAGGCGATTGTTGATGAAGGTGTCAGTTCGTACTATACCGGGACCGTGCCTTTGTCACTGCTGCGCGACGAGCTGACCCAACGTCTCGACCAGGAGCGTATCAGCCAGCGTTTCCTTGCCGGGCCTGTCAATATTTGCACCCTGATGCCCATGCGTTCTATTCCGTTCAAAGTGGTGTGTTTGCTCGGTATGAATGACGGTGTTTATCCGCGAGCATTACCTCCGCTGGGCTTTGACCTGATGAGTCCAACACCAAAACGAGGTGACCGTAGCCGTCGTGATGATGACCGCTATCTCTTCCTTGAGGCGCTCATTTCCGCTCAGAGCAAGCTGTATATCAGCTATATTGGCCGTTCGATTCAGGACAACAGCGAACGTTTTCCGTCTGTTCTGGTACAGGAGCTGGTGGACTATATTGGGCAGAGCCACTATTTACCGGGCGATGAACAGCGTAACTGTGATGAAAGTGAGCAGCGGGTGAAAGCGCACATCACCTGTTGTCATACTCGTATGCCGTTTGATCCGGCGAACTATGTAGCCAGTGAATATCAGAGCTATGCCAGCGAGTGGCTCCCGGCGGCGAAGAATGAGGGGAGGGCGCATAGCGATTTTATTCAGGAGCTTGAACCTCTCGTCATTGAAATGCTGACCTTTGAGCAACTGCAGCGTTTTTGGGCACACCCGGTACGTGCCTTCTTCCAGCAACGATTACAGGTCAGCTTCCGTTCTGAAGAGAGCGAAATTCCTGATGCAGAACCCTTCACCCTTGAAGGGCTGGAGCGTTATCAGTTAAACCTCCAGCTGCTGAATGCACTGGTTGAACAGGAGGATGCCGACAGGCTGTTTCGTCGCTATCGGGCAGCGGGGCAGCTGCCTTACGGCGCGTTCGGGGAAATTGCCTGGGATGTACAGTGGCAGGAGATGAAGGCGCTTGCTGACCGCGTGATTGAATGCCGACAGCCTGGAAAAAGCATTGAAATCGATCTCGACTGTAACGGTGTGCAGCTAACGGGCTGGCTGAGTCAGGTTCAGCCGGATGGGCTTTTGCGCTGGCGGCCCTCTATGCTCAGCGTTTCACAAGGTTTGCAACTCTGGCTCGAACATCTTGTCTACAGCGCTGGCGGCCATAAAGGTGAAAGCCGGATTTTTGTGCGTAAAGAGGGCGAATGGCGTTTCCCGCCGATGGAGCCTGAGCAGGCGTTACGCTATTTGTCACTGTATATAGAAGGTTACCGTCAGGGGATGAACAAACCTCTGCTGTTGCTGCCGGAAAGTGGTGGCGCGTGGATAAAAAACTGTTATGACGTGCAGAATGATGCCATGTTAACGGATGACGCTTCGCTGCAAAAAGCACGGAGTAAATTTGTGCAGGCCTATGAAGGCAACATGATGGTACGTGGTGAGGGGGAAGATGTCTGGTATCAACGTTTATGGCGAACGCTTGAGCCGGGATCCTTCAGAGCCATCACAGAAGAGGCACAACGTTACCTGTTACCGTTGTTTAAATTTAATCAGTCCTGAGTGCTGTATAAAAATTGCACAGTATGGGGTGTTCATTTATTATGCACTTCTTATCACGGACTGATGTACCCAAAGAAAGAGATGCTGGCGCGTCCAGCACGCAGTTTGTTAATGATGTAGCCGTGATAAAGAGGTCGTAATGCCAGGCAGCACCTTGTTGAAAGCGTTTGTTTTGTTTGTCGCCCTTTGGGCTCCCATCACTCAGGCAGACTCCGGTTGGCAACCCGTCCAGGAAACTATCCGTAAGAGCGAAAAAGATACCCGCCAGTATCAGGCTATTCGCCTTGATAACGGGATGACTGTGCTGTTGGTTTCCGATCCGCAGGCGGTAAAATCGCTCTCGGCGTTAGTTGTGCCGATTGGGTCCCTGGAAGATCCGGAAACCCATCCTGGGCTGGCGCACTATCTCGAACATATGACGCTGATGGGGTCAAAAAAATACCCACAGCCGGATAGCCTGTCCGAATTTCTGAAAATGCATGGCGGTAGCCACAACGCCAGTACGGCACCGTATCGCACGGCGTTTTACCTCGAAGTTGAAAATGATGCGCTGGAAGGTGCGGTTGACCGTCTGGCGGATTCCATTGCTGCACCATTGCTGGATAAAAAATATGCTGACCGTGAACGCAATGCCGTCAATGCCGAGCTGACCCTGGCCCGCACGCGAGACGGTATGCGCATGGCGCAGGTCAGCGCTGAAACCATCAACCCGGCACACCCAGGCTCACGTTTTTCCGGTGGTAACCTCGATACCCTGAGCGATAAACCAAACAGCCCGGTGCTTGATGCTCTGCACGCATTCCGCGACAAATACTATTCCGCCAACCTGATGAAAGCGGTTATTTACAGCAACAAACCGTTGCCTGAGCTGGCCAGCATGGCGGCGCAGACATTTGGCCGGGTACCGAATAAAAACATAGACCAGCCGCAGATTAACGTGCCGGTGGTGACTGACGCGCAAAAAGGGATCGTTATCCACTACGTTCCGGCACTGCCGCGTAAAGTGTTACGCGTTGAATTCCGTATTGATAACAACACGGCGAAATTCCGCAGTAAAACCGATGAGCTGGTGACTTACCTTATTGGTAACCGGAGCCCGGGTACACTTTCTGACTGGCTGCAAAAACAGGGGCTGGTGGAAGGAATTCGTGCTGACTCCGATCCTGTCGTGAACGGCAACAGTGGTGTGCTGGCGATTTCCGCAACCCTGACGGATAAAGGGCTGGCGCACCGTGATGACGTGGTCGCGGCGATCTTCAGCTACCTCTCTTTGCTGCGCGATAAAGGTGTCGATAAACGTTATTTTGACGAGCTGGCACATGTGCTGGATCTCGATTTCCGTTACCCGTCTATCACGCGTGATATGGACTACGTGGAATGGCTGGCGGATACCATGATCCGTGTGCCGGTGGAACACACGCTGGACGCAGTTAATATTGCCGATCAGTATGACGCCGAGGCGGTGAAAGCGCGTCTGGCAATGATGACTCCACAGAACGCCCGTATCTGGTACATCAGTCCGAACGAGCCGCATAACAAAACGGCTTATTTCGTGGATGCTCCTTATCAGGTTGATAAAATCAGCCCACAAACCTTCGCGGACTGGCAGAAAAAAGCCGGAGAGATCGCGCTGAAGTTGCCGGAACTGAACCCCTACATCCCGGATGATTTCTCGCTGATCAAAACGACGAAAGACTATCCGCACCCGGAACTTATCATTGATGAGCCGACGCTGCGTGTGGTCTACACCCCAAGCCGTTATTTTGCGAGTGAGCCAAAGGCTGATGTCAGCGTCGTTCTGCGTAATCCAAAAGCGATGGACAGTGCCAAAAATCAGGTGATGTTTGCACTTAATGACTATCTGGCGGGTATCGCGCTCGATCAGCTCAGCAATCAGGCCTCCGTGGGGGGAATTAGTTTCTCGACCAACGCGAACAACGGTCTGATGGTCAATGCAAACGGTTATACCCAGCGTTTGCCGCAGCTCTTCCAGGCGTTGTTGAAAGGCTATTTTAGCTATACGCCGACAGAAGAGCAGCTTGAGCAGGCCAAGTCCTGGTATGCGCAGATGATGGACTCTGCGGAGAAGGGTAAAGCTTACGATCAGGCGATAATGCCGGTACAGATGCTGTCCCAAATTCCGTATTTCCAGCGCGAAGAACGCCGCGCGCTTCTGCCATCCATCTCGTTAAAAGATGTGCTGGATTACCGTGACTCGCTGAAAATCAATACCCGTCCTGAGTTCCTGATTGTCGGGAACATGAGTGAGGAACAGGCCAAAACGCTGGCGCAGAACGTGCGTGCACAGCTGGGTTCAAAAGGTAAAGAGTGGTGCCGCAACCAGGACGTGCTGGTTGAGAAAAAACAGAATGTGATTTTTGAAAAAGCGGGAAACAGCACGGATTCGGCACTGGCGGCGGTGTTTGTGCCTAAAGGTTATGGTGAATTTGCCAGTTCAGCCCAGAGCGCTGTGCTGGGACAAATTGTTCAACCGTGGTTCTACAACCAGCTGCGCACGGAAGAGCAGCTTGGCTACGCGGTCTTTGCATTCTCTATAAACGTGGGTCGTCAGTGGGGGCTTGGTTTCCTGTTGCAAAGTAGCGATAAGCAGCCTGCTTATCTCTGGCAGCGTTACCAGGCTTTCTTCCCGAAAGCGGAGGAAAAACTGCGTGCCATGAAGCCAGAAGAGTTTGCTCAGATCCAGCAGGCCGTTATCGCACAGGTGATGCAGCCGCCACAGACGCTGGGTGAAGAAGCGTCCCAACTGAGCAAAGATTTTGATCGCGGTAATCTGAATTTTGATTCGCGTGATAAAGTAGTGGCCGAGATAAAACAGCTGACGCCTCAGAAGGTTGCCGATTTCTTCCATCAGGCGGTGGTTAAACCGCAGGGAATGGCCATACTGTCTCAGGTTTCCGGTAGCCAGAGTGGGAAAACGGAATACGTTAACCCGAAAGGCTGGAAGATCTGGAAGAGCGTCAGTGCCTTGCAGCAATCTATGCCCTGGAGTAAGAAAGAATGACCGATACCGCTGAGTCCCTTGATCCCTTACGTTTACCTCTGCAGGGTGAACGATTGATTGAAGCCTCAGCGGGAACAGGAAAAACCTTCACCATTGCCGCGCTCTATCTGCGTCTGCTGTTAGGGCTCGGCGGTAATGCAGCGTTTCCGCGCCCGTTAAGCGTGGAAGAGCTGCTGGTGGTGACCTTTACCGAGGCCGCCACCGCCGAGCTACGCGGCCGTATTCGTACCAATATTCATGAGCTGCGCATCGCCTGTCTGCGCCAGAGTACGGATAACCCTCTTTACGCGAGCCTTCTGGAAGAAATTGCCGATAAGCAACAGGCAGCCCACTGGCTGCTACTGGCTGAGCGGCAAATGGACGAAGCGTCGGTCTTCACTATCCACGGCTTTTGTCAGCGCATGCTGAGCCTGAATGCGTTTGAATCCGGCATGCTGTTCGAACAACAGCTCATTGAAGATGAGTCTGAGCTTCGCTATCAGGCCTGCGCAGATTTCTGGCGTCGTCATTGCTATCCATTGCCTCGCGATATTGCCGAAGCGGTTCACGCGTTGTGGAAAGGCCCGGAAGATCTTTTACGCGCCATTGACCGTTATCTGCAGGGGGAAGCACCGGTTATTAAATCCCCGCCACCAGCGGATGAAACGCTGGCCTCACGCCATGAGAAGATCGTCGCGCAAATTGCCGCCTTAAAGCAAAAATGGAATGAGTCAGCCGGCGAGGTTGAGGCGATCATCGAAAATTCCGGGATCGACAGGCGCAAATTTAACCGCGGTAACCAGGGCAAATGGATCGACAAGATCAGCGCCTGGGCGCAGGAGGAGACGCGCGGCTATCAACTCCCGGATGCACTGGAAAAATTCTCTCAGCGTTTTCTTCTTGAGCGTACCAAAACCGATGGCGTTGTCCCGGAGCATCCTCTGTTTGTTGCCATCGAGGCCTTGTTGTCAGCGCCATTAACCCTCAACGACCTGATGATCACTCGCGCCATGACGGAGATCCGCGAGGCTGTAGCGCGTGAGAAACGTCGCCGGGGAGAACTGGGCTTTGACGATATGCTGAGCCGTCTGGATACGGCGCTGTGCAGTGAAAATGGCGAAGCGCTTGCCGCCGCTATCCGTGCCCGTTTCCCGGTGGCGATGATTGACGAATTTCAGGACACCGATCCCCAACAGTACCGTATTTTCCGCCGTATCTGGCGGCAACAGCCCGACACCGCACTGTTGCTGATTGGCGATCCTAAGCAGGCCATCTATGCCTTCCGTGGTGCCGATATTTTCACCTATATGAAAGCCCGCAGTGAAGTTGATGCCCACTACACGCTGGACACTAACTGGCGCTCATCCCCGGGTATGGTTGAGAGCGTCAATGCGTTATTCAGCCGTATGGATGTGGCATTTATGTTCCGGGAGATTCCTTTTCAGCCCGTGAAATCCGCCGCGAAAAATACCGCCCTGCGCTTTGAATTCAATGGAGTCGTGCAGCCTGCGATGAACTTCTGGTTGCTGGATGGCGAAGGTTTCGGTGTTGCTGACTATCAAAATGCGATGGCGCAGCACTGTGCCGCGCAAATCCGCGACTGGCTCAGTGCTGGCGCACGTGGCGATGCGGTTTTGTGGAAAGGGGATGACCCGACTCCTGTGAAAGCATCGGATATCACGGTGCTGGTGCGTAGCCGCCAGGAGGCTGCGCTGATCCGCGATGCACTGACGTTGCTGAACATCCCATCTGTTTATCTCTCAAACCGGGATAGCGTCTTTGAAACGCTGGAGGCCCAGGAGATGCTGTGGCTGCTCCAGGCCGTGCTGGCTCCTGAGCGTGAAAGTACACTTCGTAGCGCGCTGGCCAGCTCTGTGCTGGGGTTGAACGCGCGTGACATTGATGCGCTCAATAGCAATGAAACCGCCTGGGATGCCGTGGTGGAAGAGTTTGTCCACTACAGGGAGTGCTGGCAAAAACGTGGCGTAATGGCGATGCTACGCGAGCTGATAGCGCAGCGGCACATCGCGGAAAATATGCTCGCGACGGCAGGTGGTGAACGTCGTCTTACCGATATTTTGCATATCAGCGAACTGTTGCAGGAAGCGGGTACGCAGCTGGAGAGTGAACACGCTCTGGTGCGCTGGCTGTCGCAGCAAATCGCCGATCCAAACAGCAACGCGTCCAGCCAGCAGATGCGCCTGGAGAGCGATAAACACCTAGTGCAAATCGTCACAATTCACAAATCGAAAGGGCTGGAATATCCGCTGGTCTGGTTGCCGTTCATCGCCAATTATCGCGTACAGGATCAGGCGTTTTACCACGATCGTGATTCGTTTGAAGCGGTGCTCGATCTCAGTCAAGCCGACTCCAGCGTCGAACTGGCAGAAGCCGAACGCCTGGCAGAAGATTTACGCCTGCTCTATGTGGCGCTGACCCGCTCCGTCTGGCACTGCAGCCTGGGTATTGCGCCGTTGTTCCGCCGTCGTGGCGAGAAAACAGGGGAGAGCGATTTTCATTTGAGTGCGTTGGGGCGGCTTATCCAGCTAGGCGAGCCAAAAGATGCCGCAGGGCTGCGTTTGTGCATTGAATCGCTTTGTGGCGACCATATTGCCCTGCAAATTCCATCGTCGCCAGATAATAGCCGCTGGCAGATGCCAGAGCAGTGTGGATCTGAGCTCAGCGCCCGGCAGATTGTGCGAACCATTGCTGATGACTGGCGCGTCACCAGCTACTCCGGTTTACAACAGCACGGACAGAGCATCGCGCAGGATCTGATGCCAAAACTGGATGTGGATGCCGCAGGTACCGGTAGCGTGCCTGATGAACCGGCACTGACACCCCATCAATTTCCGCGCGGTGCGTCGCCGGGAACATTTTTGCACAGCCTGTTTGAAGAACTGGATTTCACCCAGCCTCTCTCTGAGGAGTGGGTGCTGAAGATGCTGCAAAGTGGCGGTTATGATGCGCAATGGCAACCGGTTCTTACCGACTGGGTAAAGGCTATTTTGCAGGCACCGCTCACGGAGCAGGGCTTCTCTCTGAACCAACTGACGGCCAAAAATAAGCAGGTTGAGATGGAGTTTTATCTTCCTATAGCCAGTCCTCTTAAGGCCGATGTGCTTGATGAGCTGATCCGCGAACACGATCCGTTGTCAGCGGGTTGCCCGCCGCTCAATTTCCGCCAGGTTCAGGGAATGCTGAAAGGGTTTATCGACCTGGTGTTCCGCCACGAAGGGCGTTACTACCTGCTGGATTACAAATCGAACTGGCTTGGTGAAAACAGCGAGGCCTATACCCAACAGGCGATGGCATCAGCCATGCAAATGCATCGTTACGACCTGCAATACCAGTTATACACCCTGGCGCTGCATCGCTACCTGCGCCATCGCATTGCCGATTACCGCTACGAAGCGCATTTTGGTGGGGTGATCTACCTGTTCCTGCGCGGGGTAGATGCTGCTGATCCGGGTTCGGGTATTTTTCGTACGCGTCCGGATGTGGCATTGATTGAAAAGATGGATAGCGTATTTTCGGCAAACACGGAGGTGGTGGCATGACGATGCCGGAATTATTGCTGGAAGCAGTAGAGCAACGATTACTGCGTCCTCTTGACGCGCAGTTCGCCATGATGGTTGCAGGCGCGCAGCCTGCCGTGATGCTCGCAGCCGCAATCCTCAGTAAAGACGCGGGTGAGGGGCACGTTTGCCTGCCGCTTTCGCGTCTGGACATTGATGAAAAAACGCCTCCGGCGCTGCAATCCTGCTTCGCCCTGCTCGGTAATACGCTGGACTGGCAGGCGGTATTGCTGAGTTCACCTGCCGTGAGCAGGGGAGATACCCAGACGCCGCTCGTCCTGATTGATGAGCGTTTATACCTTAACCGGATGTGGCAATATGAACTGACGGTTGCCCGCTTCTTCAGCGAGAGCAATGCTCCACTTCCTTGTGATGAGGCGCATCTCCGGCAAACGCTGGATACTCTGTTTACTTCGCAGGAAGCCACTGACTGGCAGAAAGTGGCGGCTGCCGTGGCATTAACGCGGCGGATCTCGGTGATTTCTGGCGGCCCGGGGACGGGTAAAACGACCACTGTGGCAAAACTGCTCGCCGCGCTGATTCAGCTATCTGGTGAGCAAAAGTGTCGTATTCGTCTGGCCGCACCGACCGGAAAAGCCGCAGCTCGTCTGACGGAGTCATTAGGTGGTGCGCTGCAAAAACTGCCTCTCACTGAGGCTCAGCTGGCGCTTTTCCCTGGTGAAGCCAGCACGTTACATCGGTTGCTCGGCGCGCAGCCCGGTAGCCAGCGCCTGCGTTACCATGCCGGAAACCCGCTGCATCTGGATGTGCTGGTGGTGGATGAAGCCTCAATGATCGACCTGACAATGATGTCGCGATTGATTGACGCCCTGCCACCTCACGCTCGTGTCATTTTCCTCGGCGACCGCGACCAGCTTGCCTCCGTAGAGGCCGGTGCGGTGCTGGGGGATATCTGCACTTACGCAAGCCAGGGTTATACCGCTGAGCGGGCAAAAGAGTTATCGCGGTTAACAGGATGCGTGCTGGAAGGCGAGCGCAGCCCGCAGGCTGGCGCGCTGCGTGACAGCCTGTGCCTGCTACAAAAAAGCTACCGCTTCGGGAGTGACTCCGGGATTGGTCAACTGGCGGCGGCGGTAAACCGCGGCGATCGCCATGCCACGCGTGCGGTGTTTGACGGCACCTTCACCGATATCGAGAAAAAATCGCTGCAAACCGGGGAAGAGTATCAGGCGATGCTGGATGATGCCCTGCAGGGGTATCAGCATTTCCTGACGTGTGTCCAAAAGCACAATACACCTGAGCAGGTTATTGCCGCATTTGGTGAATACCAGCTTCTGTGCGCGCTAAGGGAAGGACCGTTTGGCGTAAGCGGCCTGAACGACAGGCTGGAGCAGCTGCTTACGCAGAAACGTAAAATCACCCGGGTGCCACACTCTCGCTGGTATGAAGGGCGGCCAGTGATGATTTCCCGCAACGACAGTGCGCTGGGGTTGTTTAACGGGGATATCGGGATTGCGCTTGACCGTGGACAGGGGCTGCGCGCCTGGTTCCTGATGCCGGATGGCAGCGTGAAATCCGTTCAGCCAAGCCGCCTGCCTGAGCATGAAACAGCATGGGCGATGACGGTACACAAATCTCAGGGCTCTGAATTCAACCACGCGGCGCTGATCCTGCCGACCCAGCTCTCGCCGGTGATCACGCGTGAGCTGATTTATACCGCCATAACCCGCGCACGCCAGCGGTTATCGTTGTATACCGATGAACGCGTGCTGGTACAGGCGATTGCCACCCGGACGGAGCGCCGAAGCGGCTTAAGCGCGATATTCGAAGCGGTTTAAGGGTAGACCCTCACCGGACGGTGAGGGCGTCGTATTATCCCAGGTCCGCCATCAGCACTTTGGAGCGGCGCTGGTAGTTGTACATCTCTTTCTTACTTTCCGGCAGTGAATCAATATCCACCGGCGTGAAGCCGCGCTCCTGGAACCAGTGAATACTGCGAGTGGTCAGCACGAACAGCTTACTCAGGCCAATCTGGCGCGCCTGGGCTGCTACTCGCTCCAGCAGCATTTCACCGCGTGAAGAGCTGCGGTAGTCAGGGTGTACGGCAACGCAGGCCATTTCACCAATCTTCTCTTCCGGGAATGGGTAGAGCGCAGCACAGGCAATAGTCAGGTTATCGCGCTGGATGATGGTAAATTTGTCGATCTCCATTTCCAGCTGTTCACGGGAGCGGCGAACCAGAATACCTTGCTGTTCCAGCGGGCGGATCAGCTCCAGAATGCCACCGATATCGTTGATGGTGGCACGGCGGATCTGTTCGGCACTCTCCATGACGATCTGCGTACCGATACCATCACGGGAGAACAGTTCCTGTAACAGAGCGCCATCTTCCTGATAGCTAATCAGGTGGCTACGACGCACGCCGCTGCGACAGGCTTTTACTGCGCCACGCAAAAAACGGACGGTACCTGAGTGATAATCACCTTCTGTCTCCAGTTCTTCCACGCGGGCCTGGGCTTCATTGGGGAAGAGTTCCGGCACAATCACCCCTTCGTCGTTCACGACCCCTTGCGAAGAGCAGAAGCCAATCATTTTTTCGGCCTTTAGCTTGATAGCCAGCTGGGTGGCGATCTCTTCTGACGTGAGGTTGAAGCTTTCACCCGTTACGGAAACGGCCACTGGCCCCATCAGGACAATGGCTCCGCTGTCCAGCTGACGGTGGATCGCCTCTTCATCGATACGACGAATGCGACCGCTGTGGCAATAGTCCACACCATCATCCACACCGAGTGGCTGAGCGATGATGAAGTTGCCGCTTACAACGTTAATATGTGCGCCCTGCAGCGGTGTATTGTTCAGGCTCATCGACAGGCGGGCAGTAATATCCAGCTGCAGCAGACCCGCAGCCTGTTTCACCAGCTCAAGGGTTTTGGTATCCGTGACGCGGGTATGCTTATGGTAAATCGGCTCATGGTGATGGGCCGCCAGGTTGGCATCAATTTGCGGGCGAGCACCATACACCACAACCAACCGGATGCCGAGGCTGTGCAGCAGGCCGATGTCATTGACAATGCTGGAAAAGTTTTCATGTTCTATCGCTTCGCCACCGAGCATGATGACAAACGTTTTTCCCCGATGGGCATTGATATAGGGAACAGAATGGCGAAATCCCTGAACCAGCTCGGTTCTACGTTCCTTTACCATGAGACAACCCTTAGTGAATGTTTATTCGTAATTTGTGTATTTTTATTCGATTGTGTTCGTGTGTGCAAGTCTAAATTTTCGGCGAAGCACAGAAATTTATAAGTAAAGCGTGCGTTAACGTATGAATGTTTACCCTTTTATAGATGACAGTTTATGCGCCATTCGTTAAAGTTTTCGGTCAATTTGGGCGTTTTGTGTATTTATAAGATTTCTTGCTCGGGAGAAGCATGTCGGGATCCAATTCAGCAATAAGCCGTCGCCGCCTGTTAAAAGGGGCAGGGGCGATGTGGTTGCTTAGCGTCAGCCAGGTAGGTCTTGCTGCCACAAGTCAGGTGGTGGCGGTGCGCGTCTGGCCGTCGTCAACCTATACGCGCGTAACGGTAGAATCTAATCGGGTGCTGAAATATAAGCAGTTTGCGCTCAGCAATCCGGAACGGATCGTGGTGGATCTCGAAGGCGTAAACCTGAATTCCGTCCTGAAAGGGATGGCGGCGCAGATCCGTGGTGATGATCCGTTTATCAAATCAGCGCGCGTTGGGCAGTTTGATCCGCAAACGGTGCGGATGGTGTTTGAGCTGAAGCAGAATGTGAAACCGCAGCTGTTTGCACTTGCGCCTGTCGCGGCGTTTAAAGAGCGGCTGGTGATGGATCTCTACCCGGCGAATGCAACGGATATTCAGGATCCGCTCCTCGCATTGCTGGAAGACTACAACAAAGGCGATCTTGAGAGTCAGGTTCCGCCAGCACAAAGCGGCCCGAAGCCGGGCAAAGCAGGGCGCGATCGCCCCATTGTGATCATGCTTGATCCTGGACACGGAGGCGAAGACTCCGGAGCGATCGGCAAATATCGTACCCGGGAAAAAGACGTAGTACTGCAAATTGCGCGTCGTCTGAAGGCGTTAATTGAGAAAGAAGGCAACATGCGGGCCTATATGACGCGCAATGAAGATATCTTTATTCCGCTGAAGGTTCGCGTGGCGAAAGCACAAAAGCAGCGTGCGGATCTGTTCGTCTCTATCCACGCAGATGCGTTTACCAGCCGTCAGCCAAGCGGCTCCTCGGTGTTTGCGCTCTCCACAAAAGGGGCGACCAGTACCGCAGCGAGATACCTGGCGGATACGCAGAACGCCTCGGATTTGATAGGTGGCGTGGGCAAAAGTGGTGACCGCTATGTTGATCACACCATGTTTGATATGGTTCAGTCGCTGACCATCAACGACAGCCTGAAGTTTGGTAAGGCGGTACTGGGTAAGCTTGGCAATATTAATAAGCTGCACAAAAACAGCGTCGAGCAGGCCGGGTTTGCGGTGCTCAAAGCCCCGGATATTCCGTCCATTCTGGTCGAGACTGCATTTATCAGTAACGTGGAAGAGGAGCGTAAGCTCAAGACCGCGACATTCCAGCAGGAAGTGGCAGAGTCAATACTGGCAGGGATACGGGCGTATTTCTCAGATGGGGCAACGCTGGCGCGACGCGGGTAGTTTCCTGGCCGGGTGGAATGCCCGGCAGATCCACAAACTGCAGATACAAAAAAACACCCTTGAGGGTGTTTATTGTTTTAAGAAGTGTTGGTTGCGGGGGCCGGATTTGAACCGACGACCTTCGGGTTATGAGCCCGACGAGCTACCAGGCTGCTCCACCCCGCGTCCGTCTTTCTGCTTTTGCAGAAACTTCTTCTTCAAATTTGATTGGTTGCGGGGGCCGGATTTGAACCGACGACCTTCGGGTTATGAGCCCGACGAGCTACCAGGCTGCTCCACCCCGCGTCACCGTACTGCTTGTACTTCATCAAATTTTAATTGGTTGCGGGGGCCGGATTTGAACCGACGACCTTCGGGTTATGAGCCCGACGAGCTACCAGGCTGCTCCACCCCGCGTCCGTGGATGCGCACTATACTCGGTTAGGTTTGTGATGCAACCCCTTTTTTACATAATTCATTAACTTTGTATGTAAATTGAACGACATCGATACGTGTGGACTATTTTTTGCGCAAAATTTGCCAAAGGGCATGTGATTCCATTCCTTTAGAACGGGGGGTTTGTTATCTTCATCACGCGGAAATGGGCAACTTAAAGACGAGATATAATGAAAGGATGTTGGGCGAAGTATCTGATGACGGGCGCAATGGTAGCCATTCTGGCGGCCTGTTCTTCCAAACCGACCGATCGCGGTCAACAGTATAAAGACGGGAAGTTATCCCAGCCTTTCTCTTTAGTTAACCAACCTGATGCCGTCGGCGCGCCGATCAACGCCGGAGATTTCTCCGAGCAGGTCTACCAGATCCGCAATGCGTCACCGCGTCTGTATGGCTCGCAGAATAATGTTTACAGCGCGGTACAGGAGTGGCTGCGCGCGGGGGGCGATACGCGTAATATGCGCCAGTTTGGTATTGATGCCTGGCAGATGGAAGGGGCTGATAACTATGGCAACGTCCAGTTTACCGGCTATTACACCCCCGTGATTCAGGCACGACACTCCCGTCAGGGTGAGTTCCAGTACCCGATTTACCGTATGCCGCCAAAACGCGGCCGCCTGCCGTCTCGTGCCGATATCTACTCGGGGGCGCTTAGCGAAAATTACGTTCTGGCCTACAGCAACTCGCTGATGGATAACTTCATCATGGATGTTCAGGGCAGTGGCTACATCGATTTTGGTGACGGTACACCGCTTAACTTCTTCAGCTATTCCGGTAAAAACGGTCATGCCTACCGCAGTATTGGTAAGGTGCTTATCGACAGAGGTGAAGTGAAGAAAGAAGATATGTCGATGCAGGCGATCCGCGAATGGGGTGAAAAACACAGTGAAGCCGAGGTGCGAGAGCTGCTGGAGCAAAACCCGTCGTTTGTCTTCTTCAAACCACAGAACTTTGCGCCGGTAAAAGGGGCAAGTGCCGTACCGCTGATTGGCCGTGCGTCGGTGGCGTCGGATCGTTCGATTATTCCGGCGGGCACTACGTTACTTGCGGAAGTTCCGTTGCTGGATCATAACGGCAAATTCAACGGCCAGTACGAGTTACGCCTGATGGTGGCACTGGATGTGGGCGGCGCAATCAAAGGCCAGCACTTCGATATTTATCAGGGTATTGGCCCGGATGCTGGTCACCGTGCAGGCTGGTATAACCATTACGGACGTGTATGGGTGCTGAAGACAACCGCTGGCGGTGGCAACGTATTCAGCGGCTGATTATGGTATTCTGAGCCGTATAGAGATTATTGAGCAGGGGTGAGGGAGAACCTCACCCTTTTTACATCTGAGGTCTTATGTCTGTGGTAATCAGCGACGCATGGCGTCAGCGTTTTGGCGGCACGGCTCGTTTATATGGTGAAAAAGCCCTGCAGCTGTTTGCGGATGCGCATGTCTGCGTTGTGGGTATTGGCGGCGTTGGTTCCTGGGCTGCAGAAGCGCTGGCGAGAACCGGTATTGGTGCAATCACGCTGATTGATATGGATGATGTCTGCGTGACCAACACTAACCGTCAAATCCACGCTCTGCGTGATAACGTTGGGCTGGCAAAATCTGAGGTGATGGCGGAGCGTATTCGTTTGATCAACCCGGAATGCCGCGTGACGGTGATTGATGACTTTGTAACGGCGGATAATGTTGCGGAGTACATGAGCAAAGGCTACAGCTACGTGATTGATGCCATCGACAGTGTACGTCCAAAAGCGGCGCTGATCGCGTACTGCCGTCGCTACAAAGTTCCGCTGATCACCACCGGCGGTGCGGGTGGGCAAATCGATCCGACGCAGATCCAGGTGGCCGACCTGGCAAAAACCATCCAGGATCCCCTGGCAGCCAGGCTGCGCGAGCGCTTAAAAAGCGACTTTAACGTTGTGAAGAATAGCAAAGGCAAGCTGGGCGTAGACTGTGTGTTCTCCACCGAGGCGCTGGTCTACCCACAGGCGGATGGTTCGGCGTGTGCTATGAAAAGCACGGCAGAAGGACCAAAACGAATGGACTGCGCCTCAGGCTTTGGTGCGGCCACGATGGTGACCGCGTCCTTCGGTTTTGTCGCGGTTTCCCACGCCCTGAAGAAGATGATGGCGAAGGCGGAACGTCAGGCCTGAGCCTGACGTGCGGCATCCAGCACCGCTTCGCTGAGCGCGGTCAGCCCCTGGCTGCGCGAGGCGCTCAGCTGTGTGCGAAGCCCCAGTTCATCGAACAGCGCCAGCGGCGAACGCGCCTGCAGTTCTGCCGCGCTTTTACCTTCCACGGCAGTTAAGAGCACTGCCAGCAGGCCACGCACGATACGACCTTCGCTGTCGCCGAAGAAATGCAATTTCTCGCCAGATACGCTAAACCCCAGCCAGACACGGTTCTCACAGCCTGCTATCTCTTTTGCCTGCGCTTTAAGCTCCTCAGACAGGGTGGGCAGCTGTTTACCCAGCAGGATCAGCTGACGGTACTTATCTTCCCACTGTGTGAGCGGGGCGAAGGTCTGTTTTAACGTCTCTTCTGTGATGACGGAGCCAAACGGGTGTCCGGCTAAAGCAGAGCTAGTCATTAATCCACCAGTAATTCAAGGGCGCGGTCAACGGCCGCAACCAGCGCGTCTACATCGCTTTGTGTATTGTATGGCGCAAAGGAGGCGCGCAGCGTACCGCTGACGCCAAGTGCCGCCAGCAGCGGCTGTGCGCAGTGCTGCCCGGCGCGCAGGGCAATGCCATATCCGGCCAGCAGCGTTACCATGTCGCTATGATGAACGCCCGCAAAATCAAAGGCCAGCAGGCTGGAATCCTGCACGCGGAATGAACGGAAACCTGGACGTTTTTTTAGCGCTTCTTCTGCCAGCGTCGCCAGTCCCCGGCTCCAGCTTTCGGCCTGAACGACGTCCGTTTCAGCCAGCCACTCCAGTGCAGCGCTTAGGCCAATGACGCCTGCCACGTTTGGCGTACCGGCTTCCAGACGATAAGGCACGTCCTGCGTTCTGAAGCCGTCGAAGGTTACCTCGGTAATCATCTTGCCGCCACCGAGCCACGGCGTCATTTGCGCCAGCAGTTCAGGCTTGCCATACAACGCCCCGATACCGGTTGGCCCGTACAGCTTGTGGCCTGAGAAGGCGTAGAAATCAATATCCAGCGCGTTAACATCGGCCGGAAAATGCACAATTCCTTGTGCACCGTCGACCATGACCACCATACCGCTGGCGTGGGCGATTTCGATAGCCAGTGCCAGATCCGGACAGCCTCCGGTAACGTTGGACATTTGCCCCAGGGCCAATATCCGACTGCGGGACGTAATCAGCTCAGGTAAACGCGCCACGTCGGGCAGAAAATCTGACCCCAGCGGGAGCTTTACAATGCGTGCGCTTGTTTGCTCCGCAACCATCAGCCACGGTACCAGGTTCGCGTGATGTTCTGCCTCGCTGACGATGATCTCGTCCCCCGGTTGCAGCCGCGGGCGCGCATAGCACTGCGCCACCATATTGATGGCCTCGGTTGTACCTCGCGTCCAGACGATATTTTTCCCGCTTTCGGCATTAATCAGGCGTGCGACCTGGTCGCGCGCGGCTTCATAGCGTGCAGTTAAGCGCTGGGCCTCAGCAAACTGACTGCGATGCACATTACCTGCACTCAGGCTGTAAAACTGCGTAGTGGCGTCGATAACGGCCAGCGGCTTGAGCGCCGTTGCTGCGCTATCAAGGTATATACCGGCATCGGCCAGCGCCGGGAACTGTGCGCGAAAGTGTGCGGGACTGAAAGCGTTCATGGAATTCCTCATTTCGATCCGTAGATCGTCGCGCAAATTTGGAAGCAGGGCAAGGTGGTTAGATGAAACACGCTGGAGAGGGGAAAAAATGGACAAAAAAAAGCACCGCAAATTGGCGGTGCTACATTAATCACTATGGACAGACAGGGTAAATGTACAGGAAGTGAAAAATTGGTAGCGTTGCTACCGTGGTCTGAATCGCAGACCAATTGCAAACACAACAACACAACATCACAACCGTAAGCCAAAAGCCCTTCAGAACACGCATTCTAAAAAAAGCTTTTCGTTCCGGCTCAGGAAGTGCCGCCACTATAGGTATTTGCTGGTAGTTCCTCAACGGACAAATTATAATGGCTCAGATTAAAAAAACTAATAGGTTAAACGTTGTTTCCTATGTGTTAAATCTCGTTAACATCTAAGCCAGATAACCATGTCGAAGCGATTGCCACCCCTTAATGCATTACGTGTTTTTGATGCAGCAGCACGCCACCTGAGCTTCACCCGCGCAGCAGATGAGCTTTTTGTGACACAGGCCGCAGTAAGTCACCAAATCAAGTCCCTGGAGGATTTTCTGGGCCTTAAGCTGTTCCGTCGCCGCAACCGTTCATTACTCCTGACTGAAGAAGGCCAGAGCTATTTTCAGGATATTAAAGAGATTTTTTCCCAGCTCACCGAAGCCACGCGTAAGCTGCAGGCGCGCAGTGCAAAAGGCGCACTCACGGTAAGCCTATTGCCAAGTTTTGCCATTCAATGGCTGGTGCCAAGACTTTCAAGCTTTAACTCAGCTTATCCGGGAATCGACGTCCGAATTCAGGCGGTGGATCGCCAGGAAGACAAACTGGCAGATGACGTGGATGTCGCCATTTTTTATGGTCGCGGTAACTGGCCGGGCTTGCGCGTCGAGAAATTATACGCAGAATATCTGTTGCCGGTTTGTTCACCGCTGCTTCTGACGGGGGACAAGGCGCTGAAGACGCCCGCTGATTTGGCGCAGCATACGCTTTTACATGATGCTTCTCGCCGTGACTGGCAAACTTATACCCGCCAATTAGGTCTTAATCATATAAACGTGCAGCAGGGCCCCATTTTTAGCCACAGTGCGATGGTGTTACAGGCTGCCATTCACGGGCAGGGCGTTGCGTTGGCGAACAACGTAATGGCACAGTCCGAAATTGAGGCAGGCCGCCTGGTTTGCCCTTTTAATGATGTTCTGGTCAGCAAGAATGCGTTTTATCTGGTTTGTCATGACAGTCAGGCAGAACTGGGTAAAATAGCCGCCTTCCGGCAGTGGATACTGTCCAGAGCGGCGAACGAGCAAGAAAAATTCCGCTTCAGGTATGATCAATAACTTTTGTGTGCTGAGCACGTATCACTTTAGGACTGAACCATGACCAGCCGATTCATGCTGATTTTTGCCGCGGTGAGTGGCTTTATTTTTGTCGCACTGGGTGCCTTTGGCGCGCATGTGTTAAGTAAATCTTTAGGGGTGGTAGAGATGGGCTGGATCCAGACCGGCCTTGAATATCAGGCGTTCCATACGCTGGCTATCTTTGGGCTGGCGGTAGCGATGCAGCGCCGTATCAGCATCTGGTTTTACTGGAGCAGCGTATTTCTGGCGCTGGGTACCGTGCTGTTTAGCGGTAGCCTGTACTGCCTTGCGCTCTCGCATTTGCGCCTGTGGGCGTTTGTTACACCTGTTGGTGGCGTCAGCTTCCTGGCAGGTTGGGTATTAATGTTTATCGGAGCTATCCGTCTGAAACGCAAGGGCGTTGTTCATGAATAAGGTTGTTTTATATTGTCGCCCGGGGTTTGAGAAAGAGTGCGCCGCGGAAATTACGGATAAAGCGGCGAAGCGCGAAGTCTTCGGTTTTGCACGCGTCAAAGAAAATGCGGGCTATGTGGTGTTCGAATGCTACCAGCCTGACGACGCGGATAAGCTGGTGCGTGAACTGCCGTTCAGCTCATTGATCTTCGCCCGCCAGATGTTTGTTGCAGGTGAACTGCTCAAAGATCTTCCGCCTGAAGACCGCATCACGCCGATTGTCGGGATGCTGCAGGGCGTGGTGGAGAAAGGGGGCGATCTGCGCGTTGAAGTGGCTGACACCAACGAAAGCAAAGAACTGATGAAGTTCTGCCGTAAGTTCACCGTACCACTGCGTGCAGCGCTGCGTGATGCGGGCGTGCTGACGAATTACGAGACGCCAAAACGTCCTGTCGTGCATATCTTCTTTATTGCACCTGGCTGTTGCTACACGGGCTACTCATACACGACCAACAACTCCCCGTTCTTTATGGGCATCCCGCGTTTGCGCTTCCCGGCAGATGCACCGAGCCGTTCAACGCTGAAGCTGGAAGAGGCATTTCACGTCTTTATCCCGGCTGATGAGTGGGACGAACGCCTGGCAAACGGCATGTACGCGGTCGATCTCGGTGCGTGTCCTGGCGGCTGGACGTATCAGCTGGTGAAACGCAACATGTGGGTTTCGTCTGTCGATAACGGCCCGATGGCACAAAGCCTGATGGATACCGGACAAGTGACCTGGCTGCGTGAAGATGGGTTCCGCTATCGTCCAAACCGCAACAATATCTCCTGGATGGTGTGCGATATGGTTGAGAAACCAGCGAAAGTGGCTGCACTGATGGCCTCCTGGCTGGTGAATGGCTGGTGTCGTGAGACTATCTTCAACCTTAAGTTGCCGATGAAAAAGCGTTATGAGGAAGTCTCTCAGAACCTGGCCTACATTCAGGCACAGATGGATGAACACGGTATTAACGTGGAAATTCAGGCACGTCAGCTTTATCACGACCGCGAAGAGGTGACGGTGCATATTCGTCGCTGGTGGGCTGCTGTCGGTGGGCGTCGCGACGAACGGTAGTTCCCCTTACCCCGGCCCTCTTCCCAAAAGGGTGAGGGAGAAAAGACAACACCGGGCAATCCCCTCTCCCCTATGGGGAGAGGGTGAGGGGCAACTAACGCTCTAACCTCAGTTGCTGCAAATTCCCGTCTAACTGTAAATCCGTCTGTAGTGTCGCCACATCCCGGCAGATAAACGCCATTTCTTTATGTGCCTCCAGCTTTTTGCGCCACTTTTCTGGTACGTCATCCAGCCGGGCATAAATTCCTTCCAGGCTCTGAAAATCCGTCAGAAGCTGTGCGGCACTCTTCGGCCCAATACCCGCCACCCCCGGAACCTTGGAGCTGCTTATCCCCGCAAGCCCCCAGTAATCGGGAAGTTGTTCAGGCGAGACGCCAAACTCACTGGCAATAAACGGTGCGTCCAGCCAGCGTTTTTGAAAGTAGTCGCGAATGCGGATAGTGGGTGAAAGTAGCTGGCAGTAGCCTTTATCGGTCGACACAATTGTGGCCTGATGCCCGGCGCTCGCCACCTTTACGGCAAGCGTAGCTGCCAGATCGTCGGCCTCATTGCCTTGAGCACCCCAGCAGGGGACACCGTGCTGTTCAAAGGCGGCGCGGATGGCGGGCATTTCAGCATGCAGATCGTCTGGCATGGGCGCGCGTCCGGCTTTGTAGTCGGGCAGGCGCTGGTGACGCCAGCCTGTATTGCGTGCTTCGTCGTCGAACACCGCGACGGCATGGGTCGGTTCGCTATGGCGGATAAGCAGCTCCAGTGCGTGCAGGCAGGTATCCTTACACGGCGTACCTTGCACCGCATGAATTCGGCGAATCAGGTTGAGGGCATCGACGATAAGCAAATGAACGGCCACAGATAATCTCCCTTCTGTTAATGCAGGAAGGGTAACACTGTCAGCAGTATGAAACTATGCGCGGCGGGGAAAACAGGAAGAAGCCTCGCAAAACGAGGCTTCCTGAGAGGCTTAATCGCAGGTGACGATCTTCATCGCCAGGCCACCGCGAGAGGTTTCGCGGTATTTGGCGTTCATATCTTTACCGGTTTCGTACATGGTTTCGATAACTTTATCGAGGCAGACGCGCGGTTCACTGGTACGGCGCAGCGCCATACGTGCCGCGTTTACCGCCTTCACCGAGGCGATAGCGTTACGCTCGATGCAAGGCACCTGCACCTGTCCTGCAACCGGGTCACAGGTCAACCCCAGGTTGTGTTCCATGCCGATTTCCGCTGCAATGCACACCTGAGCCGGGCTTGCCCCCAGCAGTTCTGCCAGACCTGCCGCAGCCATTGAACAGGCCACGCCCACTTCACCCTGACAGCCCACTTCCGCCCCGGAAATGGATGCGTTCATTTTGTACAGTGAACCAATCGCACTGGCGACCAGCATGTAACGTGCCAGAGAGTTCGCATTTACTTCACGAATAAACTTGTCGTAGTACGCCAGCACAGCCGGAACAATGCCGCAGGCACCGTTGGTTGGTGCTGTCACCACGCGGCCACCCGCAGCGTTCTCTTCGTTAACGGCCAGCGCGAACATGTTGATCCAGTCCACTACGGCCATCGGGTCAGTCGTCGTTTTGTCGGTGCTGACCAACATGCGGCGCAGTGCCGCCGCACGGCGTGGTACGCGAAGTTTACCCGGCAGAACACCCTCGGTGGTGATGCCGCGTTCAATACCGCTGCGCATCACTTCCCAGACGTTGGCAAAGTGCTGTTCAAGCTCTTCTTTGCTGTGCAATGCCAGTTCGTTTTTCATCATCAGGCCAGAGAGAGACAGACCTGTCTCCTGACAGTGACGCTGTAAATCCGCCGCGTTTTTATACGGATACGGTACCTCAACGGAGGAATTGTTCGTCTGACCAAAGTGGTCTTCGTCGACGATAAAACCGCCGCCGATGGAGTAGTAAGTCTGGCTGTAAATCGCCTTGTCGCCTGCCAGCGCGGTAATGCGCATGCCGTTTTCGTGCAGCGACAGGTTGTCGGCATGGAAATTCATGCACTGATCAACCGGGAACTCAACTTCATGCTCACCGTTTGCCAGCAGCAAACGACCATGCGTATTGACGTCCTGGATGAATCCCGGAATCGTATCAATATCAACGGTATCCGGCAGGTTTCCTGCCAGGCCCATGATAATGGCGATATCCGTATGGTGACCTTTACCGGTCAGGGAGAGAGAACCGTATACATCGACAACTACGCGGGTAACGTCGTGCAACATGCCGCGTGCAATCAAGTCATCCGTGAATTGTTTACCTGCTTTCATTGGTCCGACGGTGTGAGAGCTGGAAGGACCAATACCGATTTTGAAGATATCGAATACGCTAATCATGATGCGTCCATTGCTATCAGTCAGAGAGGAGGAGTGCGCCGCCCAGGGGCGGCGCAGGAGGTATTAGCTGAAGAGCGAGAAGAAAATGGCGGAGATGGCAATCAGACCCATAATCACAACGAATACGTTGCTGATATGGCCGCTGTATTTACGCATCGCAGGCACTTTCTGAATCGCGTACATCGGCATCAGGAACAGAATCATCGCGATAACCGGGCCGCCCAGGGTTTCAATCATACCCAGGATGCTTGGGTTCAGGGTGGCTACCGCCCAGGTGGTGACCAGCATGAACAGTGCAGTGATTTTGTTCAGTTTGTTGATTTCAATGCTCTTGCCTTTACCGCGCAGAGATTTAATCACCATACCGTTGAAACCTTCACGTGCGCCCAGGTAGTGGCCCAGGAAGGATTTGGTGATAGCGATAATCGCGATGATAGGTGCCATCCACGCAATCAACGGAGCGTTAAAGTGGTTTGCCAGGTAAGACAGAATAGAGATGTTCTGCTCTTTCGCCGCAACCAGATCTGTCGGGGAGAGGCTCAGTACGCAGCTGAAGACGAAGAACATCACGGTCAGCACCATCATGATGTGTGCACGTGCCAGGATGCTGGAACATTTCTTCTCTGCGCCATTGCCGTACTCTTCACGCTTCGCAACCGCGAAGGAGGAGATGATCGGGGAGTGGTTGAAGGAGAACACCATCACAGGGATTGCCAGCCACAGGGTCAACAGCAGGCCGTTACCGGTTGCGGATGCGCTGCTCAGGGACAGGGTTTCCAGTGCTGCACCGTTCCACTGCGGGATCAGGTAGCACGCCAGCACCATCAAGGCTGCCACAAACGGGAACACCAGAATGCTCATCGCTTTAACAATCATCTGCTCACCGAAGCGTACGATGGTCATCATACCGACGATCAGGATCAGAGACAGAATGGCACGCGGAGGTGGCGTCATGTGCAACTGGTGCAGCATGAAGCTCTCTACGGTGTTGGTGATTGCCACGCTATACACCAACAGGATTGGGTAAATTGCAAAGAAGTAGAGCAGGGTAATCAGTTTACCTGCGCCTACGCCAAAGTGTTCTTCAACAACTTCGGTGATGTCTTCACCCGGGTTTTTACCGGACAGCACGAAGCGGGTCAGACCGCGGTGTGCAAAGAAGGTCATCGGGAAGGCGATGATTGCCATGATGATCAGCGGAACCAAACCGCCGACACCTGCGTTAATAGGAAGGAATAGTACACCAGCGCCGATTGCTGTGCCGTAAAGGCCAAGCATCCACATGGTATCCGTTTTGCGCCAACCACTTCGGGATTCAATCGAAGCAACGGTGCTGGTTTGAGTGGTTTCCATCTGTATCTCCTGGAGGAAGCAAATTGTCAGGTTTCTAGTCTAATCCGATGAAAAAGGGCCTGACGGTAATATGAAATTCGTTCAGTGACGGTTTTTTAATAATTTTTGCCCGTAACTATTGGCGGGCGGAAAGATACATTTTAGTTATGAGTGTATCAGTGATCACGATCCCAAATGCAATAATCCACTTTTGATGTGGGCATCTTTAGACCATTTATCTATTAAAAAAACATCAAAGAGAATTTACGGGCGCGAAGGCTACCATTAACAACATGTGACCTGAAAGGCTGGCCAGTGAGATAGGCGTCTTACGCTGTAAAGAAATGGGATTTTAGGATTTTCTGGCAGATAATTTTGATTAAGGCTGATAATTTCCGGTTTGAAAAATGAGGTAATCGTTTGCGTATTGGCTGGTTTTGTAAATGACATAAGAGATATGCATCAGTTGTCAGGGAGTTATAAAGGAAATAAAAAAGCCGGATAGCGATCCGGCTTGAAAGGGTTTTGTGCTGATAGTCAGGTGCAGATTTCGTAGCAAGGAATATAGGCTGAACCCGGTAGCTTCATGCGGTGCTGGGCCACAAAGCCCTGCAGCATGTCATCCATGCGGCGCATCATCTCTCGATCGCCGTGAATTTTGTATGGGCCAAACTCCTCGATAGCGCGGATACCCATCTCTTTCACGTTACCTGCCACGATACCGGAGAAGGCGCGGCGCAGATCGGCTGCCAGAACCTCTACGGGTTGATCCGGATAGAGCTTCAGGTTGGCCATATTCTCGTGCGAAGGTTCGAACGGGATCTGCAGATCCGGCGCAATGCGGATTGACCAGTTAAAGCTGTAGGCATCGCCGGTGTCACGACGATTCTCTTTCACCAGTGGCATCGCTTTTTTCATCTGGCGTGCTACTTCTGCCGCATCGTCAATGATAATGCGATAGTGACGACGCGCAGCTTCACCCAGTGTATGCACGATAAACTCGTCCAGTACGCGGAAGTAGTCGGCACTCTCTTTCGGCCCGGTCAGGATCAGCGGCAGAACCTGATCTTTGTTGGCCGGGTTCATCAGGATCCCCAGCAGATAAAGCAGCTCTTCCGCCGTACCCACACCACCAGGGAAGATGATGATGCCGTGGGCGATACGGACAAACGCCTCAAGGCGTTTTTCGATATCCGGCATGATAATCAGCTCATTAACCAGTGGGTTAGGTGGTTCAGCTGCGATAATGGACGGTTCGGTCATACCGATAAAACGTCCCTCTTTATAGCGTTGCTGCGCGTGTCCCACCGCTGCACCTTTCATTGGCGCTTCCATCGCCCCCGGGCCGCAGCCGGTACAGATGTTCAGTTCGCGCAGACCAAGCTGAGTCCCCACCCGACGGGCATAGAGGTATTCGGTTTCATTAATGGAGTGACCACCCCAGCAGACAACCGTATTCGGCGCTTCGCCGACGTGCAGAGCGCGGGCATTACGTAAAATAGAGAACACCAGGTTGGTGATATGAACTGAGCTTTCCAGATCGAGATGCTGGAAGCGGTCGGCGTTGTGGATCTGCCCGTTAACAAACAGGATGTCACGCAGCACGGCAAACAGGTTGGCCTGCAGGGAACGAATAATGCGCCCGTCGACAAAGGCCTCTTCCGGCGGGTTGATGACCTCAAGTTTCACACCGCGCTCGCGGCGCAGCACGTTGATGTCAAAACTTTCGAAGCGGGACAGCAGTTCTTTACTGTTGTCCGTCAGACTACCGGAGTTCAGTACGGCAAGTGAACAGTTACGAAACAGTTGATAAAGATCGCTGCTGGCGGTGCGTTTAAGCATATCCACTTCCAGCTGCGACAACATATCCATTGAGCCAAGCGGGCTAATATGTGTAATCAAGTGAGCTCCTTACGGGACAATTTTCGTCTTTCCCTGTTGATTACAATAGCCCTGGCTTATGACGTTTCACAACCTAAAGCGCGGAATGAACCGCGCATATTTTCAAAAAAAATGTTACTGACGCACCAGACGTCCGGTAGCAGGCACAAAATCGGTATTGGTGCGCCACGGGTTGATATCCAGACCGCCACGGCGGGTGTAGCGCGCATAGACGCTCAGTTTTTCCGGGTGGCAGAAACGCTGAATGTCATTAAAGATGCGCTCCACGCACTGTTCGTGGAATTCGTTGTGATGGCGGAACGACACCAGGTAGCGCAGCAGCTTTTCCCGGTCAATTTTCGGGCCGCGATACTGAATCTGCACTGAGCCCCAGTCCGGCTGATGGGTGATCAGGCAGTTGGACTTCAACAGATGGCTGACCAGCGTCTCTTCGACCACTTTTCCGCTCGCTGCATTTTCGAGGTAATCGGCGCTGAATTCATAGTTAGCCACCTCTATGTCCTGATCGTCGATGCATGCACCGTTGAAGTGGGCAATAGGTTGCCCTTCCAGCTCATGCAGGCGATACAGTGAGACGGTCACCTTACCCTGCGCGCAGGTGCTTAAATCCCGCTCCAGCGTGTGCTGGACATCTTCCCAACTGCGGAATTTTGTCTGGTTAAAGCTGTTGAGGTACAGCTTAAAGCTTTTAGATTCCACCAGGTTAAGACTGGCGTAATCCAGCTCAACGTGACCCACAGCGACCTGCGGCAGGCCGCGCTCGTTAAGCCAGGACAGTTCGTATAACGTCCAGATATCGCCGCCGACAAACGGCAGCGCGTCGGCGTGCAGACCCAGAGGATCGCGGTTCAGGCTGCGCGGTACGCCTTGCAACAGGCTTGCATCGTAGGTGTCGCGGTAATCGGTCGATTTACCCAGCGTTAAGCCCGTTAACGCCTGATGATTTTCGTAAGACATGTTTCATAGCCACTTTACAGGTACACTTATGGGCTGAGTTTATCCTGTCTTACAAGAAGAGAGAAATCGGTGGATATCGAAACTGCAAATGCCCTGACTACCTTCACGACCCGCTACTGCGATGCATGGCAAGAAAAGCAGGGGACGTGGCCGCAAAGTGCTGACTTATATGGTGTACCATCACCGTGCATTATCTCTTCTCTGGACGACCGCGTTATCTGGCAACCAAAACCCTTCACGGGCGAGCAAAATGTAAATGCGGTTGAACGCGCAATGGACATTGTGGTACAACCAGCGATTCATGCGTTTTACACCACGCAATTTGCAGGGGATATGGCCGCACGCTTTGCCGACATATCGCTGACCTTGCTGCAGACCTGGAGCGAAGACGATCTGCAGCGCGTTCAGGAAAACCTGATTGGCCATCTGGTCACGCAAAAACGCCTTAAGCTTTCTCCGACTCTCTTTATTGCCACGCTGGACAGTGAACTGGATGTTATCTCCGTCTGCAACCTGTCTGGTGAAGTGATCAAAGAGACTATCGGTACCCGCAACCGCGACACTCTTGCTCCTTCACTTGCGGATTTCCTCACCCGGCTTGAGCCTCTTCTGTAATCCATGATGCTACTGTGCGTGTGAGAGATCTCTTACAAGGTTTGTGAGAGATTGCCGCATTCTTCAGTATTGTCTCAGAGAATTAAGAAAGCTATTGTCATATTTTTCAATGAATTAATTGTTTTTTGAGGCGTCTGGAGAGGTTTCTTGTGGCTTACCACGCTTACAGGGTGGGTTGTAAGACGAAGCGGAATAGCGGATTCTATCTCTGTCGACAGGATGCCGACACGAGAAACGAACATCAGGATGATGGCGTTTCTCACAAAGGACTCGTCAGGATGACGCTGCAGGAAGGCTTCAGGATGAAGCAAAGAGGATAGCGCAGGATGCGTAATGGACACCTCCAGGAAGGAGAACGAGAGCCGGTCAGGATGGTCGGTGGGTCAGGACGGCCAGGACGTTTCAGGATGAAACAGCACATCAGGATGATGTGAGCAGGATGCAAAAGGTTTACGGATGACCATGCCTTCGGGCCTCAGGAAAAGTTGTCACGGATGAGCAGGGAGCACAAATTGTAGCTGGAATGCTGCGGAACGAACCGGGAGCACTGTTTTTACAGTGCTCCCTTTTTTTATTTCTGCGTCCTGCAATGCTATGCTGCGCGCCGTTCAGTTTTTCAGTTGAGGTTACTATGACGCAACACGATAGCGTTCGTGCCCGGTTGCACGCCATCGAAGCACTATTGCGCCAACATCAGCTGTGGCAGGAGACCGCGCCGCAGCCAGAAGCGTTCGCAAGCACCCAGCCGTTTTGCCTGGATACGCTGGCACCGTTTGAGTGGCTCCAGTGGGTGTTAATTCCGCGCATGTACGCGCTGCTCGAAGGTGGCCACCCGCTGCCGCAGACGTTTGCTGTTTCGCCCTATTATGAAATGGCACTTGAGGCGACGCATCCTGCGCGCGACGTGATGCTGCCTGAGTTAGAAAGGCTGGATGCACTGTTTGCCGGTGATGATGCATGATGCTTGAGATCCTCTATCAGGATGAGTGGCTGGTGGCGGTGAATAAACCGTCAGGCTGGCTGGTACACCGTAGCTGGCTGGATCGCGACGAGAAAGTGGTGGTGATGCAAACCGTGCGTGACCAGATTGGTCAGCATGTTTTTACCGCACACCGGCTGGACAGACCGACATCCGGCGTACTGTTGATGGGGCTTTCCAGCGAAGCGGGCCGCCTGTTGGCGCAGCAGTTTGAACAGCATCAGATCCAGAAACGCTACCACGCGATTGTGCGCGGCTGGCTGACGGAGACTGCCCGGCTTGATTATCCGCTGGTGGAAGAGCTGGACAAAATTGCCGATAAATTTGCCCGTGATGACAAAGGCCCGCAGCCCGCCGTGACGGATTATCGCGGCATGGCAACAACAGAAATGCCGGTGGCTACCAGTAAATTCCCCACCACCCGCTATAGTCTGGTTGAGCTTTTGCCCAAAACCGGGCGCAAACATCAGCTCCGCCGTCACCTGAAACATCTTCGCCATCCGATTATTGGCGACAGCAAGCACGGCGATCTGCGCCAGAACCGTAGCGCGGCAGAGCATTTTGGCTGCGATCGTCTGATGCTGCATGCAAGCGAACTGAGCCTGACACACCCGTTTACCGGCGAACCCCTGACCATTCGGGCAGGGCTGGACGACATCTGGATGCAGGCACTGTCACAGTTTGGCTGGCTGGGGCAACTCCCCGAAAATGAAAGGGTTGAGTTTGTACCGGGCAGCGTTCAGGATGAACAGCAAGCGCAATAATTAAGGGAACATAACATGGCTGAAGTTGGTATTTTTGTCGGCACGATGTACGGCAACTCGCTGCTGGTTGCTGAGGAGGCGGAAGCCATCCTTGCGAACCAGGGCCATAAAGCCACGGTCTATGAAGACCCGGAGCTTGCTGACTGGGAAAAGTACAAAGACAAATACATTCTGGTTGTGACCTCCACAACAGGCCAGGGCGACTTACCTGACAGCATCGTACCGCTTTTCCAGGGGATTAAAGACCAGCTCGGTTATCAGCCGGACGTTCACTACGGCATTATCGCCCTCGGTGACAGCTCCTATGCCAATTTTTGTGGCGGCGGTAAGCAGTTTGACGCGCTTTTGCAGGAACAGAGTGCCCAGCGCGTTGGCGACATGTTGCTGATTGATGCCGGTGAACATCCGGAGCCAGAAAGTGAATCGAATCCGTGGGTTGAGCACTGGGCGACCTTGCTGAAATAACGCCCCGCATGAACCGTTGGCCGGGTCAGGTGTCGCCGCCGCCCGGCAACGAACCCCAATTCCATGAAGTCTCTTCCTGCGCGTTGGGCTTATGCCCTAAACAACCTCTCATCATCACCGCAATGTTGTGTTCCTGCACGGTGAGAACATCACTCCCTCCGACATATACTTTTCCCCTCCATGACCAAAAGGGCAGTGCAGATATATGCTTAATGCAGTGAGTATGCGTAAGGGTGACCTATGAAAATTGTGATCGCGCCGGACTCATATAAGGAAAGTTTGAGTGCTCCTGAGGTTGCGACGGCGATAGAACGCGGCTTTCGCGAGATTTTTCCTTCGGCGCACTACGTCAAACTGCCGGTTGCTGATGGTGGCGAAGGTACGGTAGAGGCGATGGTCGCGGCAACTCAGGGGCGAATAGTTCATGTCCCGGTGACCGGCCCGCTGGGTGAGCGCGTGGACGGGTTTTATGGATTATCCGGCGACGGGCAGCACGCATTTATTGAGATGGCGGCAGCGAGCGGCCTGGCGCTGGTCGCGCCTTCGCAACGTAACCCATTGAAAACCACCTCATGGGGAACCGGCGAGCTTATTTGTCATGCACTGGATGTTGGTGTGAAACATATCATTATCGGCATTGGTGGCAGTGCAACCAATGACGGTGGTGCGGGTATGGTGCAGGCGCTGGGGGCAAAACTGCTTGATGCCAAAGCGCAACGCATTGGGCCTGGTGGCGGCGAATTGTCACGGCTGACGCATATCGATCTGAGCGAGATGGACAACCGTCTGGCTGATTGCCGGATTGAGGTGGCCTGTGATGTGACCAATCCGCTCATCGGCGAAGAGGGCGCGTCAACGGTGTTTGGGCCACAGAAGGGAGCCACGCCGGAGATGGTCGTCACCCTGGACAACGCGCTTGCCCACTACGCGCGGGTTATTGCCCGGGATCTGAGTATTGATGTGACAAACCTCGCCGGTGGCGGGGCGGCTGGCGGAATGGGGGCGGCACTGTACGCCTTTTGTGGCGCTCAGTTGCGCCAGGGCATCGACATTGTCACGGATGCGTTGCACCTGGCGGATCAGGTCGCCGATGCGGATCTGGTTATCACGGGTGAAGGGCGTATTGACAGCCAGACTATCCACGGCAAAGTGCCTGTCGGCGTGGCGAGAGTCGCCAAACGCTACAACAAACCGGTTATTGGTATTGCGGGTAGTCTGACGGCGGATGTCGGCGTGGTGCATGAACACGGTATCGACGCGGTGTTTAGCGTGCTTTATACCATTTGTTCGCTGGAAGATGCGCTGGATAATGCCAGCGAGAATGTGCAGCTGGCGGCGAGGAATATTGCGGCGGTGCTGAAAGTGGGACAGGGGTTGAAACGCTGAATGCCGGGTCAGGCGACGTCGCCACCCGGCAATGGTTCTAGTTTCCCAATAACTTCATCGCTTCCCGCGTCACATTATCCATCTCATCCAGCAGTTCCAGAAACTCCGGTTCAAGCTCCGATTCTGGCATGCCAGCTCGTAGCTGTTGCTCCAGCAACTGGCAGAGATTTTTCAGCCGTGGTACCCCGCTGTAGCCGCAGCTGCCGTGCAGCTTGTGGATGGCCTCCAGCAGATCCTCCGGGTTCTCTCCCACCAGTTGTTCTTCAATCTTATTCCGAATTTCCGGCAGGAACGCGACCAGCATTTGCAGCATTTCACGGGCTAAATCGGCCTTCCCGGCCGCCTGGCGTAGCGCAAGCTGCCAGTCAAAAGTGGCATTATGGTTGATGTTGATCTCAACCGGTTCGGCAGAAACGGTATACGTCCCGCTGATATGTCCCGGTTTATAGCGCAGCAACAGGTTGTGCAGCTTTTCTTCGTCAATCGGTTTTGCCAGATAATCATTCATTCCGGCGCTCAGAAGTTTCTCTTTCTGACCGGCCATCGCATGTGCTGTCACGGCAATGACCGGGGTTTGCTGCTGGTGCGGGAGCTGGTGTATCAGCTCACAGGCGCGAATACCGTCCATACCTGGCATCTGAATATCCATCAGAATTAAGTCGAACTGCATCTGTTTAGCCTGTTCGACCGCCTGAGCACCGCTGGCACACAGTTCAACGTGCTGAACCTGATCCTCAAGCAGTACACCTATCAGCTTCAGGTTGGCCGGATTATCATCCACCGCCATGACGCTCATCGGCAGCTTTTGTTCATCGTCAATCAGCGGCACGGCATGCTGGCTCAGGCGACAATACTCCGTGAGTGCTGGCAGCAAGCGTGTGGCGGTGAGTGGCTTAAGCAGGCAGGCGGCCGCTCCGTCATTTTTCAACTCTTCCGCGTTGATTTGGGCATGACACGGCAGGGCAAGCAGCAGGTAATCGGTCATTGATGCAGCTTTCGCCAGGCGCTCCTGTTGCATCGTGAGTTCGCCGGTAAAGGTGACCGGGACCCCCATCAGCAAAATATCGTAATGCTCGACGGCCAGTGCAGAGAACGTTGGGCTGTAGACAACCTCCAGCGGCGTGGTGCTTAAAATATCCAGCGTACACTGTGCCGCCGCTGCGTTAGGCTCAACATAGGCCAGACGCATTCCTTTCAGGCAATCCGTCACCGGGATATCTGTCAATACGTTCGGATTGAGGTCCAGGCTAATATGGAACCAGAAGGTTGACCCACGGTTTGGCTGACTGTGGAAAGAGATATCTCCGCCCATCTCTTTCACCAGTTTTTGCGTGATCACCAGCCCCAGACCCGTACCGCCGTGGCGGCGGGAAATGCTCGCATCTGCCTGACGGAACGCCTGGAACAGACGCGACTGGTCGCGCTCCGGAATACCGATACCCGTATCGCGGATCTGAACTTCAATCTGTACCTTGTTATTACTGAGCGCCCGTTTTTCGACCAGAATGTCGATGTTGCCGCTTTCAGTAAACTTGATGGCGTTACCCACCAGATTGGTGATGACCTGTTGCAGACGCAGCGGGTCACCAATGACGTTATCCGGCACGTCGTTCTTGATATTGAGCGTCAGCTCCAGCCCTTTGTCGTGTGATGAGTGGGCGAGCAGCGTCACCACTTCATCGAGCGTACTGCGCAGCGGGAAGGGAATGCTCTCCAGAAGCAGCTTACCGGCTTCCAGCTTGGAGAAGTCCAGCACGTCGTTGATGATAGCCAGCAGGTTATTGGCCGAGCGTTCAATGGTGTGCAGGTGATCGCGCTGGGTTGGGTTAAGCTCGCTTTTCAGCGTCAGGCGGGTAAAGCCGATCACGCCATTTAGCGGCGTGCGCAGCTCGTGCGACATATTTGCCAGGAATTCAGATTTAATGCGCGCCGCTTCCTGGGCGCGTTTTTTCGCCAGATCCAGCTCGACGTTCTGAATCTCCATCTGCTCCAGCGTTTCACGCAGATCGGAGGTGGCCTGGTCGACGTTATGCTGCATCTCCTCGTGGTATGCCGCCAGCGACATTGCCATCGAGTTAATGCCGTTTTTCAGCATATCCAGTTCGCCCAGCATAAATCCTTCCACACGACTGTCGAGCTGGCCCCGCCGGATGCGGTCAACGGTGTTGACCATATTACGGATTGGCCCCGTGACGTCGCGCATCAGTCGCCAGCCAAAGATTAGCGCAATACCGATACAGAACAGCATCATCACGCCGGAGATAAAAATCTCTTTGTACTGCTGCAGCCGTACAGACTTGAGATCCAGCTCCAGCGCCACATATCCCAGCATATTATTGGTGGATTTGGCGTCGGACTGGGCAGACTCATCAGGGGAGTAACTTTCCGAGATAATAGGCGTGCGCAGGATCATGATATCGCCATGCCGCATTACGCTGAGATTGCGCGGGAACGGCGTACCGTCCGGGATTTTCAGTTCCGCAGGGTCGAGATGAAAATTCGAGGTTACGAACAGGCGGTTATGCTCATCGTAAACGGAAATGGCGCGCACGATCTCCGAGTGTCGACGATGCAACACACTGATTAACTGACCAATAGATTCGCGGTTTTGCAGGTTCATCCCGTACTCACTGGAGACGGCCAGCGGTTCAATAATGCTGGCTCCGGCATCTTCCAGTTGTCGCTGCAAATCGTTATAGCGATGCACCACAAAGAAGATACTCAGCAGCAAACCGATAAGTACGGTGGGGGCGAGGATCAAAATCATCATGCGTGCACGCAGGCTGTAGTTGGTCATGGCGTTCCGTTATGGGACAATTAGGGTCACTAAATTTATTTGAGAACAATCTCAGCGATGGCGCAATTCTACTCTGCAAAGCGACGCGTGACGACGCGTCAGATCATAACTGTTGAAGCCACAGACCTCGATCCCTTTGGTCAGGGGGTTGCGCGTCATAATGGTAAAGCATTGTTTATAACAGGTTTGCTGCCAACAGAACGAGCAGAAATTACGCTGACGGAAGATAAGCGCCAGTACGCGCGTGGCCAGGTGAAGCGCCGACTGAGTGATAGCCCTGAACGCGTGGTGCCGCGCTGCCCGCATTTTGGCGTCTGTGGCGGCTGTCAGCAACAGCATGCCAGCGTAGGTTTACAGCAAAAAAGTAAAAGTAGCGCACTGGCGCGCCTGCTTAAGCATGAGGTTAACGAGATTATCGCCGACCAGCCCTGGGGTTACCGCCGTCGCGCCCGTCTGAGCCTCAGCTATCAGCCAAAAACCGGGCGGCTGGAGATGGGGTTTCGCAAGGCCAACTCCAGCGATATCGTCGATATCAGGCAGTGCCCCATTTTGGTGCCCCATCTTGAGGCATTGCTCCCGGAAGTGCGCACCTGTCTGTCTGAGCTGGATGGGGTTCGTCACCTCGGACACGTTGAACTGGTTCAGGCAAACAATGGCCCGCTGATGGTGCTGCGCCATACCGCGCCACTGTCAAAAAAAGACCGTGAAAAACTGGAACGCTTTTCGCATTCCCACGAGCTGGCGCTTTTCCTCGCCCCACAAAGCGAGATACTAGAACAGGTTACAGGAGATGCGCCCTGGTATGCGTCAAACGGGCTACGCTTAACGTTCAGCCCGCGGGATTTCATCCAGGTAAATGATGGCGTGAATCAGAAGATGATTGAACAGGCGTTGTCATGGCTGGATGTACAAAAGAGTGACCGGGTGCTCGATCTGTTCTGCGGTATGGGGAATTTCACGCTGCCATTGGCTCAGAAAGCGGCAAGTGTGGTGGGGGTAGAAGGTGTTGAGGCGCTGGTTGCCAAAGGGCAAGAAAATGCCCGACAGAACGGTTTGCAAAATGTGACATTTTTTCACCAAAATCTTGAGGAAGATGTCACTCAGCAGCCGTGGGCAACGCAGGGCTTCGACAAAATTCTGCTCGACCCGGCCCGGGCAGGCGCACCTGGCGTGATGCAACATATTATTAAACTCGCGCCGAAGCGTGTGGTCTATGTTTCCTGTAACCCGGCAACGCTTGCGCGGGATAGTGAGGCATTAATCAGCGCGGGTTACCAGATTCAGCGTCTGGCAATGCTGGACATGTTCCCGCACACTGGGCATCTGGAATCAATGGTGTTGTTTGAGCATATAGATACACTAAATAATTCGAGTTGCAGGACAAAACGCTCTAGCGTTTTGAACAGCGCTTGCGCTGGCCCCGAAGGGGCGAGGCCGCAGGCCGAGTAACGCGGCAAACGAATGAATCACCAGGAGCTTACATAAGTAAGTGACTGGGGTGAGTGAGTGCAGCCAACGCACATGCAGCTTGAAGTATGACGGGTATAATTAGTTTGGCTTGTCGACTTCGACAGGCCCAGGTCCCTAAAGGAGAGGACAATGGTTGCGGTAAGAAGTGCACATCTCAATAAAGCTGGGGAGTTTGACCCACAAAAATGGATCGCAAGTCTGGGGATTTCCAGCCAGCAGTCGTGTGAACGCTTAACCGAAACCTGGGCCTATTGTCTACGCACCACACAGGGGCATCCGGACGCTGATTTGCTGTTGTGGCGCGGCGTGGAGATGGTCGAAATTTTATCCATGCTGAACATGGATATCGAAACGCTGCAGGCCGCGCTTCTGTTCCCATTAGCCGATGCTGATGTGGTCACTGAAGATGTACTGCGAGAAAGCGTCGGTAAATCTGTCGTCGCGTTGATCCACGGCGTGCGCGATATGGCAGCCATCCGCCAGCTTAAGGCTGCGCACACTGATTCCGTCTCTTCAGAACAGGTCGATAACGTTCGCCGCATGCTGCTGGCAATGGTGGATGACTTCCGCTGCGTGGTTATCAAGCTTGCCGAGCGAATTGCGCACCTGCGTGAAGTGAAGGATGCACCTGAAGACGAGCGCGTACTGGCTGCCAAAGAGTGTACAAACATCTATGCGCCACTGGCGAACCGCTTAGGGATCGGGCAGCTGAAATGGGAGCTGGAAGATTACTGTTTCCGCTACCTGCACCCGGCAGAATATAAGCGCATTGCTAAACTGCTGCATGAACGCCGTATTGACCGCGAACACTATATCGATGAGTTTGTCGGCGGACTGCGTCTGGCGATGAAAGAAGAGAATGTGCGCGCCGAAGTCTATGGTCGACCAAAACACATCTACAGTATCTGGCGCAAAATGCAGAAGAAACATCTCGCCTTCGACGAGCTGTTCGACGTGCGTGCGGTGCGCATCGTGGCGGAACGTCTGCAGGACTGCTACGCCGCGCTGGGGATAGTGCATACTCACTTCCGCCACCTGCCGGATGAGTTCGATGACTATGTCGCGAACCCGAAACCTAACGGCTACCAGTCTATTCATACCGTTGTGCTCGGCCCTGGCGGCAAAACGGTTGAAATTCAGATCCGCACCAAACAGATGCACGAAGACGCCGAGCTGGGCGTGGCCGCGCACTGGAAATACAAAGAGGGTACCTCTGGCGGGGCACGATCTGGTCATGAAGATCGTATCGCCTGGCTGCGTAAGCTGATTGCGTGGCAGGAAGAGATGGCCGATTCTGGCGAGATGCTCGACGAAGTGCGTAGCCAGGTCTTCGATGACCGGGTATACGTCTTTACGCCGAAAGGCGATGTTGTCGACCTGCCTGCTGGTTCAACACCGCTCGACTTTGCCTACCACATTCACAGTGATGTGGGGCACCGCTGCATTGGCGCGAAGATTGGCGGGCGAATTGTGCCGTTCACCTATCAGCTGCAGATGGGCGACCAGATTGAAATCATCACCCAGAAACAGCCAAACCCAAGCCGGGACTGGCTGAACCCGAACCTGGGTTATGTCACCACCAGCCGCGGGCGCTCCAAAATTCATGCCTGGTTCCGCAAGCAGGATCGTGACAAGAATATCCTTGCCGGTCGCCAGATCCTGGACGACGAGCTGGAACATATCGGGATTAGCCTCAAAGAAGCCGAAAAACATCTGCTGCCGCGTTACAACTTCAATGAGCTTGATGAGCTGTTAGCGGCCATTGGTGGCGGTGATATCCGTCTGAATCAGATGGTGAATTTCCTGCAGGCGCAGTTTAACAAGCCAAGTGCGGCAGAACAGGATGCGGCCGCGCTGAAACAGCTTCAGCAAAAAAACTATGCACCGCAGCAGCGCAGCAAAGACAACGGTCGCGTGGTTGTGGAAGGCGTGGGCAATCTGATGCACCACATTGCCCGCTGCTGCCAGCCGATTCCGGGAGACGATATCGTCGGCTTTATCACGCAGGGGCGTGGGATCTCAATTCACCGTTCTGACTGTGATCAGCTTGCTGAGCTGCAGTCGCATGCGCCGGAGCGTATCGTGGAAGCGGTCTGGGGAGAAAGCTACTCCTCCGGTTACTCGCTGGTGGTGCGCGTTACCGCTAACGACCGTAGCGGCTTGCTGCGCGATATCACGACCATTCTTGCCAACGAGAAAGTTAACGTGCTGGGCGTTGCCAGCCGCAGCGATACCCGCGAACAGCTTGCCACCATCGATATGACCATCGAAATCTATAACCTGCAGGTGCTGGGCCGCGTGCTTGGCAAACTGAACCAGGTGCCGGATGTGATTGACGCACGTCGCCTGCACGGCGGTTAAGCGCCCTCTTCGACAGGCCGGGTCAGGCGCAGCCGCCACCCGGCATTTCTTTTTTTCATCAGGACAGAATTATGACTCAAATCGACCGCCTGCTCGGCATCATGCAACGCCTGCGCGACCCGGAAAACGGCTGTCCGTGGGACAAAGAGCAGACTTTTGCCACCATCGCCCCATACACCCTCGAAGAGACCTATGAAGTGCTGGACGCCATTTCACGCGAGGATTTTGACGACCTGCGCGGCGAGCTGGGTGACCTGCTTTTCCAGGTCGTATTCTATGCGCAGATGGCACAGGAAGAGGGACGTTTTGATTTTGACGACATCTGCGCGGCCATCAGTTCCAAACTGGAACGCCGCCATCCGCATATCTTTGGTGATGCTACTGCAGACAACAGCGCCGAAGTGCTGGCCCGCTGGGAGCAGATTAAAAGCGCCGAGCGTGCTGAAAAATCCCAGCACTCTGCGCTGGACGACATCCCGCTGAGCCTGCCTGCACTGATGCGTGCGCAAAAAATGCAGAAACGCTGCTCCACCGTGGGGTTTGACTGGACATCTCTTGGCCCGGTGCTGGAAAAAGTGCATGAAGAGATAGACGAAGTGATGCACGAAGCGCAGCAGGCCGTCGTGGATGAAGCAAAGCTGGAAGAGGAGATGGGTGACCTGCTGTTTGCCACGGTCAATCTTTCCCGCCATCTGGGAGTAAAAGCGGAAACCGCGCTGCAAAAAGCCAGCATTAAGTTTGAACGTCGTTTTCGCGAAGTTGAGCGAATTGTGGCTTCGCGCGGCCTGGAAATGACCGGAATTGACCTCGAAGAGATGGAAGAAGTCTGGCAGGAAGTAAAACGCCAGGAATCTGATCTCTAACGGAATTTTGCGATCAAGCGCAATTTGTGTGATTTTTTAAATGACAAGCGCTTGATTTGCGTCAAAAACATTTACCCAAAACGGGCTATTTTCTCACTCCTTATGTTTGTCATCGCCTGGAAAGGAGACGGAGAATGAAAGTTTGTGGCGCTCGCCGTGTTCGGGTATACTACTTTCCCGTCCTGGTTATTCCATCGTTTCACCCTAACTTCTCAGGTTCAGCATGACAACGAACTATATTTTTGTGACCGGCGGGGTCGTATCCTCTCTGGGTAAAGGCATTGCCGCAGCCTCCCTCGCAGCCATTCTTGAAGCCCGTGGCCTCAATGTGACCATGATGAAACTGGATCCGTACATCAACGTCGATCCTGGCACCATGAGCCCAATCCAACACGGGGAAGTGTTCGTTACTGAAGACGGCGCTGAAACCGATCTGGATCTTGGCCACTACGAGCGTTTCATCCGTACCAAAATGACCCGTCGTAATAACTTCACGACTGGCCGTATCTACTCCGACGTTCTGCGTAAAGAGCGCCGTGGTGACTATCTGGGTGCTACCGTTCAGGTTATCCCGCACATCACTAACGCAATCAAAGAACGCATTATTGCGGGTGGCGAAGGCCATGACGTTGTGCTGGTTGAAATCGGCGGTACTGTAGGTGATATCGAATCCCTGCCGTTCCTGGAAGCGATTCGCCAGCTGGCGGTCGATATTGGTCGTGAACATGCGCTGTTCATGCACCTGACGCTGGTGCCTTACCTGGCGGCGGCTGGTGAAGTGAAAACCAAGCCGACTCAGCACTCTGTGAAAGAACTGCTCTCCATCGGTATTCAGCCTGACATCCTGGTTTGCCGTTCCGATCGCGCTGTTCCGGCGAACGAACGTGCGAAAATTGCATTGTTCTGTAACGTGCCTGAAAAAGCCGTTATTTCAATGAAAGATGTCGATTCCATTTATAAAATCCCGGGCCTGTTGAAATCACAGGGTCTGGACGATTATATTTGTAAACGATTCAGCCTGAACTGTCCGGAAGCTAACCTGTCTGAATGGGAACAGGTTATTTACGAAGAAGCTAATCCGGCAGGTGAAGTGACTATCGGTATGGTCGGCAAGTACATTGAGCTGCCGGATGCCTATAAGTCCGTTATCGAAGCGCTGAAACACGGCGGTCTGAAGAACCGCGTCTCCGTTAACATCAAGCTGATTGATTCGCAGGATGTTGAAACGCGTGGCGTAGAAATTCTGAAAGGTCTGGATGCGATTCTGATCCCTGGTGGCTTTGGCTACCGTGGTGTGGAAGGCAAGATCGCCACTGCACGCTATGCGCGTGAAAACAATATTCCATACCTCGGCATCTGCCTGGGTATGCAGGTTGCGCTGATCGAATTTGCGCGCAACGTAGCAGGAATGGAAAACGCGAACTCTACGGAATTTGTGCCAGACTGTAAGTACCCTGTCGTGGCGCTTATCACTGAATGGCGTGACGAAGACGGTAACGTTGAAGTCCGTACAGAGAAGAGCGATCTGGGTGGCACAATGCGTCTTGGCGCACAGGCCTGCCAGTTGTCCGACGATAGCGTGGTTCGCAAGCTGTATGGCGAGCCAACCATTACTGAGCGCCATCGTCACCGCTACGAAGTCAACAACATGTTGTTGAAACAAATTGAAGCTGCGGGTCTGCGTGTTGCGGGCCGTTCCGGGGATGATCAGTTAGTCGAGATCATTGAGGTGCCTAACCATCCGTGGTTCGTTGCCTGCCAATTCCACCCGGAATTTACTTCTACGCCGCGTGATGGACATCCGCTGTTTGCAGGCTTTGTGAAGGCCGCCAGCGATTACCAGAAGCGTCAGGCGAAGTAAAAAAAGTTAGAACGGCAACGCGTACCTTTGGTACGCGTTGTTTGTCTGGAGTTTTAGTTTAACTTGTACTGAGGAAAATCTAATGTCCAAAATCGTTAAAGTCATCGGTCGTGAAATCATCGACTCCCGTGGTAACCCGACCGTTGAAGCTGAAGTTCACCTGGAAGGTGGTTTCGTCGGTATGGCAGCTGCTCCATCAGGTGCTTCTACTGGTTCCCGCGAAGCGCTGGAACTGCGCGATGGCGACAAATCCCGTTTCATGGGCAAAGGCGTACTGAAAGCTGTTGGCGCTGTAAACGGTCCTATTGCTCAGGCAATCCTTGGCAAAGACGCCAAAGACCAGGCTGGCATCGACAAGATCATGATCGATCTGGACGGTACTGAAAACAAATCTAACTTCGGTGCGAACGCCATCCTGGCCGTTTCTCTGGCGAACGCCAAAGCGGCAGCTGCTGCGAAAGGTATGCCTCTGTTCGAGCACATCGCTGAACTGAACGGCACCCCAGGCAAATACTCCATGCCAGTACCAATGATGAACATCATCAACGGTGGTGAGCACGCAGATAACAACGTTGATATTCAGGAATTCATGATTCAGCCAGTTGGCGCGAAATCCCTGAAAGAAGCGGTACGTATGGGTTCTGAAGTGTTCCACAACCTGGCTAAAGTTCTGAAAGCTAAAGGTATGAACACTGCTGTTGGTGACGAAGGTGGCTATGCGCCAAACCTGGGTTCTAACGCCGAAGCACTGGCTGTAATCGCTGAAGCGGTTAAAGCAGCTGGCTATGAGCTGGGCAAAGACATCACCCTGGCAATGGACTGTGCAGCATCTGAATTCTACAAAGACGGTAAATACGTTCTGGCTGGCGAAGGCAACAAAGCGTTCACCTCTGAAGAGTTCACTCACTTCCTGGAAGACCTGACCAAACAGTACCCAATCGTTTCTATCGAAGACGGTCTGGACGAGTCTGACTGGGCTGGTTTCGCATACCAGACTAAAGTACTGGGCGACAAAATCCAGCTGGTTGGTGACGATCTGTTCGTAACCAACACCAAGATCCTGAAAGAAGGTATCGATAAAGGCATCGTTAACTCCATCCTGATCAAATTCAACCAGATCGGTTCTCTGACCGAAACTCTGGCTGCGATCAAAATGGCGAAAGACGCTGGCTACACTGCAGTTATCTCTCACCGTTCTGGCGAAACTGAAGATGCTACCATCGCTGACCTGGCTGTTGGTACCGCTGCAGGCCAGATCAAAACAGGTTCTATGAGCCGTTCTGACCGTGTTGCTAAATACAACCAGCTGATTCGTATCGAAGAAGCTCTGGGCGAAAAAGCACCATACAATGGTCGTAAAGAGATCAAAGGCCAGTAATAGCCTTTAATCCCTTGAAATGAAAATGCCAGTCGAATGACTGGCATTTTTTTTGGCTATTTAAAATCGACTTCCATTTGCTCCGGAATAGTCAGCCCCCGGGTGGTCTGAACGCAGCGGGCAATGTAGTCCGTAAAGCGAGGGGGTTTTGGCATCCCCATGCTCAGCAGCTTATCATTGCTGAAGCGCACGTTCAGCGTGGCAAAGGCACCGTATAAACGCATCGCTTTCAACATCAGACGCTCATTGCACGGGCCAAAAATATCCTTCAGCTCGCGACGCATTCTGACCAGCGTTTCGTAGCTCACCTGAGCGTACTTATCACCGACAGGCGCTTTCTCCAGTGCCAGCGCCATTGCGTTATCAATATCCGCAAAACGAACGCTGTTCTCTTCCCCGGCAGAAATATGCACAACTTCCCCTGGACGAGCATTGCTGTAGAGGAGCATTAACAGTGCATCGGCGCAGTAGTCCACCGGCACAACATCGATCTTGTCTTCCATCGAACACATAAATTTTTGCAGCATCAGTCCCATGCTGAAGACCCAGAAAATGCTGCTTGAAGGCGCACAGCCGTGACGGGTATGGCCGACGACGATGGATGGACGGGCAATAAGCAGTGGCAGATTTGGGCAATGCTGACGCATCATCTGCTCAATAGTGGATTTCGAGTACGTATATTCCACCAGGTGCTCGGCGCTTTCTCTGAATTCCGCGCTTTCGGCTACCAGTGAATCCTGCTCCGGCGTACAGGACATGGCGGTACCCACGTGCAGGAAACGCTCTAATGTGGCCACTTGCTCCATGCGGCGAGCCAACGCCAGCGTGCCCTCAACGTTAACTTTCCAGATCAGCGGGTTATTACCAAATGACGCAACGGCTGCGCAGTTAAGAACATGCGTCACCTGTTCCAGACGAGGATCGTCCAGGAAACTCTCAGGCTGGCTGAGATCGCCGATGAGGATATCCTCCGCTTTCAGCGAGGCCAGTTTATCCTCATGGACGTTGAATTTACGCATGTTCTCTTTCACGCGCTCCAGCCCTTTTTGTTGGTCGCTGGCACGCGCGAGCAGGAGTAACCTTACGGGTTCGTTGCTATTAAGGATTTTTTCAAGTGCTGCACCGCCCAGAAATCCGGTCACGCCTGTAATCAATAACGTCTTCATGGATACCGTCTCATTATGATAGATGAGGCGGATTGTAGGCGGGTAAAAGTAAACGGCATTTAAATAAAAAAAAGCCCTGTCGAGTGACATCTTAAGCTTATTTTAAGGTAATGAAATTGGCCGTAGTTTTTTTGACAACAACAGGGGGTGAAAAATTCATTATTTAAACTTAAAATAACTAATTAACTGTTTTAAAAGATTTTTATCTTATGGAGTTAGTTACGTCTAACTGTAAAAACTAAAATAATTTGTTACATTATGAATTCATGTGATGAATAAATAAAAGAGCCTCAGGCGGCACAGTTAAACCGGAAAATAAAAATAGCAGACAAAAATGAAATAATCGGTTTACCGCTTTTTCACATCAATTTTTCCTCAAAGCACCGATGGAGCATGATCCTCAGGCGGGGATCTGCGATACTTATCGTTTATCCCCTTAACTGAGATGACTATGCAGTACCCGATTAACGAGATGTTCCAGACCCTGCAAGGCGAGGGTTACTTTACCGGCGTTCCCGCTATCTTTATCCGCTTGCAGGGATGCCCGGTTGGCTGTGCCTGGTGTGATACCAAACATACGTGGGATAAACTCGCAGATCGGGAAGTGTCGCTGTTTAGCATTCTGGCCAAAACCAAAGAGAGCGATAAGTGGGGCGCGGGAAGTTCGGAAGATCTGCTGGCTATCATTGGTCGCCAGGGCTGGACGGCCCGCCATGTGGTGATCACCGGCGGTGAACCCTGCATCCACGACCTGACGCCGCTGACTGAGTTGCTCGAAAAGAACGGCTATAGCTGCCAGATTGAAACCAGCGGTACCCATGAAGTGCGCTGCTCACATGCCACCTGGGTGACGGTATCGCCAAAAGTAAGTATGCGCGGTGGATATGAGGTGCTGTCTCAGGCGCTGGAACGTGCCGATGAGATCAAACATCCGGTTGGTCGCGTGCGTGATATTGAAGCGCTGGATGAACTGCTGGCAACGCTCACCGATGAAAAGCAGCGGGTCATTGCCCTGCAGCCGATCAGTCAGAAAGACGATGCCACGCGTCTGTGCATTGAAACATGTATCGCCCGCAACTGGCGGTTGTCGATGCAGACGCACAAGTATTTGAACATTGCATAAAAAAGCCCGGTCTGACCGTAATGCTGGTCACTTAAGATGACCAGCAGTTTTTCTCGTCGGGTATTTCTGGGATTTTTCTCTTAACTCCCGAGGGTAACTTCGCTCTCTTCTTCCGGGTAATACCAGCCATTTTGCTTTCTCATACAACGTTCTTAACTCGCCCGGCATCTTACCCGGTGAAGCCCATGGCAACGTTATCAGCAGCCGGGTGATTTCACTTATTGAGCCGCTAAAGCTCAGTTGATAAGGCAGATAATCTCCTTTCAGTTCGAACGCCATCCTTACCATCTGGTATCTCACCAGGTTGTAAGTCAGCAGCACACCCCATAACTCCTGTCGCACCCGTTCTGGCAGTTTGCTGCGTAACGTCCTGCGATTGTCCAGCATCCCTTGCTTTGCTTCCCGATAACCCAGTTCAATTTCCCATCTGTGACGATATAACACGCTGATATCATTGCCAGGATAACGATTCTGGTCTGTCAGGGATGTCAGAGATGTCAGGGATGTCAGGACCCGCCTTTCTTTACCATTAATCGTTCGGGTCAGCAGTCTGGCTGTGAACCGCTCGGGGAGTGCAGGCCACTGTTTTCGGGCCTGTGGGCTGGTTGTCAGTTCAACAAACTCATCGCCGCGCTCCAGTTTATGCACGACTTCATATTGGGTGTGTTTTTTCAGCGGTAGCAGCCAGTGCCGTTTTTCTCCGCACGTTTGCCAGTGATGAAGCAGTCCCGGTGAGTAAAATCCTTTATCGAACAAAGTGATACTCTCATCCGGTGTTCTCTCTGCCAGCTGCGCTGCCAGTCGCATTTCGCTGACGTTCTCGCTGTCAAAGACGCTGGCATTAATCAGATGGCTGCTCAGGTCCATCAGGCAGATCATCCGGACCTGCGGATAGCCACCGATACCATTCCGTCCGGCAGGTCTGCTGAAGGCTTCGCTGTTTTCCGGCGCTGAATGACTGAGCTGCGGGCGGTAAAAGGCTCACCGGTCCTGTCAGTGATATCCATCAGATTCACAATCTCAGTCATGGGGCGATTGCAGAAAATGGACATGCCAACGACAAGCCAGATCATGGATTCAAGAGGAAGTTTGCGTTTGCGAAGCGTGACAGTATCCGTCAGCGTTAGCGCCTTCTGAATGAATTCAGGGGGAATGAGGTCAGAAAGGCTACGGGCGTGCTCAGGGGAGGTGACATTGATAATGCCGGGAGCTTGTGAAAGTTCCATTTAAAAAGGGTCCATGATGAACATGAACCCTTTTTACACCGCCCACCGGATCGGCATTAGGTCTGACCGGGCTTTTTTTACTCTCCGCGATATACGCAGCCTGCCGTACAGGTTTCTTTGATCATCACCGCGCTCAGCAGTGGTACCAGCGGTTTCATCTGATCCCAGACCCATTTTGCCAGCACTTCGCTGGTCGGGTTTTCAAGGCCCGGGATGTCATTCAGATAGTAGTGATCCAGACGATCATAGGTTGGTTTGAAGGCGGCCTTCAGTTCGGCAAAGTCCATGATCCAACCCGTATGCGGATCGACTTCACCGGTGATCTCAAGACGCACCATAAACGAGTGCCCGTGCAGGCGGCCACATTTATGCCCTTCAGGGACATGCGGAAGGCGGTGGGCGGCTTCGAAGGTGAAATCTTTAAACAGTGTGGTGGACATCATCGCTCTCAGTAATGCGGAAAAAACCGCCGCATAGTACCGGAAAGCACAATTTTTATCATTAACTAAAACGGCTTTAAGGTGTGAACCCTGCCTGTCAGACACTTTTCCTGTTTTTTATCGTTTAATTTCAATCTGTTAAATAATCGGTTTTATCGTTAAGAACGATAACTAAAACAGGTTAGTCCATTTGGTTATTTATTATTTCCATCCCTTCTTTAATTGTTATTATCCCCGCCGTTAACCTTATCCCTAGTTTGGTCTTTTTGCATAAATTCCGCTTTGCTACTGGAACATAACGACGCATGACAACACAGGCCCCACCTTCAAACTTGCTTCCCCTGAACCCGGAGCAACTGGCGCGCCTTCAGGCTGCCACCACTGATTTTTCACCCACTCAGCTTGCCTGGGTGTCCGGCTATTTCTGGGGAATACTTAACCAACAGGCAGGAGCCGTTGTTGCTGCTCCTGCGACTGCCGTTGAGACCCCGGCCATTACGCTTATCTCCGCCTCGCAGACGGGCAATGCCCGCCGTGTTGCCGAAGCGCTACGTGATGATCTGCTCGCGGCCAAACTGCACGTGAATCTGGTGAACGCCGGGGATTATAAATTCAAACAAATCGCGTCAGAAAAACTGCTGGTGGTTGTGGCTTCAACGCAGGGTGAGGGTGAGCCTGCTGAAGAAGCGGTGGCATTGCATAAGTTCCTGTTCTCGAAAAAAGCGCCAAAACTGGCGAGCACTGCCTTTGCCGTGTTCGGCCTGGGCGATACCTCCTATGAATTCTTCTGCCAGTCAGGTAAAGATTTTGACAGCAAACTGGCGGAGCTGGGCGCAGAGCGCCTGCTGGACAGAGTCGACGCCGATGTGGAATACCAGACCGCGGCAGCTGAATGGCGCTCGCGTATTGTTGAGGTGCTGAAAGCCCGTGTTCCGAAAGAGACATCGGCGCAGGCAACACTCACGGCGACGGGGGCCGTCAATGATATTCACTCCACGCCATACACCAAAGAGACTCCGCTGACGGCGACGCTTTCCGTTAACCAGAAAATTACTGGCCGTGACTCTGAAAAAGATGTGCGTCATATCGAAATCGATCTTGGTGACTCGGGTCTGCGTTATCAACCCGGTGATGCGCTGGGGGTCTGGTATCAGAACGATCCTGCGCTGGTGAAAGAGCTGGTTGAATTGCTGTGGTTGAAAGGTAACGAACCTGTCACCGTGGAAGGTAAAACACTGCCGCTCAGCGAAGCGCTGCAGTGGCATTTCGAGCTGACGGTAAACACCATCAATATCGTTGAGAACTATGCCACCTTAACGCGCAGCGAATCACTGCTGCCGCTGGTTGGCGACAAGGCGAAATTGCAGCATTACGCGGCAACTACCCCGATTGTCGATATGGTGCGTTTCTCTCCTGCTCAACTGGATGCCGATGCGCTGATTAGCCTGCTGCGTCCACTGACGCCGCGCCTGTACTCCATCGCCTCTTCGCAGGCTGAAGTGGAGAGCGAAGTGCATGTCACCGTGGGCGTGGTGCGTTATGACATCGAAGGCCGTGCGCGTACGGGGGGAGCATCAGGCTTCCTGGCTGACCGTGTAGAAGAAGAGGGCGAAGTCCGGATCTTTATCGAGCACAACGATAACTTCCGTCTGCCAGCAAACCCGGAAACGCCGGTCATTATGATTGGCCCGGGCACCGGTATTGCACCGTTCCGTTCATTTATGCAGCAGCGCGCAGCAAATGAAGCGCCGGGCAAAAACTGGCTGTTCTTCGGCAACCCGCACTTTACCGACGATTTCCTCTACCAGGTTGAATGGCAGCGCTACGTCAAAGAAGGCGTACTTTCGCGCATCGATCTGGCCTGGTCTCGCGACCAAAAAGAAAAAGTCTACGTACAAGACAAACTGCGCGAACAGGGTGCAGAGCTGTGGCGCTGGATCAATGACGGTGCCCATATTTATGTCTGCGGCGACGCCAATCGCATGGCGAAAGACGTTGAGCAGACGTTACTGGACGTGATTGCCGAATTCGGCGGTATGGATGCCGAAACGGCGGATGAATTTTTAAGTGAGCTGCGCGTTGAGCGCCGTTATCAGCGAGATGTCTACTAATGAGTGAAAAACATCCTGGCCCACTGGTGGTCGAAGGCAAACTGTCTGATGCCGAGCGCATGAAGGTTGAGAGTAACTACCTGCGCGGCACCATTGCCGAAGATTTAAATGACGGTCTGACCGGCGGTTTCAAAGGCGATAACTTCCTGTTGATCCGTTTCCACGGTATGTACCAGCAGGACGACCGTGACATCCGCGCCGAGCGTGCTGAACAAAAGCTGGAGCCGCGTCATGCAATGCTGCTGCGCTGTCGTCTGCCGGGTGGGGTTATCACCACCAAACAGTGGCAGGCGATCGACAAGTTTGCCCATGACAATACTATTTACGGCAGCATTCGTCTGACCAACCGTCAGACCTTCCAGTTCCACGGTATTCTGAAGAAGAACGTGAAGCCGGTACACCAGATGCTGCACTCTGTTGGCCTGGACGCGCTGGCGACCGCCAACGATATGAACCGTAACGTGCTGTGCACCTCGAACCCGTTTGAGTCCGAACTGCATGCAGAAGCGTATGAGTGGGCGAAGAAAATTTCTGAGCATCTGTTGCCACGTACCCGCGCTTATGCGGAGATCTGGCTCGATCAGGAAAAAGTCGCCACCACCGACGAAGAACCGATCCTCGGCCAGACCTATCTGCCGCGTAAGTTCAAAACCACGGTGGTGATCCCGCCGCAGAACGATATCGATCTGCACGCCAACGACATGAACTTTGTGGCGATTGCCGAAAACGGCAAGCTGGTGGGCTTTAATCTGCTGGTGGGCGGCGGTTTGTCCATTGAACACGGTAACAAGAAGACCTATGCCCGCACCGCGAGCGAGTTCGGCTTCCTGCCGCTGGAGCACACGCTGGCCGTGGCGGAAGCGGTAGTCACCACTCAGCGTGACTGGGGTAACCGTACCGATCGTAAAAACGCGAAAACCAAATATACCCTGGAGCGCGTAGGCGTCGAGACGTTCAAAGAGGAAGTAGAGCGTCGCGCGGGTATTAAGTTTGAGCCGATCCGTCCGTACGAATTCACCGGTCGTGGCGATCGCATCGGCTGGGTAAAAGGTATCGACAATAAATGGCACCTGACGCTGTTTATCGAAAACGGTCGTATTCTGGATTATCCAGGTCGTCCGCTGAAAACCGGTCTGCTGGAAATTGCTAAGATCCACAAAGGTGAGTTCCGCATTACCGCCAACCAGAACCTGATCATTGCCGGTGTGCCGGATAGCCAGAAGGCGAAGATCGAGAAGCTGGCACGCGATCACGGGTTGATGAATGCGGTCAAACCGCAGCGTGAAAACTCGATGGCCTGCGTGTCATTCCCGACCTGTCCGCTGGCGATGGCGGAAGCCGAACGCTTCCTGCCGTCGTTCACCGATAAAGTGGAAGTGATTCTGGAAAAGCACGGTATTCCTGAAGAGCACATTGTGATGCGTGTGACCGGTTGTCCGAACGGCTGTGGCCGCGCGATGCTGGCCGAACTGGGGCTGGTCGGTAAAGCGCCGGGCCGCTACAACGTGCATCTCGGCGGCAACCGGATGGGTACACGCATTCCGCGTATGTATCGCGAAAATATTACGGAACCGGAAATTCTCGATTCCATTGACGAGCTTGTCGGGCGCTGGGCGAAAGAGCGCGAAGCGGGTGAAGGCTTCGGTGACTTTACGGTGCGTGCGGGCATCATTCGCCCGGTGCTCGATCCCGCACGGGATTTCTGGGAGTAACCACGAGAGGTAATTATGTCCGTACTCGATCTAAACGCCCTTAACGAACTGCCAAAAGTTGAACGTATTCTGGCACTGGCGGAAACCAACGCAGAGCTGGAAAAACTGGACGCCGAAGGGCGAGTGGCGTGGGCGCTGGAAAACCTGCCGGGTGACTATGTTCTCTCGTCGAGTTTTGGTATCCAGGCGGCGGTCAGCCTGCATCTGGTGAATCAAATTCGACCGGACATTCCGGTGATCCTCACCGATACCGGCTACCTGTTCCCGGAAACCTACCAGTTTATTGATGAGCTGACGGACACGCTCAAACTGAACCTGAAAGTCTACCGTGGAGAGCAGAGCGCGGCCTGGCAGGAGGCGCGTTACGGCAAGCTGTGGGAGCAGGGTGTTGAGGGCATTGAGAAATACAATGAGATCAACAAAGTCGAGCCGATGAACCGTGCGCTGAAAGAGCTCAACGCGCAGACCTGGTTTGCGGGCCTGCGCCGCGAGCAGTCCGGTAGCCGGGCGACATTGCCGGTGCTGGCTGTTCAGCGCGGTGTGTTCAAAGTGCTGCCGATTATTGACTGGGATAACCGTACGGTTTACCAGTACCTGCAAAAACACGGGCTGAAGTACCATCCGCTGTGGGATCAGGGCTATCTGTCAGTCGGCGATACCCACACCACGCGTAAATGGGAGCCGGGAATGGCGGAAGAAGAGACGCGATTCTTTGGGCTGAAGCGCGAGTGCGGGTTGCACGAAGGGTGATCCCATGTCCCCGGACCGTACATGGGAGAGGGGCGGGGTGATCCCATATCCTCCCTCTCCCTGTGGGAGAGGGTCGGGGTGAGGGCATCAGGCAGCACTAAGCCTTATTTGCTTTCGCCAGTTCTTTCACCAGCGGCAACATCACTTTCACCACATCGCGACTGCGGTGTTCAATTCTTTGCGGTAGCGCGCTATCAATGTGCTGCTGATTATCCAGTCTGATGTCATGCCAGCTTGTCCCGTCCGGGAAGGCTTTCGATTTGGCACGCTGTTGATAGCCATCTTTCTTGCCCAGCGTCCAGTTAGTGGCCTCAACGTACAGTACCGGAATACCCGCTTTGTCGAATACTTCACCGTCGGAACAACAGGCGGTTCCTTTTGGATGCGCCGGGTTGCCGCCAGGATTGCTGGTAGCATACACACCCTGATTACGGGCAATGGCCAGCGCCCGGTCTCGCGTGAGTTTACGCACGGTGCCAGGGGTACTTTGTCCGCTGTTGAAATAGAGTTTATCGCCCACGATCAGGTTATCGAGGTTAATCACCAGCAGCGTATTTTTCTTCTCTTCTGCACTCATGCGCTTAAGGATATTCTCAGCGCCGAGTTTTCCTTCTTCTTCACCGCTGGTCGCGACAAAGCGAATTCCGTATTTTGTCGGGACATTCTTCATGCGCTCGGCCAGTTCGAGCATGACGCCCAGACCGGCCGCGTTATCATCCATTCCCTGCAGCGTCAGCCCGCCGAGGTTATTATCGATATCGGCATCGCTCATCGGCGCGTAGGTATCGAGATGCGCAATAATAATAATCTGCTGGGCGGCGTGGCCCTCGTGTGCAGCAATGACGGTGCTGCCGGTCACGTTATGCCAGTTTTTCGTTTTGTTGCGTGAGGTATAGATGTAGCGGCTGTGGAACGACCGGATATCACTTTGGTAACCCATATCCGCAAACTGCTGGCGAATATAGTCTGCAGAGAGCATCTCTGCTGGCGTGCCGGTCATGCGACCAGGAAAGACCGTTGCAATGTGCCGCGCCTGCATATTGGCGATTTCACCATACGGTTGATTTTTTGCCTGAGCCGGAAGGATAAAGCAAACGCCGAGCGCCAGGGCAGCCATACGGTGGCGCGTTGCGGATAACATAGTGAGTCCTTAAAAACAGAGCAAATTTTTAACCTGCTTAGTATGAAACTGTGATCCCGTATGCACAATTTGAAATGCTCTTAAATGCCCGATATTTCGCATGTTAAGCACTTTTTGATATTTTTATTTCTGTGTCGTTATTCCATTGAGTAACTACTCATTCCAATTCGTAATTTCATTCGATCTAAGCCGCCCCCTATAGTCCCACTATTCCCGGTTGTTAGTTGCACAGCACGTTCAACATACAACAGACGCAGAGAACTTCCGTTCTTCTGCGGTGATTCTGGCTTAAGGAACGGTTATGGACCAAAAACGACTTACTCACCTGCGGCAACTCGAAGCGGAAAGTATCCATATTATCCGCGAAGTGGCAGCTGAGTTCTCTAACCCGGTGATGATGTACTCCATCGGCAAAGATTCCAGCGTGATGCTGCACCTGGCGCGTAAAGCGTTTTATCCGGGCACGCTGCCGTTCCCGCTGCTGCACGTTGATACCGGCTGGAAATTCCGCGAGATGTATGAATTCCGCGACCGTACTGCGAAAGCCTACGGCTGTGAGCTGCTGGTGCATAAAAACCCGGAAGGGGTGGCGATGGGCATTAACCCGTTTGTACACGGCAGCGCCAAACATACCGATATCATGAAAACCGAAGGCTTGAAGCAGGCGCTGAATAAATACGGTTTTGATGCCGCCTTTGGCGGTGCACGCCGTGATGAAGAGAAATCCCGTGCCAAAGAGCGTATTTACTCCTTCCGCGACCGTTTCCACCGCTGGGACCCGAAAAATCAGCGTCCGGAGCTGTGGCACAACTACAACGGCCAGATTAACAAAGGCGAAAGCATTCGCGTCTTCCCGCTTTCTAACTGGACCGAGCTGGATATCTGGCAGTATATCTATCTGGAAAATATTGAAATCGTTCCACTGTATCTGGCGGCAGAACGTCCGGTTCTGGAACGCGATGGCATGCTGATGATGATCGACGACGATCGCATTGACCTGCAGCCGGGTGAAGTGATCAAAAAACAGATGGTGCGTTTCCGTACTCTCGGCTGCTGGCCGCTGACCGGCGCGGTGGAATCTCACGCGCAGACGCTGCCGGAGATCATCGAGGAGATGCTGGTGTCGACCACCAGTGAGCGACAGGGCCGCGTGATTGACCGCGACCAGGCTGGCTCGATGGAGCTGAAGAAACGTCAGGGTTATTTCTAAGGAGCCGCCATGAACACCACAATTGCCCAACAAATTGCTGATGAAGGCGGCGTAGAAGCTTACCTGCACGCACAGCAGCACAAAAGCCTGCTGCGTTTTCTGACCTGTGGCAGCGTCGATGACGGGAAAAGTACCCTGATTGGCCGTCTGCTGCACGACACGCGCCAGATTTATGAAGATCAGCTCTCGTCCCTGCACAATGACAGCAAGCGTCACGGCACCCAGGGTGAAAAACTCGACCTGGCGCTGCTGGTTGATGGTCTGCAGGCGGAACGCGAGCAGGGCATCACCATTGATGTGGCCTACCGCTATTTCTCCACAGAGAAGCGCAAATTTATTATTGCCGACACCCCGGGGCATGAGCAGTACACCCGTAACATGGCGACCGGTGCGTCCACCTGTGAGCTGGCGATCCTGCTGATCGACGCCCGTAAAGGCGTGCTGGATCAAACCCGCCGCCATAGCTTTATCTCCACGCTGTTGGGGATCAAACACCTGGTGGTGGCGGTGAACAAAATGGATCTGGTGAACTTCAGCGAAGAGAAGTTCGGGGAGATCCGTCAGAGCTACCTGACCTTTGCCGAACAACTGCCGGGTAATCTGGATATTCGCTTTGTGCCGCTCTCTGCACTGGAAGGCGATAATGTCGCGTCCCAGAGCGAAAACATGCCGTGGTACAGTGGCCCGACGCTGCTGGAAGTGCTGGAAACCGTAGAGATTCAGCGCGTGGTTGACACTCAGCCGATGCGCTTCCCGGTGCAGTATGTTAACCGTCCGAACCTTGATTTCCGCGGCTTCTCCGGCACGCTTGCTTCCGGTAGCGTGAAGGTTGGCCAGCGTGTGAAAGTGCTGCCATCGGGTGTGGAATCGGCCATTGCCCGCATCGTGACCTTTGATGGCGATCTGTCGGAAGCCGGTGCAGGTGAAGCGGTGACGCTGGTGCTGAAAGATGAGATTGATATCAGCCGGGGTGACCTGCTGGTAGATGCTCACGAAACGCTGGCGGCGGTGCAGGGCGCTGCCGTTGATGTGGTGTGGATGGCTGAACAGCCGCTGGCCGCTGGCCAAAGCTACGACATTAAAATTGCGGGTAAGAAAACCCGTGCCCGCGTGGACGGCATTCAGTTCCAGGTGGACATCAACAATCTGACCCAGCGCGAAGTCACCGGACTGCCGCTGAACGGGATTGGGCTGGTGGATCTGACCTTTGATGAACCGCTGGTGCTGGATAAATACCAGCATAACCCGGTCACCGGTGGGCTGATCTTTATCGACAGGATTTCTAACGTCACCGTCGGGGCCGGTATGGTGCGCGAGCCCAACGGCCAGGCCGCCGTGCCATCCGAATTCAGCGCCTTTGAGCTGGAGCTGAACGCGCTGGTGCGTAAGCACTTCCCGCACTGGGGCGCACGCGATCTGCTGGGAGGCAAATAATGGCCGATCATGATGAGAACGTCGTCTGGCATCCTCATCCGGTTACCGTCGCAGCGCGCGAGCAACTCCACGGTCACCGTGGGGTTGTGCTGTGGTTTACCGGGCTGTCTGGTTCCGGTAAATCCACGGTAGCGGGCGCGCTGGAAGAGGCGTTACACCAGCAAGGGGTGAGTACTTACCTGCTGGATGGTGACAACGTGCGCCACGGCCTGTGCAGTGATTTAGGGTTTAGCGACGAAGACCGCAAAGAAAATATCCGTCGGGTGGGGGAGGTTGCCAGCCTGATGGCGGATGCCGGGCTGGTAGTGCTGACCGCGTTTATCTCACCTCATCGCGCCGAGCGCCAGATGGTGCGCGAGCGCGTAGGTCAGGATCGCTTTATCGAGGTGTTTGTTGATACCCCGCTGGCGGTTTGCGAAGCGCGCGATCCCAAAGGGCTTTATAAGAAAGCCCGCGCGGGCGAGCTGCGGAACTTCACCGGTATTGATGCGGTATATGAAGCGCCTGAATCGCCTGAAATTCACCTGGAAGGTCAACAATTGGTAACAAATTTAGTAAGCCAATTATTAGATCTGCTCAAACGGGACGATATTATCAGATCCTGAGGCGGTATCGTTCGGGGGCAGTTTTCCCGAGCGGTGAGTCATGGTCACAGGATTAGCTATGCGCAACAGCGAAAACTACATTATCACCACCGGGTCGGAGCCGTTATCGACCGACGACGAGACGACCTGGTCATTTCCTGGGGCCATCGTCGGCTTCGCCTCGTGGTTACTGGCGCTGGGTATCCCTTTTCTGATCTACGGCGGTAACACGCTGTTTTTCTTCCTCTACACCTGGCCTTTTTTCCTGGCGCTGATGCCCGTGGCGGTTGTCGTTGGCATTGCGCTGCATTCGCTACTCAATGGCAAACTCCTGTACAGTACCGTGGTCACGATTGTGACGGTGGTTCTGATGTTTGGGCTGTTATTTTTGTGGCTCATGGGCTAAGTTCAGCCATAATTCAAACCGTAACCAACTGTGTGACAATATTGTGCAGGGCGATTCTGCGGAAAAAATGTGGTACATTTGCCCGCGATGTTGCGGCATCTCTGTTACCCCGGCGTAGAGTCCTGGGGGCGTTTTGGGATGATGATGCCGTTTTTCAGGGGGCAGGATGGGTAAACTAACGCTGCTGTTGCTGGCTTTGCTGGTCTGGCTGCAATATTCGCTGTGGTTCGGTAAGAACGGGCTGCACGACTATAGCCGGGTGAGCGATGACGTCGCGGCTCAGCAGGCAACAAACGCCAAACTTAAGGCGCGAAACGATCAACTCTTTGCTGAAATTGATGACCTCAATGGCGGGCAAGAGGCGATTGAGGAACGCGCACGTAATGAACTCAGTATGACTAAGCCGGGCGAAACCTTTTATCGTCTGGTTCCGGATGCGTCTAAACGCAATCAGGGCTCAGCACAGAATAATCGATAATCAGGCCCAGGATTACGACATGGCAGTAACTTTTTCGGACGTATGCGCCGTGGTGCCGGCTGCGGGTTTTGGCCGGCGCATGCAGACAGAATGTCCCAAGCAATACCTTTCTATTGGTGATAAAACGATCCTTGAGCACTCCGTGGCGGCGCTGCTGGCGCATCCACGGGTGACGCGCGTGGTCATCGCCATCAGCCCGGGTGATGCCCGTTTCGCGCAACTGCCGCTGGCAAATCATCCTCAGATAACGGTTGTTGATGGTGGTGCCGAGCGCGCCGACTCCGTGCTGGCGGGCACTCAGGCTGCCAAAGATGCGCAGTGGGTTCTGGTGCACGATGCCGCACGTCCGTGCCTGCACCAGGATGACCTGGCGCGCCTGTTGGCAATTAGCGAAACCAGCAAGGTGGGCGGCATTCTGGCTGCACCCGTGCGCGACACCATGAAGCGTGCCGAACCGGGCAAACTGGCCATTGCTCATACCGTTGAGCGCGTCGATTTATGGCACGCGCTGACGCCACAATTTTTCCCCCGCGAGTTACTCCACAACTGCTTAACGCGTGCGCTTAAAGAAGGTGCGACCATTACGGACGAAGCCTCGGCGCTGGAGTATTGCGGTTTTCATCCTGAGCTTGTTGAAGGGCGCGCTGATAATATAAAAGTGACGCGCCCGGAAGATTTACAGCTTGCGGAATTCTATCTTACCCGTTCGACCCATCAGGAGAAGGCATAATGCGAATTGGACACGGTTTTGATGTACACGCCTTTGGCGGAGAAGGCCCAATTATCATTGGCGGCGTACGCATTCCTTATGAAAAAGGTCTGCTGGCGCATTCTGATGGCGACGTGGCGCTGCATGCCTTAACCGACGCGCTGCTCGGAGCTGCCGCGCTGGGTGATATCGGCAAGCTGTTCCCGGACACCGACCCGGCGTTTAAAGGGGCTGACAGCCGTGCGCTGCTGCGCGAAGCCTGGCATCGTATTCAGGCTAAAGGTTACACCCTGGGCAACGTTGACGTGACGATCATCGCCCAGGCTCCCAAAATGCTGCCCCATATTCCACAGATGCGCGTGTTTATTGCCGAAGATCTGGGTTGCCACATGGATGACGTCAACGTCAAAGCGACCACCACTGAGAAACTTGGGTTTACTGGCCGTGGCGAAGGCATTGCCTGTGAAGCCGTGGCGCTGCTGCTGAAGGCGGCCAAATGACCGATTTCGATGACCTGACGTACCTGCATGGTAAACCGCAGGGGAACGGCCTGCTGAAAGCCAGTCCTGAAGATTTCGTCGTAGTGGAAGATTTAGGTTTTGAGCCGGACGGCGAAGGCGAGCACATTCTGGTACGCATTCTGAAAAACGGCTGCAACACCCGGTTTGTAGCCGACGCGCTGGCGAAATTCCTGAAAATTCACGCCCGCGAAGTGAGTTTCGCCGGGCAGAAAGACAAACACGCGGTCACTGAACAGTGGCTTTGCGCGCGTGTGCCGGGCAATGCGATGCCTGATTTAAGCCAATTTGAGCTCGAAGGCTGTAAGGTGCTGGAGTATGCCCGCCATAAGCGCAAACTGCGTCTGGGGGCGTTGAAAGGTAACGACTTTACACTGGTGCTGCGCGAAGTCACTAATCGTGATGACGTCGAAAAACGCCTGAACGCCATCAGCGAGCAGGGCGTGCCGAACTACTTTGGCGCACAGCGCTTTGGGATCGGCGGCAGTAACCTGCAGGGCGCACTGCGCTGGGCGCAAAGCGATGCACCGGTTCGTGACAGGAATAAACGCAGTTTTTGGTTGTCGGCGGCCCGCAGTGCGTTGTTTAATCAGATTGTGAGCGAACGACTGAAAAAACCAGACGCGAATCAAGTTGTTGTCGGCGATGCGCTACAATTAGCGGGACGCGGAAGCTGGTTTGTGGCGACGGCTGAAGAGATGGCTGACGTACAGGCTCGCGTGGACGCCAAAGCGCTGATGATTACCGCAGCGCTGCCCGGTACGGGCGAGTGGGGCCCTCAGGGCGCTGCGCTGGCCGCTGAGCAGTCAGCCGTGGCAGATGCACAAGAATTACAATCATTGCTGGTGCGGGAAAAAGTCGAAGCGGCACGCCGTGCGATGCTGCTCTACCCGCAACAGTTGAGTTGGAACTGGTGGGATGACGTGACCGTTGAGTTACGCTTCTGGCTGCCGGCAGGTAGCTTTGCCACCAGTGTTGTCAGGGAACTTATCAACACGTCGGGTGATTATGCGAATATTGCTGAGTAACGATGACGGGATCCATGCGCCAGGTATTCAGACGCTGGCGAAACATCTTCGCGAATTTGCAGAAGTGCAGGTAGTGGCTCCCGATCGTAACCGCAGTGGGGCGTCTAACTCATTGACGCTGGAGTCGTCGCTTCGCACCTTTACCTTTGATAATGGTGATATTTCCGTGCAGATGGGCACACCGACCGACTGTGTGTTCCTGGGCGTGAATACGCTGATGCGCCCGCGTCCGGATATTGTTGTGTCCGGTATCAATGCCGGGCCAAATCTCGGCGATGACGTTATCTACTCGGGTACCGTGGCGGCCGCGATGGAAGGGCGTCATCTGGGGTTCCCGGCGCTGGCGGTATCGCTTAACGGTCATAAGCATTACGACACAGCGGCGGCAGTCACCTGTTCGATTCTTCGGGCGCTGAGCCGTGAACCGCTGCGTACCGGCCGCATTCTTAACATCAATGTTCCCGATCTACCGCTGAATGAAATCAAAGGCATTCGTGTGACGCGCTGTGGCAGTCGTCATCCGGCTGACCAGGTGATCCCGCAGCAGGATCCGCGTGGCAATACGCTCTACTGGATTGGCCCACCGGGTGAAAAATGCGATGCCGGGCCGGATACGGATTTTGCCGCCGTAGATGAAGGATACGTTTCCGTTACGCCGTTGCACGTAGATTTAACCGCCTATAGCGCGCATGATGTCGTGTCGGGTTGGCTGGATCGCGTTGGAGTGAACACGCAATGGTAAGCAAACGTGTACAAACTCTTCTGGAACAATTACGCGCTCAGGGGATCACTGACGAGCATGTGCTGGATGCGCTTGCCCAGGTTCCCCGCGAGAAGTTTGTTGACGAGGCGTTTGAACACAAAGCATGGGAAAACGTGGCGTTGCCTATCGGGCAGGGCCAGACGATTTCACAGCCCTACATGGTGGCACGCATGACGGAACTTCTGGAATTAACGCCGGAGTCCCGCGTGCTGGAGATTGGCACCGGGTCGGGGTATCAAACGGCGATCCTGGCGCATCTGGTTCACCATGTTTGCTCGGTCGAGCGAATTAAAGGTTTACAGTGGCAGGCGCGTCGTCGCCTGAAACAACTGGATTTACATAATGTTTCGACACGGCACGGTGATGGATGGCAGGGTTGGCAGGCACGAGCCCCATTCGATGCCATCATCGTGACGGCCGCTCCGCCTGAGATCCCTGCGGCACTGTTGTCCCAGCTTGATGAAGGGGGCATTCTGGTTCTGCCCGTGGGGGACGAGCAGCAGCTTTTGAAGCGCGTTCGTCGACGCGGCGGCGAATTTATTATCGATACCGTGGAAGCCGTGCGCTTCGTCCCACTCGTTAAGGGTGAGCTGGCCTGAGACTCGGAATTATCCAGGGTTATTAAGGCAAATTCAGCGTATGGTGTGGCGCGAAAGGTTCGAGCCATCACGGTTATTTTTAAGTCACTGGTAGTTAACACATTCCTGGGGGATAAATGAGCGCGGGAAGCCCTAAATTCACCATCAGCCGTGTTGCGGCATTATCACTGGTTTCGCTATGGCTGGCAGGTTGTTCAAATTCTGGTAACGCACCTGCGTCTGTGAGTTCCGTAGGCGGAAACAGCGGATCGGGTAACACGTCCAGCGGAATGTTGATCACCCCTCCGCCAAAAATGGGTTCCACGACACAGCAGACGCAGCAGATTCAACCGGTTAAGCAACCGGTATCGCAGCCAACACAGATTCAGCCAGTGCAACAGCCTGTGCAGACCCAAAATGGGCGCATAGTTTATAACCGTCAGTATGGGAACATTCCAAAAGGGAGCTATACCGGCGGCAGTACGTACACCGTGAAGCGTGGTGACACGCTGTTCTACATTGCGTGGATCACCGGGAACGATTTCCGCGACCTGGCTCAGCGTAATAATGTCCAGGCTCCGTATGGACTGGAAGTCGGTCAGACGCTCCAGGTCGGCAACGCCACGGGCACACCGCTCACGCCGGGCAATACCGTTTCAGCGGCAGATGTCACGGCGCAAAATAACAGCGTTAAACCTGCACAAAAAACCACCACGGTGGTTGCTTCGCAACCTGTAATTACGTATTCTGAAGATTCAGGTGATCAGAGTGCTAACAAAATGTTGCCGAATAATAAAGGGACTGCGACTGCTGTCACAGCACCGACTACGGCACCTGTGGTTAGCTCTATCGAACCGACTGCCAGCAGTTCATCTACCAGTTCGCCTATCTCTGCATGGCGCTGGCCAACTGACGGCAAGGTTATCGAGAACTTCTCTTCTACCGAAGGTGGGAACAAAGGGATCGATATCGCAGGAAGTAAGGGACAGGCTATCATCGCGACCGCAGATGGGCGCGTTGTGTATGCCGGTAACGCGCTGCGCGGTTACGGTAATCTTATTATCATCAAACATAACGATGATTACCTGAGTGCCTACGCCCATAACGACACAATGCTGGTCCGGGAACAACAAGAAGTTAAGGCGGGGCAAAAAATCGCTACTATGGGTAGCACCGGTACCAGTTCTACACGCTTGCATTTTGAAATTCGTTACAAGGGGAAATCCGTAAACCCGCTGCAGTATCTACCGCAGCGATAATTTGACGGGGCATGCCAACCTGGGTGTCTTGTTCAGGGATCACGGGTAGGAGCCACCTTATGAGTCAGAATACGCTGAAAGTTCATGATTTAAATGAAGATGCGGAATTTGATGAGAACGGAGCAGAGGCTTTTGACGAAAAAGCCTTAGTAGAAGAGGAACCCAGTGATAACGATTTGGCTGAAGAAGAGCTGTTATCGCAGGGAGCCACACAGCGTGTACTGGACGCGACTCAGCTTTACCTTGGGGAGATTGGTTACTCCCCACTGTTAACGGCCGAAGAAGAAGTCTATTTCGCACGTCGTGCTTTGCGTGGTGATGTTGCCTCGCGCCGTCGCATGATTGAAAGTAACTTGCGTCTGGTCGTGAAAATTGCCCGTCGTTACGGTAATCGTGGTCTGGCTCTGCTGGATCTGATTGAAGAGGGCAACTTAGGTCTCATCCGCGCAGTAGAGAAGTTTGACCCGGAACGTGGGTTCCGCTTCTCCACTTACGCTACCTGGTGGATTCGTCAGACTATCGAACGGGCAATTATGAACCAGACCCGTACGATCCGCCTGCCAATCCACATCGTCAAAGAGTTGAATGTCTATCTGCGTACCGCGCGCGAGTTGTCCCATAAGCTGGACCACGAGCCAAGTGCGGAAGAGATTGCCGAACAACTCGATAAACCGGTTGATGACGTAAGCCGTATGCTGCGTCTCAACGAGCGCATTACCTCAGTTGACACCCCGTTGGGTGGCGACTCCGAAAAAGCGCTGCTGGACATCCTGGCCGATGAAAAAGACAACGGCCCGGAAGACACCACGCAGGACGATGACATGAAACAGAGCATCGTCAAATGGCTGTTCGAACTGAACGCCAAACAGCGTGAAGTGCTGGCACGTCGTTTCGGTTTACTGGGGTATGAAGCTGCGACACTGGAAGACGTCGGCCGTGAGATTGGCCTGACCCGTGAACGTGTCCGCCAGATTCAGGTTGAAGGTCTGCGTCGCCTGCGTGAAATCCTGCAGGGGCAAGGGCTGAATATCGAAGCGCTGTTCCGCGAGTAAGCAACCATTCGTCAAAAAAGGCTCGTCGTGAGACGAGCCTTTTTCTTTTGTGTTACGGCTGCGCGGTTTCGTGCAGCAAACGCCACGTTATCCGATCGCCTTCCTGATTGAGCACCGCGGTTGACCAGCGCACGTTGAGTGGCTGCTCCGGGCGGGTTTGCGTCTCCCGATAGTGAAGCACTGCGCCGTTGTTCCAGGTTTGTAGCGTCGTTAATTCATCAATGACGATCTTCAGACCGGGACGGCTTCCGCGCTGACTGTCCAGGAAACTGGCAAGGGCTTGATAGTCGAAATGTGCCCCACCCGGTGGGATCATCAGAAAATCTGGCCGGAAACGGGTGAGCAGGGCGCTGGGATCGCCTTCGCCTTTGCCTAACCAGTTTTCAAGCGCAATGTGGAGGTCGATAATTTCGTGTTCGAAAGCCGTCATGAATTCTCCTGTCGCAGCTGGGTTAGCGCCTGCGTATTGTTAAGACGAAAAACATACAGTACAGGCAGTAAGGTGATACCTGCAGCAAAAATAAACATCCCGTGCCACGCGGCGAGCGGTGTCAGCCAGGCCAGCGCCAGGTTCAGCGCCTGCGCCAGCAACAGGGCTCCTGCAAAAAAGCTTAACTGCCGATTAAGATTCCACAGCGCGCTGGCATCCGGCATATCTTCCTGGTGCGTCGTCAAAAAAGCGCTACTCTGAGCCGTACTGCTGCAAAGGCTTCCGCCTGCGCCCATCAAGGTAAACGCAACGGCAGGTAACAGCATTGCCGAACTGGCGTTAATCAAAAGCAGAATGCCCGTTGCCTGCAAAAGGCAACCGAGGACAATCAGCGGCCGGGGTCCGATACGGTTAAAATAGCGTCCTGTCGCCGTGATGGCTATAAACGATGCCACAGACCACGGCAGCATAAGCATCCCCGTTGCAGCTGGTGTCATATTGGCCTCGCTCTGAAGATAAAACATGCCCGTGACGTTTACCCCGATAAACATGCCGGGGACACATAAATAGACCAGCATGGAAAAACGTAAAAGCGGGTCCGTCAGCAAAGGCAGGTTTAGCAGCCTGGTTGCTTTCATCGGTGGCATTTCGTGTTTAAGCCACAGGCAGGCCAAAGCAAAGGTCACGATGGCAACCGGGAGCGTGGCGAAAAATATCCAGCGCCAGCTTAATGCCTGAACCAGCAGTCCCCCAATAGCGGGTGAGCAAGCGGGGGCAAGCAACGCAACCAGCATGACCGCTGAAGAGAGTCTGGCGCGCTCGTGGGGCTTAAATTGTTGCCATGTCAGTGCCTGTCCAACCGGGATCAGCAAACCACCCCCAATCCCCTGCAGCACTCGCCAGACAATCAGGCTCTCCAGCGAGGATGACAGGCCCGCTGCAGCAGAGGCTGCGCTGAACAGAAAAAGTGAAAGCAGGATAACGCGCTTTGGCCCGATGCGGCGCGTCAGCACGGTGCTGAAGGGGATCACCAGTGTCAGACCGGCAATGTACCCGTTACTGACCCAGGAAAGTGCTGAAGGCGTGGTGTTAAAGGCGTGAGCCATTGCCGGAAAAGCGACGCTGGCGATAAACATATTAATCAGATCAAGAAAAAAGCCCAGCAGATAGACAACTGCGACTTTGCTGCGATACGTCATGGTAGATCCTCCGGTGAGGAGGCGGATCGTAGCGTTCCTTAATGTGCTGATAAACACGACAAACTGAGATATTCTGTCAAAATTATTTTGACAGTTCTCAAGGCTGATAATGATTAATTTACAGCGTACGGCGATGTTTGTTGCGGTAGCGGACACAGGCAGTTTCACCGCCGCAGCAGATGCGATGGGGCTGACAAAAGCTGTCGTCAGTTTCAATATTCGCCAGCTTGAAGATGAGCTGGGCGTAACGTTGTTGCTGCGATCTACCCGTCGCCTGAGGTTAACCGAGGCAGGGGCGCTTTTTCATCAACGTAGCGTGGCGCTTTTAAAGGATGCAGAGCGATTGCGGGATGATGTCCGCGCAAACCATGCCGGGCTTACGGGGGAATTGCGGATCACCACTACGCCCGAGTACGGTTCGCAGATCGTGATACCTTTGCTGGCCGGGTTCAGCCAGCTACACCCGAGCCTGCGCATACGTCATGTCTCGTCGTCTCTGCATGCCGACCTTATCTCTGAACGCTTTGATGTCGCCATCAGACTGGGAACCCTCGCAGATTCACGTTATCACGCCGCATTGATTACCCACTTTTCCATCCTGCCCGTTGCGACGCCTCGTTGGCTGCTTGACCATCCGGTTGAATCGCTGGAACAGCTGGCTGAAGCAGACTGGATTATTCACGAGCGCCTGGCCTCGCCGCTGCACTGGCAGGTGAAAGATGCACGGGGGGCGTCAGCCACCCTGGAGATAAAAAAAGCACCGCGTTTGTTTGCGGACAGTGCTCAGGCGCTGATGGCCTTTGCTCTGGCAGGAAGCGGTGTGGCGCTACTTCCGGAGTGGCTGGTTCGAAATGCTCTTGATGCGGGAAAACTGGTATCGGTTTTACCGGGATACCGTTTTGCACGGCAGGGTATCTACGCGGTGTATCCTGATGCCCAGCATGTGCCTGCGAAAGTGCGGACATTTATCGATTTTATGCGCATGAGGGTTAATTAATCGGGGCGCATCTTTTTGATAAGTGCCGAAAACTCGCACCTGCTTTACTTTGTTAAGGCGTCCTGAAAATACCTCATCAACCTGATTGCTGAAGCGCTGAAAAAAGCCCGGTAAGCGTGAGCGCCACCGGGCCCAGACGACAAAGGACTAAACCAAACTCTTCAGCCGGTAAATCCACTCCAGCGCCTGACGCGGTGTCAGTGAATCCGGGTCGAGATTCTCCAGCGCTTCGACTGCGGGAGAGGTTTCTTCTGCAGGAGCCAGCAATGACATCTGTGTACCGTCAATCTGTGTGGCTGCGGCATTGGGTGACAAACTTTCCAGCTCACGCAATTTCTGCCGCGCGCGCTTGATCACCTCTTTCGGCACGCCCGCCAGCGCTGCGACGGCCAGGCCATAGCTCTTGCTTGCCGCACCGTCCTGCACCGTGTGCATAAAGGCGATGGTATCACCGTGTTCCAGTGCATCAAGATGAACGTTTGCCACGCCTTCCATCTTCTCTGGCAACTGTGTCAGTTCGAAATAGTGGGTTGCAAACAGCGTCATGGCCTTGATTTTATTCGCCAGGCTTTCGGCACATGCCCACGCCAGCGACAGTCCGTCATAGGTTGACGTTCCGCGTCCAACTTCGTCCATCAACACCAGACTGTACTCGGTTGCGTTATGCAGGATGTTGGCGGTTTCGGTCATTTCCACCATAAAGGTTGAACGCCCGCTTGCCAGATCGTCTGCAGCGCCCACACGGGTGAAGATACGATCGATTGGGCCAATCTCCACTTTTTGCGCTGGAACGTAGCTACCGATCCCGGCGAGCAGGGCGATGAGCGCAGTCTGGCGCATATAGGTACTTTTACCGCCCATGTTTGGACCGGTGATGATCAGCATTCTTCTTTGCGGTGACAGGCTTAGTGGGTTAGCAATGAACGGCTCGTTCAGCACGCGCTCGACCACTGGATGTCGACCCTCGGTAATGCGAATACCGGGTTTATCGGTAAAGGTTGGGCAGGTGTAGTTCAGCGTCTCTGCGCGTTCTGCCAGGTTTACCAGCACATCCAGTTCAGCCAGTGCACCGGCGCTTAATTGCAGCTCAGCAAGGTGTGGCATCAGCATGTCGAACAGCTCGTCATAAAGCTGTTTTTCCAGCGCCAGGGCTTTGCCTTTCGAGGTGAGAACTTTGTCCTCATACTCTTTCAGCTCAGGAATGATATAGCGCTCGGCATTTTTCAGCGTTTGTCGACGAACATAGTGGATAGGTGCCAGATGGCTTTGTCCACGGCTGATCTGAATGTAGTAACCGTGTATCGCGTTATAACCTACCTTCAGGGTGTCCAGCCCCAGACGTTCACGCTCGCGGATTTCCAGCTTATCAAGGTAGTCTGTTGCACCGTCTGCCAGCGCGCGCCATTCATCCAGCTCTTCGTTGTAGCCTGGTGCAATTACGCCGCCATCACGAACCAGAACCGGAGGCGCATCAATGATGGCGCGCTCCAGCAATTCGCGAAGCCCGGTAAACTCTCCCATTGTTTCGCGCAGCTTCTGTACTGGCGCGCTGGCTACGTCACCAAGCTGGGCACGCAGTTCCGGTAGCTGCTGGAAGGCATGACGCATACGCGCGAGATCGCGTGGGCGAGCCGTACGCAGTGCCAGACGAGCAAGAATACGTTCCAGATCGCCGACCTGGCGCAGCACGGGCTGCAGCTCAGTATAGCGAT